>CAVFCB010000060.1:0-11552 GCA_963620895.1 Bacteroidaceae bacterium | reverse complement strand
AATTTCGGGAAGATTTCACCTTATGCATCCCGGTCGTTTCATCGTAGCGTTGGTGCTGTTGCTGGTCGGTGTTCTGCTTGCCCCGCGCGCCATTGATTCGGCGCGAGATTTTCTCGCCGCCACGCAGAAGTCTTTTCTCTCCGAGACGCTTGAGCTTCCGCCGTGGATTGACTACGCGGCGGTGTTCGTCTTCGGCATTACGGGAACGATGACTGCCCGCATGAAAGGCTACGACTACGTCGGCGCGTTTGTGCTTGCCGGGATTACGGCGATGGGCGGCGCGCTCATCCGTGACGGGATCTGCATCCAAGACGGACTTTCTCCGATTTTTGAAGACGGGAACTACATGCTCGCGCTCATCTGCGCGTGGCTGACCGGAATTTTCCTCGGCGGCGCGCTCACGCGGTTCGACGGCGTCGTAATGTTTTGCGATGCGCTCGGGCTCGGACTTTACGCGGTTTTCGGAACGAATAAATCGCTCGTTTACGGACTTTCCGTTCCCGTTGCGATCGGCATCGGCTTCATCAACGCCGTCGGCGGCGGGCTTCTGCGCGATGTCATTGCGCGGGAAGAGCCGATGGTTTTCAAGCCCGGACAATTTTACGGCGTGGTCGCCGTTGTCGGCAGTGCGCTTTACATTGCGTTGCATCAGCTGATTCCGCCGACGATTGCGGCGATTGTGGTTGCGCTGGCAACGCTTGTTCTGCGCTACGCCGCCGTCCGACTCAACTTGCACAGCCGTCCGATTGCGGACACGCAGGCGTGGCTGTGCGGCATCATTCACGCCTCGAAAAAACGCGAGAAAGAACCGCTCCCGCCGGAAATTTTTTCCGATATCGACGATGTGGACGATTTTGAAAAACTTCGTGACGAACAAAGCAAAAAGTCGAACGCGGAAAGCAAAAATCGGCGTTCCCGCGAAGAAAACGACAACCGCGACGGGGAATGCGTTTGACGATTACACCTCACTTTTGAAATACTTTTGAACGATGACCAAAGGCAAAAAATCCTCCGCAGCGAGATCGAAGACTCCGAAGTACAAGCGCATCGTGCTGAAAATCAGCGGCGAAGCGCTGAAAAATTACCAAACCGGCGATCCGCTCGATCCCGCGACGCTGAAAAACCTCGCGGAGCAACTCAAGTTGCTTCACGACATGGGCGTCCAAGTCTGCCTCGTCTGCGGCGGCGGGAACATCTTCCGCGGGCTCGCGGGAGCGCGCAACAACGGCACCGACCGCACCACGGGCGACAACATGGGCATGCTCGCGACCACGATTAACGCGCTCGCCATTATGGATTGCCTCGAAAAGAACGGAATCGACGTGCGCGTTCAGTCCGCCATTTCCATGGACAAAATCGCCGAGCCGTTCATTCTCCGCCGCGCGTTGCGCCACCTCGAAAAAGGGCGCATCGTCATCTTCGCCGCGGGAACGGGAAATCCGTTCTGCACGACGGACTACGCCGCGGCGCTCCGCGCAAACGAAGTTCACGCCGACATCATTTTCAAGGCGACGAAAGTGGACGGCATCTACACTGCGGATCCGATGAAGGACAAAAACGCCGTCCGCTACGAAAAAATTTCTTACGACGAAGCGCTGATGAAGCGGCTCGGCGTAATGGACTCCACGGCGTTCGCGCTTTGTCAGGAAAATCACATGCCGATTCTCGTTTTCTCGATGGCGGAAAAAGATTCCATCCGCCGAGCGATTTGCGGCGAATCCATCGGCACGCTCGTTTCCTGAACGCGTTCCCGCGCCGCGACTTTTCTCAATTTTTCAAAAAAAATCACTATGCTGAACAAGATCAAAAACGATGCGGAAAGCGCGATGAAAAAAGCGCTCGAACACACCCTCAAAGAATTTTCCACGATCCACACCGGCAAAGCCGCTCCTTCGATGGTGGAAAATATCCAAGTCGAAGCTTACGGAAGCACGATGCGCCTCAAAGACACGGCGACCATCAACACGCCCGACGCGCGCACCATCATCATCACGCCGTTTGACAAAGGCATCATCAAGGAAGTCGAAAAAGCGATTCTCGGCGCGAACGTCGGACTCACGCCCGCGAACATGGGCGGCTTCGTGCGTTGCAGCGTTCCCGAACTTTCCGGCGAACGCCGCGCGGAACTCGTCAAAGTCGCCAATCGCTTCGCCGAAGCCGGACGCGTCGGCGTGCGCAACTGCCGCCGCGACGCGCTCGAACTCGTCAAAAAAGTCAACAAGGACAAAGCCGCTTCCGAAGACGATTGCAAGCGCACGGAAAAAGACATCCAGACGCTCACGGACAAATATATCGCCGAAGTGGACAAAGCGCTCAAAGCCAAGGAAGCGGAGCTGCAGAAAGTCTGATTTTTCGCCTTCGGCAAAACCGCGTTCCCGCCGCTTGCCGTTTTTTTCGCAACGCGGAATCGACGTTTCAATCGCGGGAACGCAGACGCGCCTTTTCATGAAAATCGAACGCAAAGCAATCGGGCCTTTCGGCACGAACTGCTATCTTCTCAGCGAAGACGGCCGCTCGGATTGCGTCGTCGTCGATGCGCCGCCGGGCGCCGCCGATGCGCTTCTTCCCGTGTTGCGGGAACGCGGACTGACGCTTGCCGCGATTTTGCTCACGCACGGGCACTGGGATCACAATTCGGGCGTTCCCGCCCTGCTCGCGGGAACGGCAAAAACGCAACCCGTGCCGCCGGAAATTTTCGCGCACGAAGCCGATCGCGAATGCCACGAACATCCGGAAAATTTCATGGCGTGGTATCGCGCGGCAATTCCCGAGCTCGACGACGACGATTTCACCGCATTCCGCGTCTCGCGCTGGATTCAGGACGAGGACGCGTTTTCTCTTCTCGGAAAAACTTGGCGCGCGTTGCACGTTCCCGGACACTGCCCCGGAAGCCTCGTCTATTATTGCGCCGAAGCAAAAGCCGCGTGGACGGGCGATGCGATTTTCGCCGGAAGCATCGGGCGCACGGATCTTCCGGGCGGAGATTTTCCGATGCTCGAAAAGGCAATCCGCGAAAAAATCTATACGCTCCCGGACGACGTCACGCTTTATCCCGGACACGGTCCCGCGACGAGCGTCGGCGAAGAAAAATCCTCCAACCCGTTCGTGCGCCCCTGAAAATTTCACGTTCCCGCGCCCGACATTTTTCGACAAAAAAAATCATGCACAACTCGCTCCCCCAAAAACGTTCCGCTTTTACGCTGGTCGAAATTCTCGTCGTCATCTCAATTCTCGTCGGACTCGCGGCGCTGACATTTTCCCTCGCCGGTCCCGTCAAAAATTCGATTATGATGACGAAGGCGAAAGCCCAAATTCAGAAACTTTCGCTGGCGCTCAACGACTTCAAATCCCGCTACGGCGACTACCCGATGCCCGAAGGCAACGCCGGCGACGACGAATGGGCGCAACTGCTCATCGATTCCGTGCGCGGGGACAAAATTCTCGTCCGCCGCAACGGAAAAATCGCCATGATTCGCTACAACGACGGACGCGCGTCCGCCGAGCGCGTGCCGTTCATCGAAGGGCTTTCCGAATTCAATCTCGATGAAGACGATCCCGACGAAGCGAAGCAAATTCTCGATCCGTGGGAAAACCTTTTCCAATATCGCTACAACAACATTTCCGGCGGCAAGCGCGGTTTGCAGTGGGACGCGCCGACGTTTCTGCTCATCTCCGCCGGCGCGGATTACAACGATCCCGTGACCTCGGAAGATTTCTTCTCCGGCGATATGGAAAAAACCGGGCTTTTCGAAACCGATTCCGCCAGCGCAAACTATTACTACGAAGACGTTCGCGCCGACAATCTCGTCAACATCGACATGGGACTTTGAGTCCGTTCCCGCCGCGTTCCCGCGCCTTTTCGCATGTATATTTTCGGAGTCCGAATTCACGCGAGCAACGACGTGCTGTATAAAATGTGGGCCGTCGCCGCGTTGCTCATTCTCGCCGTGGCGGCATTTCTCACGTGGAACAACCGCTTTCGCGAAAGCGCGGAAACGAGCATCTCGATCATTTCGCCTTTCGGCGCGGAAGTCGCCGGGAACGAAGTCGAAAACTTCACCGGGAAGCGCGGTTTTTTCAATAAAATGAACAAAATGGGGCTTCCGCCCTCGACGCGAAAAACCGAGCTCGCCGAGCTTTTCGCGGAGCTGAACGCCGCCGGCGTCGAAGCGCAAAACGTTCCCGTGTTTTGGATTTACGCCGAGGGAAAAACCAAGGAAGATCGCGATCGCTGCGTGCAGACGTTCGGAAAAGTTTTTTTCGAAAAAAATCGCTTCTGCTTTTCCGTCACGGACGGGAACGGCTTTTCCGTGCAACTCGATCCCGACACGTTTCGCGTGCTTTGGGCGAAGGACGGCGGCGCGATTTGCGCGCTCCCGCTCCTTGCGCTTCCGAGCGACACGGGAACGCGCGGATTCACTTTTCGCATCGAAGAACGCCTCGACGGCGGCGAATGGAAAAACTGCGGCGAAATTCCCGTGCGCGCGTTCACGCCGGAAATCGCCGTTCCCGCGACGCCGCAGAAAACGCCGGACGCTCACGACGGCGACGATTTTTCCGCCGAGCCCGAAGCGGACGAAATCGAGCCGGCGGAAATCGCCGTCGAAAGTCTCTCGCTCCCGCGCGAATGTCGTTTTTCCTCCGCCGCGCCGAACGACCGCTCCGCTTTCGGCGAACTGCGTTTGCGCATCGTCGGGAACGCCTCCGGGAAAGTGCCCGGCGCCGCGTGGTCGCTCGAAAATTTTTCCCTCGAATCCGCTTTTGAAAATATCGAAACGACGAACGACGGAAAAGAACTCCGCGCGCCGGCGCAAACGTTCCCGATAACGCGCCCCGATGCGTTTCACAAAAACGTGCGATTCCTCGAACAGGAAAATTTCGAGAACGGCGACTCGAACGCGCTGCGCGTTCCCGTGGCGAAAACGCTTTTCCCGGAATTCGACGCCGACGGCACCGCGCTCCCGTTTCTCCTGCGAATGCGCTTCGTGCGCAGCGTTTGTTTCCCGGAAGATTGCCGCGCGTTCCCGCCGATGCGCGTCGGGAAAAATGATTCCGTGCTTCCCGAAACCGTTTCCGCAGGGAAAACCCGCGCAAAAATCCGCGCCTTTCGCCAAGCCGATTATTTTCGTCTGCTGAACAACAACATTCCGGCAATCGTTCTCGAAATCGATCAGGACGCTTCGGATAATGCCGAATTTTTCTGGGCGCCGTTCCGCGTGAGAACCGACGGCGGCGAAGAACTTTTCCCGGAAAGCATCGTGAACGTTCGCCCCGGCGTCCGCCAATATTGGTTTATTCCGCGGCGCGGCGTTCCCGCGAAGCTCGACGTCGTCTATTCCGTCACGCGTTGCGTGTATCGCGAAGGCGTCGTCGTGCCGCAAGTGCGCTGAGGCGCGCGCAAGTTTCCGTTTGCGTTCGGCGAAGAAAAAGCACATTCTCCCCGCTTCTCTTTCTTCACAGATTCGGCACGACGTCGAATCGGGAAGAGAAAACAACAGTCAACCCTGCGGGAACATCACGTTTTCGCAGATACAAGAAAGTCAAATACATCCAATGTCATCCGTAATGGAACAGCTGCTCGCTGAAAGCAGCTTCGGTCCCCTCACGCCGGGCTCCGTCATCAAGGGCACGGTCATCGAAATTCGCCAGAACGACGTCGTCGTCGATATCGGCGGAAAATCCGAAGGTGTCGTTCCCGCGAACGAATTCGCCGATATTTCTGAAATTCAGATCGGCGACGAGATTGAAGTCTATCTCGAAAAAACCGAAGACCGCAACGGCGCTCCCGTCATCTCCTACGACAAAGCGCAACAGAAAAAGAACTGGGAAACCATCGTCGCCGAATGCAAAGAAGGCTCCGTCATGCCCGGTCGCGTCAAAGCGAAAGTCAAGGGCGGCCTCATCGTCTCGATGGGCATCGACGCATTCCTGCCGGCTTCGCAGATCGACGTGCAGCCGCCGAAGAATCTCGACCAGTACATCGGTCAGACGTATGACTTCAAGGTCCTGAAAATCAACCTCGACCGCAAAAACATCGTCATTTCCCGCCGCGAACTCATCGAAGAACAGCGCAACGAAAAACGCCGCGCGCTTCTCGACGAAATCAAGCCCGGCGACATCCGTCGCGGGATCGTCAAAAACCTCACCGATTACGGTGCGTTCATCGATCTCGACGGTCTCGACGGTCTTCTCCACATCACCGACATGAGCTGGGGACGCATCTCCCACCCGCGGGAAGTCCTTTCCATCGGCGAAGAAATCAACGTCATGATTATCGAAGTCGATCGCGAGCGGGAACGCGTTTCTCTCGGGCTCAAACAGTGCACGGCGAATCCTTGGGAATCCATCGAAAAGAAATATCCGGTCGGCACGAAAGTGCACGGCAAGGTCGTCAATCTCGTTCAATACGGCGCGTTCATCGAAATCGAACAAGGCGTCGAAGGGCTCGTGCACGTTACCGAGCTTTCTTGGACGAAGCGCATCGCCAAACCGAGCGACGTTCTCAAAATCGGGCAGGAAGTTGACGCCGTCATTCTCGGCATCAACAAGGAAGAACAGAAAATCTCCCTCGGCATTCGCCAGCTCGAACCCAATCCGTGGGACATGGTTCGCCACAACTACCCGGTGGGCGCTCGCGTGCACGGCAAAGTCCGCAACCTCACGACCTTCGGCGCTTTCGTCGAACTCGAAGAAGGAATCGACGGTATGGTGCACGTTTCCGATATGAGCTGGACGCGCCGCATCAACCATCCGGGCGAAATGCTCAAGAAGGGCGACGAAATCGAAGCCATCGTGCTCGACGTCGATGTTGATCGCCTGCGCATCGCGCTCGGCATGAAGCAGACGCAGGAAGATCCGTGGGCCGACATCGACCGCAAATTCCACATCGGCGACATCGTCACCGGGAAAGTCACCAAGATCACCGCTTTCGGCGCTTTCGTCGAACTCGAAGACGCGATCGACGGGCTCGTTCACATCTCCCAAATCGGCGAAGAACACGTCGACAAAATCAAGGACGTGCTCAAAATCGGTCAGGAAGTTTCCGCCCGCGTCATCAAAATCGACAAGGAAGATCGCCGCATCGGTCTCTCCATCAAGGCGGCGAACTACGATTCCGCGCAACTTCAGGCGGAAATCCGCGCCTACGACCGCATTCGCGGGAACGGCGGCGACCGCAGCTCCGCTTCGCAGGGCACGACGACGTCCGCCTCCGACGACAAGGGCTTCGGCTCCCTCGGAGATCTCCTCGACAAGGCGTCGTTCTAAGCTCCGGATTTTTCAAAATCCGAAAAAACAAAAAAGGCGTTCCCGCACGGGAACGTCTTTTTTTTATTTTCCCGCCGAGGAAACTTTCCTTGCGGAAACGCGAGTTTTCTCGCAGAATGGCGCAAGTTTCCCCCTCGAAAATCTTTCTCCATGAAGTCTCGAAAAACTTTCCCCGCCCTTTTTGTTGCCGCGCTCGCGGCGTTTTGCGTTCCCGCGTTCGTCGCGGGATGTTGCTGTTCGGGAAAACCGTCGGCGTGCGCCGCCGCCGAAATTTCCGTCGAAGCGCTCCCGCCGCTCGTCGTCGCGGGAACGGCTCCGGCGCAGGGCGTGGCGGGCGCGTTCGTCGTTCAAACGCCGTGCGAAATCCTTGTCGCCGGCGGCGCACTTTTCCCGGAAAAAGGGCCGGCGGACGGCGGCAAAAAACGTTTTTACGATACGATTCGGAGCCTTGATCTTACAAATCCCGCCGCGTGGAGCGTGCGCCCGGAAACCTTGCCCGTTCCCGCGGCTTACGGCGTTTCCGACGGCGGCGAGTGGCTCGGCGGCGAAAATGCGGACGGCAAGCTCGCGTCCTGCGTCGAAGTCTCCGCGCAGAACGGCAAAATTTCCGTCGGCGGAACGTTGCCGGCGACGCTTGACAACGCGGCGGGCGCAAACGGATTTCTCGCCGGCGGAAACGCGAACGGCGTTCCCGCGAACAAAGCGTTTCTGCGTCGCGCGGGAACGCAGGAATGGAGCGCGCTTCCGGATTTTCCGGGAACGCCGCGCGTGCAACCGGTCGCCGGCGAGCTGAAAACGCCGCGCGGGAACGCGTTCGCGCTCGTCGGCGGATTTTATTTTGATGCGGCGACGAAAAAGGCAACGCTCGACCGCGCGGGCGTAATTTATTTCCCCGAAACAAAAACGTGGGAGCCGCTCCCGCCGTTGCCGGAAGACGTTTCCGAAGCCGGACTCGTCGGCGCCTGCGCCGTTGCCGACGGATGCGGCGGCATGCTGATTTTCGGCGGCGTGAACGCGAAAATTTTCAAAGACGCGCTCGAAAATCCCGCGCCGGATTACCAACGCCACGAACCCGCGTGGTATAAATTCAACGCGGACATTCTGCGGCTTTCGTTCGACGATGCCGGGAACGCGCGCTGGGAAAAACTCGCGACCGTTCCCGCAACGGCACGCGCCGGCGCAAGCGCAATTCGCGTTCCCGACGGTTCAATTTATTTCCTCTGCGGCGAACTCAAGCCCGGCTTCCGCTCGCCGGACTGCGTGCGCCTCAAAATCAATTTTCAAAAGTAAAAAAACATAAACGCAACACCTCGAAATCACTGAAAAAATATGCAGGAAACTACTTCCAACTGGTTCGTTGACATTACAAAACCGATATTCGACGCGATCGCGTCGTGGGCGGATTTGACGCCGTGGGCGGCGCTCGCCGTCGCCGTTGCCGCCGTCGCATTCGGCTTGAAAAAAGGATTCCGCAGCAAACCGCTGCCGGAAAATCCTCCGAAAGGCGGTCCGGGGAAATGGGCGTGGATCGCCGTCGGCGTGCTCTGGATCGTGGTGATGCTGAATTATTTCGATCGCCAATTGCTCGCCGTGCTCAACAGCTCGATTACCGAGGGCGAAAACGGAATTAAGATGTCGCAGGCGCAGTTCGGCACGGTGACGTCGGCGTTCCTCATCGTTTATGCCGCGCTCAGCCCGGTCGGCGGCTATTTGTCCGACCGCTTCAGCCGCAAATTTATCATTCTGTGCTCGCTCGTCGTGTGGTCAATCGTCACGTGGCTGACGGGGAAAGCCGAAACCTACGAAGAACTTCTGCTCGCGCGCGCGGCGATGGGCATTTCCGAAGCTTTCTACATTCCCGCCGCGCTCGCGCTCATTTCGGACTATCACCGCGGGAACACGCGCTCGATGGCGACGGGGCTTCACATGAGCGGGATTTACGCGGGGCAAGTGCTCGCCGGTTGCGGCGCGCTCATGGCGGGTTCGCCTTACAGCCTCGGCTGGCGGCTCACGTTTGAAACGTTCGGTTTCATCGGCGTCGCGTATGCGATTATCGTCGTCGTGTTTCTGCACGATCCCGAAGCGAAAAAATCCGACGCCGCAGAAAATGCGGAAGCGGAAGCCGTTCCCGCAGCGCTCAGCAAAGACGTTCCCGCGCCCGCCGCAGACAAAAGCGATTTCGGCATTCTCAACGTGCTCAAAAGCATTTTCACCGGGCGCGCGCTCGTAATGCTTCTTACCATTTACGCGTTCGCGGGCTTCGCAAACTGGTTCCTCATGGGCTGGTATCCGCGCCTGCTGCAGGACATGTTCGGACTTTCCGAATCCGACGCGGGACCGCAGGCGACGCTCTGGGTGAACGTTGCAAAATACATCGCCGTGCTCGCGGCGGCAGTCGTCGCCGACCTTTGGTATCGGAAAAACCGCAGCGCGCGCGCCTACGTTCCCGGAATCTGCTTCTGCCTTGCGGGACCGTGCGTCATCATCGCAATGCTTCCGGCGCTCGGCGTGCCGATTGCGCTCGGACTTGTCGCGACGCTCGCGCTCGTCTCCATGCAGGGCGTGGCGCAAGGCTCGCTCGACGCGACGCTGATGCCGATTCTGCGCTCGCAGATCGACGAACGTTTTTCCGCGACCGGCTACGGTTTGCTCAACCTGACGTCCGTCGGCGCGGGAGCGCTCATTTCGTGGCTCGGCGGCTACCTGAAAGACGCCGGCGTCGCGCTCGGCGTGCCGCTCAGCATCGCAGGGCTGCTGATGTTCGTCTGCGGTGCGCTTTTCTTCCTCCTGCCGAAACCTCGCCAATAAGCGACGACGGAATGAGGAAAAATCCTTCGCCGAAGCGTTCCCGCGCGGCGAAGGATTTTTTTTGAAAAACGCGTTCCCGCGGCGTGTAATGATGCGCGAAATGAACATCGTCGAAGTCGTCAAAGAATACGTCCGTTTTCCGAGCATTTCCGCCGATCCCGCGTTTGCGGACGGCGTGAAAGGCACTTACGAATTTCTCGCGTCGTTGCTGAACAAGGCGGGAGCGCGCGCGGAAATCGTTCCCACGAGCGGCAATCCCGTCGTCGTCGGGCGCTTCAACGCCGAGCGCGCGGATTTGCCGCACATCGTGATTTACGGGCACTACGACGTGCAGCCCGTCGATCCGATCGAGCTTTGGGAAACGCCGCCGTTCGAGCCCGTCGTGCGCGACGGAAAAATTTTCGGACGCGGCACGGCGGACAACAAAGGACCGCACGCCGTTTCGATTGTCGCGCTCGCGAATCTTTTGGCGCGGCGTCCCGACTTGCCCTTGCGAATCACATTCGTTTTCGAAGGCGAGGAAGAAATCGGCAGCACGCACTTCGGCGAATTTCTTTCAACGCACAAAGACGAGCTTTCGACGGGCGATTTCGTTCTGCTTTCCGACACGTCGAGCCCGAACGAAAACGAAGTCGCGATCACGATCGGCTTGCGCGGAATGGTCGGTCTGGAAGTGAACGTTTTCGGTCCGAACAGCGATTTGCACAGCGGGCTGCACGGCGGCGCGGTCGTGAATCCGATTCAGGCGCTCGCGGAAGTCTGCGCCTCGCTGCACTCGCCGGACGGCTCCGTGAACGTTCCCGGATTTTACGACGGCGTCCGCGCTCCCGCGCAGTGGGAACGCGATGAATTCGCGCGCTTCCCGCAAAGCGAAGACGACTACAAAAAATTCCTCGGCGTGGACGCGCTCTACCGTCAGCCCGGCTACACGCCGCTCGAATGCGCGCGCTTTGCGCCGACGCTGGAATTCAACGGCATCGGCGGCGGCTACCAAGGCACCGGCTCAAAAACAATCGTTCCCGCGAAAGCTTTCGCGAAAATTACTTGCCGACTCGTTCCCGGACAAGATCCCGCAGACATTCGCGAAAAAGTTTCATCGACGATTCTGAAAAGAATGCCGGCGGGCGTCCGCGCGACCATTACGCCGATGCAGGGCAATCCCGCGTATTTCGTTTGCCCGCCGCATCGCCCGAACACTCCCGCCGACATGAATCCGTCGCTCGCCCGCGCATTTGACGCGGCGGAAAAAATCATTTCCGAAAAATTCGGGAACGCGCCGATTTACTCGCGCGAAGGCGGCTCAATCGGAATTATCGAAGATTTTCGCCGACTCACGGGAATGGATTCGCTGATGATAGGATTTTTCACCGCAGATTCGAAAATTCACGCGCCGAACGAAAGCGCGAATATCGCCATGCTCGAAAAAGGCGTCGCAACCTACGAAGCCATTTTCGAAGCCTGTAGCCGCCGCCCGTGAA
>CAVFCB010000059.1:0-11837 GCA_963620895.1 Bacteroidaceae bacterium | reverse complement strand
GATCATCTCCCTCGGATACCGCATAAAATCCGTGATCGCCACGCAATTTTCGCCCGCGCCTACGAACATTTTTTGAAATAAAAAAAGCGTTCCCGCGATTTTTTTTGCGGGAACGCTTTTTATTTTTTTGTTCGGGAAAAATTTCAGACGCGTTCGAGAATCGCCGCCGCCATCGCTTTCGTGCCGACGGAAACGCCGCCGAATGCGATGTCGCCCGTGCGCGTTCCCGCGTCAATTGTTTCGCGAACGGCGCGTTCGATATCTTCGGCGACCTCGTTCAATCCGAAGCTGTGCCGAAGCATCAGCGCGGCGGAAAGAATCTGCGCACACGGGTTCGCTTTGTCCAGTCCGGCAATATCGGGCGCGCTCCCGCCGGAAGGTTCGTAGAGACCGAACGGAAAGCCGTGGCGATTTTTCCCAGCGCCGATTGAAGCGGAAGAAAGCATGCCGAGCGAGCCGCACACGACCGCCATTTCGTCGGAAAGAATATCGCCGAACATATTTTCCGTGAGCATCACGTCGAACTGCCCCGGATTTGCGACGAGCTGCATCGCGGCGTTGTCCACGAGCAAGTGCGTGAGCGTGATGTCGGGCGCCAGCGCGGCGATGCGTTCGGTGACGATTTTGTTCCAAAGCACGGAAGTTTCGAGCACGTTGGATTTGTCCACGAGGCAAACGGTTCGACGCGGGCGGGAACGCGCGGTCGCGATTGCGACATCGGTGATGCGCTCGATTTCGCTCGTGCGGTAGCGCATCGTGTCCACGGCTTCGAGCTCGCCGTTCGGGAGCGTCTTCGTTTCCTTCGGCTGACCGAAATAAATTCCGCCCGTAAGCTCGCGAATGCACACCATGTCGATCCCGTCGGGAATTCGCGCGGGAGCGATCGGCGAGGATGCTTTCAGCGCGGGCAAAAGCAAGCCGGGACGCACGTTTGCGAAAAGCTCGAACTGCTTGCGCAACGGGAGCAACGCGCCGCGTTCGGGCTGTTCGTTGCGCGGAACATTTTTCCATTTCGGGCCGCCGACGGAACCGAAAAGAATCGCGTCCGCCGCCTTGCACGCAGCGAGCGTTTCGTCCGGAAGCGCCTTGCCGCAGGCATCGATTCCCGCGCCGCCGACGGGATGCACGGAATATTCGAGCGTGTGCCCGCGCTTCGCGAGTGCTTTTTCGAGAATCGGCAACGCCGCGTTCATCACTTCCGGACCGATGTAATCGCCCGGCAAAACTGCGATTTTCAAATTCATAAGTGCGCAGACTTTATGCGTCCCCGCGCGGGAACGCGAAGATTTTTTTCAGAGAAAAAAAAGAACCCGCGGATTTTTTCCGCGAGTCCTTTGTGTCGAAAAAGCAATCGCCTCAGCGAATCTTTTTGATCTGGCGCACGCCGCCGATTTTTTTCACGGTGCCGTGCGGCGTTCCCGCCGAAGGATGCGCCGCGGGAGCGATTTTTCGCACGCCGTGAGCCGTTGCGGCGGGAGCGGCGGCGGAAGTCGCCTGTTGCCGGTGATACGCCGCCTGCTGTTGCGCATAAGCCTGCGCGTACACCTGCTGTTGCGGTTGCGCGTACTGCTGTTGCGCGACGTAAGCCTGTTGATAGGCTTGCTGCTGTTGCTGATACGCGGCGTAAGCTTGCTGTTGCGCGTAATACTGCGCTTGTTGCTGTTGATACGCCGCCATCGCCGCCGCGGGATCCTGCGGCGGTTGCGCGGCGGGAACGACATTCGCGGCGGGAACGTTCTGCGCCGCCGGCGGCAGTTGTTGTCCGTTCGCGGCGTTTGCGGCGGCAGCCTGCTGTTGCGCGTAATACTGCGCATACGCCTGTTGTTGCGCGTAAAGTTGTTGTGCGTAAGCCTGCGCATACGCCTGTTGCTGATCGAGCACCGTCGGTTGCGCCTCGCCTGCGGGAGCGGGCGTTTCCGCCGCCGGTTTTTCCTTCACCGGCTTGGGCGGTTTCGGGAAATTTTCCGGCTTTCCGAGCAACGAAAGCGTCGCACACATCAGGAAAAACATCGAGATGACATCCGCAACGTTGAAAAGCAAAACCGCCTGATCGATGCGCTGACCGCCGCCGGCGACGAGGAACGTTCCCGCTCCGTAAGCGAGCGCGGGAACGGCGACGGCGATGAGCGTCATCATGCCCGTGCGCGACTGATGATTTTCCTCCGCGCGCCGAGCAACTTTTTTCGCCTGCGTGAAAACATACGTTCCCGCGAGCAAAAGCGCGCAAACAACGGCGGGCAATCCGAACGCCAACGCGGAAACGAACGCGCTCGACTTCGCAAGCATCGTGTAGGCATCGAATCCGCCGGCTTGGTCAATCATCTCCATCGACGGTTTCAGCGTCGATGATGCGGACGCGAGCGCTTCCGCGAGCGAGCCGAATCCGAAGCTGAGCACCGCGAACGCAATCAGCGGAATCAGCGCGAGTTTTTTCATTCGCTTGAAACGGAAGCCCGGCAAAAAAGACAACCCGACGACGATCAGCGTCGCCCAAACCGCCCACAATCCCGAACGAACCGCCACCGCGTTGGAAACGATTTCGCGGTGTTCGTAGAGAAACTGATTGAATTCCCACTGCGAATAAAACGCGGCGAGCCCGACGCCGAACGCCGCAACGGCACCGAGAATGTGCGGAAGTTTTTCCTGTTCGCGGGAACGCATCAGCATGAGACCGCCGCCGAGAAATCCGGCAACCGTTGCCGCGTAATGCGAGTAGAGAGCGACTTTTTGCGCGGAGCTCGCGAGCTCGGGCGCAGAGCAAATGAGTGTGGGTTCGGACATAAATGAAATAAAGTGCGATTGAGTTCTTTCGAAATAGGGGAAAAGCTTCTGCGGAAGCGGTGTTTATTTTCCGCCGCGACCGCCGCCGTTTCAATCAAAATATCTGCAACGCGCGTTCACGCCAGCTTTTTGCGCCACGCGGAAAGTTGTTTTTTCACCTGCTTCGGACCGGGCATGCCGACGCGTTCCCGCGACGCCATCGCCGTCTTCAAGTCAAAAACTTTCACCCAATCCGGCTTCAACGCAGGATGAATTTTGCGAACTTCCTCAAACGGCAACGCGTTCAGCGGCGTTCCCGTCTTTTCCGCAAGCGCGACGAGGTGCCCGACAACGTGGTGCGCTTCGCGAAACGGCACGCCCGCGCGCACGAGGTAATCCGCGACATCCGTCGCGAGCAGCAGCGGATCGGAAACGGCGGCGGCGCAACGGGACTCGCGCATGGACGCGCCCGCAAGCGTCTCGCGCAACACGTCGAGCGCAATC
Organism: Bacteroidaceae bacterium; assembly: GCA_963620895.1. Lineage (GTDB taxonomy): Bacteria > Verrucomicrobiota > Verrucomicrobiia > Opitutales > UBA953 > Spyradosoma. The sequence continues at coordinate 8,573 of CAVFCB010000059.1, read as the reverse complement.
ATCACCGTGTCGAACGAATCGAACACGGGCGGCTTGTCTTCCTGCAAATCGCGGTTGTAGGTGAGCGGCAAGCCTTTCACCATCGTGATGAGCGCGACAAGATTTCCGTGCAGGCGCGCGGATTTTCCGCGCAACAATTCGAGCGAATCCGGATTTTTTTTCTGCGGCATGAGCGACGATCCCGTCGTGAACGCATCGGGCAACGCGACGAAGCCGAATTCCGCCGTGTTCCACAAAATCAGATCTTCCGCGATGCGCGAAAAATGCACGCCGCAAAGCGCACACGCCGAAGCAAATTCGATGAACGTATCGCGGTCGGAAACGGCGTCCATGCTGTTGCGCGTGACGCGTGCGTTCCCGCGGTCATCCGCAAATCCCATTTCGCGCGCGGAAAATTCGCGGTCGATCGGCAACGTCGTTCCCGCGATTGCGCCCGATCCGAGCGGCGACCAATTCGCGTGGTCAAACACCGCCGCAAAACGTTCGCGGTCGCGCGAAAACATTTCGACGTAGGCGAGCATGTGATGCGCGACGGACACCGGCTGCGCGCGTTGCAAATGCGTAAATCCGGGAATGTACACGGACTGATTTTTCTCCGCGAAATCGAGCAACGCGTTCATCAGTGCGCCGAGTTTTTCAAAAATTTTCGCGCAGGCGTCCTTGAAAAACAGCCGCATATCCGTTGCGACTTGGTCGTTGCGGGAACGCGCTGTGTGCAGTTTTGCGGCGGCGGGAACGCGCTTCGTAAGCGCTTGCTCGATGTTCATGTGCACGTCTTCGAGCGCGATGTTCCACTCAAATTTTCCGGCTTCGATTTCGGCGAGAATCGCGTCGAGCCCGCGCACGATGTCCGCGCATTCCTTTTTCGAAATGATGCCGACATGCGCAAGCATTCGCGCCTGCGCGCGGCTCCCGGCGATGTCGAACGGCGCCAGCCTCGCGTCAAACGAAACGCTCTCGCCGAAACGCAGCATAAGCTCCGCAGGCCCCTGAGAAAATCTGCCGCCCCACGTCGCTTGTTCCTTGCGCACAGGCGCGGCTCCCGTCGTCGAAGATTTTTTCGTCATGGCGCGAAAATTTAAGGACTAACGCCCTCGGCTTAAAGAAAATTATGAAACGGGAACGAGAAATCGCGAGCCGCGCCTCCCGGCGTTCCCGCCGCGCTCGCGGGAACGCACAAGAAACGCGTTGACGCGCGCGGCGGGAACGCGTTTGATTGAGCGCCTTTCCGATACGCTCCCGTATTTCAACGGATAGAATTCTGGCCTCCGAAGCCGGCGATCCGAGTTCGAATCTCGGCGGGAGCGCCATTTTTTTTGATCAAAATGAAGCCCTCCGTCCTCTTTTCGAAAAAAATTCTGAAAAAAGCCCTCAAATGGGGCGCCTGCATTTACATCGCGGGAACGCTCGCATTTTTTCTGGTTTTCGCGGCAATCGCCTACACGCCGCTCGGCTACGCGCTGGAAGAACCGCAGATTCGCTCGACGCCGTTCGCCGAACTCATGGACGATGCGGAGGCGGTCGTCATTCTCGGCGGGGACGCGCAACGCGCGGCGGACGCCGTCAAAGTATTCAACGCCGGCAAAGCGAAACGCATCGTCGTCAGCGCTGACGAACGCGCCGCGCTCGACGTTTTGCTCGGCGCAAAAATTCCGCCGGAAAAAATTTCCGTGGATACCGAGCCGCTTCGCACCATCGACCATCCGCGCACGATTCGCGCCTGCGGGATCACGCCGCAGAGCAAAATCATCATCACGAGCACGCGCCTGCAGGAACGCCGCGCCGCGCGACTTTTCCGCGATGCCGGCTACACGAATTTTCAGATTTACTCGCAGACGCACGAAATCCGTTTTCCCGAAATGCTTGAAAAAAATCGTCGCCTCGGCATCGCCGGCGCAGTCGATGTTTTTTATTCCTATCTCGCTTGGCTGAAGTATCAGCTGGTCGATTGAGCGGGAACGCCGTCGCCGAAATTCCGTTTTTTTTTCGTTCCCGCGGTTCACTTTTCAATTTGCGTTCCCGCGGCGCGAGTGTTTCCATTGACCGCACTTATGGAAGTTTACATCGACGGAAAATTCTATCAAAAAGAAGACGCGAAAATCTCCGTCTTCGATCACGGTCTGCTCTACGGGGACGGTCTTTTTGAAGGCATCCGCGTTTATGACAACTGCATCTTCAAGCTCGACGAGCATCTCGAGCGCATCGAATACTCGGCGAAAGCGCTCGCGCTTGATCTGCCGTGGTCGCGCGAAGAGCTCGCAAAGGCGCACGTCGAAGCGTGCCGCCGCAACGGAGTCGCCAACGGCTACATCCGCACGGTCATCACGCGCGGCGCCGGCGACCTCGGACTCAGCCCGCGCAATTGCTCGAATCCTTCGATCATCATCATCGCGGACAAAATCAAACTGTATCCGCAGTCCGTTTACGAAAACGGGATCAAACTCATCACGGTGCCGACGCGCCGCTTGAGCGTTGCCGCGCTCCCGCCGATGGTGAAATCGCTGAATTATCTGAACAACATTCTCGCGAAAATCGAAGCGCTCAACTGCGGTTTCGACGAATGCCTGTTGCTCAATGACCAAGGCAATGTCTCGGAATGCTCCGGCGACAACATTTTCATCATCCACAAAGGCAAACTCATCACGCCGCAGGCTTCGTCGAGCCTTCTCAAAGGCATCACGCGCGCGGCGACGATGGAATGCGCGGCGGAACTGGGCATTCCCGTCATCGAAACGACGCTCACGCGCTACGACCTCTGGAACGCGGACGAAGCGTTTCTTACCGGCTCGGCGGCGGAAGTGATTCCGGTCGTCGAACTCGACGGGCGCAAAATCGGTTGCGGCAAATGCGGTCCGCTCACGGCGAAACTGCTTGAGCTTTTCCGCAAAAAAGCCCGCACGGACGGCGTGATGATCGCGTAAAGATTTTCGCACGAAAATTTCGCGACGCGGCGGATACACATTCGCCGCGTCGCTTTTTTTGCGCCGTTCCCGCCGAGGGAAAAAATCGGCGCTCGGCGTCAGCGAGCCGCGCCGTAATCGCGTTCGCCGAAAAGCGCGGTGCCGATGCGCACCATCGTGGAACCGGCGGCGACGGCGGGAACGAGATCGTGCGACATGCCCATCGAAAGCTCCGGCAACTTCGCGCCGAACTCGGTTTCAAGGCGATCGCGCCATTCCCGCAACGTGTCGAAACAACGCCGCGCGGTTTCGAGCGAATCATCGTCGATCGGCGCAACGCACATCAGCCCGTCGAGCCGCAGGTGCGTTCCCGCGAGCGCGGTTTCCGTGAGCGCACGCAGCGCGTCAAAATCCGTCGTGCCGAACTTTGCGGGATCGCTTCCGGCGTTTGCCTGCAAAAGAATCGGCAGGCGTTCCCGTCCGATTTCGCCGCAGACGCGGTCAAGCCTTTGCGCGAGCGCAACGGAATCGACGCTTTGAATGCGCGCGAAATGCTCCGCGGCGTGGCGCGCCTTGTTGCTTTGCAAATGCCCGATGAGCTCCCAGCGCAACGGCGGCGTTCCCGCCGGAGCCGTTGCCGCAAATTCCGCTTTTTTCGTCGTCGCTTCCTGCACGCGATTTTCGCCGACGGCGTCGAATCCCGCGCGCACGGCGAAAAGCGGCGCGGCGACGGGATGATTTTTCGTCACGGGAAGAATCGTTACCGCCGCGGGATCGCGTCCGCAAGCGGCGCAGGCTTCGGCGACGCGTTCCCGCACGCGCGCGCAATTTTCTGAAAATTTTTCGAAGGAAATCATCGTAAGAAAAAAATTTAACCGCGTGAATTGAATCAGAGAAAAAGCGTTTCCGGAACGCGAACGGAGACCGGACAATGATCGGAGCCGAGCACTTCCGGATGAATTTCCGGCGAGGAAAAACGCGACGCCAAATCGCGCGAGGCGAGCCAATAATCAATGCGCCAACCGATGTTGCGTTCCCGCGCTTTCATGCGGTAGCTCCACCACGAGTAGGCATCGGCGAGATCGGGATTTTTTTCGCGAAACGTGTCGATGAAGCCCGCCGCGAGCGTCGCGGAAAAAGATTCGCGCTCCTCGATCGTGTAGCCCGCGCTGCGCTCATTGCCCTTGGGACGCGCAATGTCGATCGGCTCGTGCGCGCAATTCATGTCGCCGCAGACGAGCACGGATTTTTTTTCGGCGAGTCGCCGGAGATGCGCGCGAAAATCCGCATCCCAGCGCATGCGGTAGTCGAGCCGCGCAAGCTCGTTTTGCGAATTGGGCACGTAAGCGCAAACGACGAACACCTGCGGGAACTCCGCCGTGATCACGCGCCCTTCCTCCGGATGCCCTTCTCCGTCGAAATCAAACACCGTCGAAATCGGTTTGTATTTCGAAAAAATTGCCGTTCCCGAATAGCCCGGCTTCGCCGCCGGATGCCAGATTTTATGCGGGAAATCCGCCTCTTCGGGCAAAGGCGTGTCCGCGGGACATTTGATTTCCTGCAAGCAGAGAACATCCGGTTCGCAACGGGAAACGTAAGCGCCGAAGCCTTTGCGAATTGCGGCGCGCAGCCCGTTGACGTTCCATGAATGGAGCAATGCGGTTTTTTCCATGCCGCAGAGCGTAAATCTTCGTTCCCGCGGCTTAAAGCAGAAATTCATGCGCCGCGCGCAACGGAATTTCGGGAAAAAAGAAGCGACTGCACGGTCTCTTTGCGGACAACGGCGCCGAGAAGCGCTTCGCGGTCGTAGAGCAGGAAAAATTTGCTGTCGGGAGCGTTTTCGAGAAAGCGCGTCACGGCGGTGTAAAGCAACTGCCGCGAAAAGAAATCTTCGCGCGTTCCCGCCGGCGGAAAAATCACGGCAAGCCGAGAAAATTCCGAGCCCTGAGACTTGTGCACGCTCATCGCGTAGGCGGTTTCGTGCGCGGGAAGCGCTTCCGCGGGAATGCTCGAAAGCTCGCCGGCGCCATTGCGAAAATGCGCGTAAAAAACATCCGTTCGGCGATCCCGCAACACGATTCCGACATCGCCGTTGTAAAGGCGTTCCCGCGAAGAATTTTTTGTAATTACGATCGGACGCCCGTGAAAATGTTCTCCGAAAATCGCGTTCCCGCGCGGAGAAAACAGCGCACTCGCGCGCGCATTGAGCGCTTCCGAGCCGAACAGCGGCGCATTGCGCACGGGCGAAAGCACTCGCGCGGAATCGACGAGCGCAAGCATTTCCTCCGGATCCGCATCCTCGGGAACGCAACGCAATTTTTCCGGAAAAATATCCGTCAGCAACGCATCGAGCGCCGCCGGCGTAATTTTTTTCGCGGAGCAAAAAAACTTTCCGTCTTTCGCGGAATCCGTCTCGTTCCCGCGCAAAATCGCGTCCGCCGCTCCCGCATCGCCCGAAACAATCGCGCGCGCCAATCCGCCGATCGCTCCGTGCGGATCAAAGCGGCGACTTTCCGTAAGCTCGACGCGCACGCCGGACAACGCGGGAGCGCCGCACAACGCGCCGAAAACATGCCCGGGACCGACGGCGTCGAGCTGATTTTCGTCGCCGAGAAGCGCAATTCGCGCACGCGGCGGGAGCGCCGACAACAGGCGCGACATCAACGTTTCGTCAATCATCGACGCTTCGTCGGCGATGACGCGATCCGCGGCGAGCGCGGGAACGCGCGATTCCGTCAACGCGTCCGCGCCCATGCGCAACGCGCGATGCAATGTCGAAGTTTCGAGCGTGCGAATCCGAGCCAACGCTTTCCGCAAAAACTCCGGCGCCGCGTCGCCGCAAACGTGTTTTTCAATTTCCTCCGCCTGCCGCCGCACGGATTCTTTCATGCGCCCCGCCGCCTTGCCCGTAGGCGCGACGAGCAACACTTCCGCTTCCGGATTTTCTGAAAAAATGCAAAGCAACGCGCGCAACAGCAACGTTGTCTTGCCCGTGCCGGGACCGCCGGAAACAATGACGAACGGCAATTCGAGCATGGCGCGAACCGCCGCCCTTTGCCCCGCGTTCAGCGGGAACGGAATCGCCGCGTCGATGATTTTTTCCGAATCGGAAGAAACGTTCCCGCGCGTTCCCGCTCGGACAAAACGAAGAATGTCCGTCGCCATCCGTTCTTCCCGCCGAAAATGCCGAAAGAAATACAACGCGGAATTTTCGCAATCGAAAATCAGCGGCGTCTTTTTTCCCGCAAAATAATCGCTCACCGTCCCGACGACGAGATTTTCGGGCGCGGTTTCAAGACAACGATGCAAAAATCCCGCATCGGCTTCGGAACGCACGCGCAAATGCGTTTCGGCAGTGCCGGAAATCGTTTCCGCAAGGCGGCGGGCAATTTCGCCGAAGCGGGAACACGACTCGCCCGGGCAACCGAGATCCCGCGCGAACGCCGCAATTTCCGCAGACAGCCATTCGGCGGCGGCGGATTCTTCACTAAAAAAACGGTGTGCGGGAACACTCACGGCGGGAACGCTTTTCGCGCTTTTCTCCAAAAAATTCAAGCAACGCAAAATGGTTGTCCCATCAGGATTCGAACCTGAACAAAGTGAACCAAAATCACTTGTGCTGCCATTACACCATGGGACAGAAAAGGAAGCGGAAAGAACATTGCTTTTCGGGCGCTTTGTCAATCCTTTTGCCGAAAAGCCGAAACGCCGTTTTCGCCTCCGAGAAAAATTAAACCGCGTTCCCGCCGAATTTTTCCTTGTTTTGCGGCGGCGGGAATGGTAGCTTCCCGCCCACATCGTTTACTTTGATGCCGTTCAAATCTTTCAGTCGTGCTTTTGACGCTTTGCGGGCTTCCGTTGCGGACGCCGCAGGCGCGGAACGCCGCGCGGGAACGGCTGATACCCCCCCCCATTGCATCTCTGAGTTAGCCCGAAAATTTTTCGCGGATAAAAAATTCCGCGAGCTCGCGAGCTATATTTTTTGGGGCGCCGCCACCACTTTCGTAAGCTTTCTCGTTTACGGGATCGCCACGCGCGCGCTCGGCATGGGCGTCGTTCCCGCGACCGCCGTTTCGTGGATTCTCGCGGTGCTTTTCGCATTCGTCACGAACAAACTTTGGGTGTTCGATTCAAAATCGCTCGCTCCGGCGCTCGTCCTGCGGGAACTCGCCGCGTTTGTCGCTTCCCGACTCACTTCCTGCGGGATCGAAATTTTTATGATGTGGTTTTTCGTCGATGTGCTCGGCGCAAACGACTGGCTGATGAAAGTCATCGCAACAATCGTCGTCATCATCGCCAACTACATTCTTTCAAAAATTTTTGTATTCAGAAAATGAACGCTGTTACCCCCCCCCATTTCCGCGCAAATGCGCTTCCGACAATCGAAATCGTTGTTCCCTGCTACAACGAGGAAGAAACCTTGCCGAGCTCTGCGGGAACGCTTGAACGAATTTTGGAAAAAATGATTGCCGCCGCGCAGATTTCACCCGAAAGCGCGATCCGTTTTGTCAACGACGGTTCGCGAGACCGCACGTGGACGATTATCCGCGAGCTTTGCGGGCGCGCGGGAACGCGTTTTCGCGGGGTAAATCTTTCCCGCAATTTCGGGCACCAAAGCGCACTTCTCGCCGGACTTTTTTCTTCGCATGCCGATGCGTGCATTTCCATCGACGCCGATTTGCAGGACGATCCCGAAGCCGTTCCCGCGATGGTTGAAAAATTTCGCGACGGTTGCGACATCGTCTATGGCGTGCGCGCGTGTCGGGATTCCGATTCGTTTTTCAAAAAATGGACGGCGTTGGCGTTTTATGCCGTGCGCGAATGGCTCACCGGAGGAAAAACAATTCGCAACCACGCCGATTTTCGTCTGATGAGCCGCCGCGCAATCGAGACGCTCAAAAAATTTCCCGAAACGAATCTTTACCTGCGCGGGATCGTCCCGATGCTCGGATTTCCCTCGGATTGCGTGTTTTACGACCGCCGCGCCCGCGAACTCGGAGAAAGCAAATATCCGATTTCCAAAATGCTGAAACTCGCATGGAACGGCATCGTCAATTTTTCCGACGTTCCGCTGAAAATGCTCACCGCCGTCGGGCTGATTTGCGGCGCGGCATGCGCAGGCGTGCTCATTTTCGCATGCGCGCAATGGGCGCGCGGAGAAACCGTTCCGGGCTGGGCGACAATCGTCGCCGCCGTTGCCGCCGTCGGATGCATTCAAATGATTTCGATGGGCGTTCTCGGCTCCTACATTTCAAAAATCTTTTTGGAAACAAAACGCCGCCCGCTCTTCATCATTCAGGAAATCCTCGACGGGAACGCGCCGCCGCCGACCGAACATTCATAAAAATTTATGCAACCGACCGTTCCCGCAAACTTGAACAACGCGCCTGACGCTTCGTTTGTCGTTCCCTGCTTCAATGAAGCGGAGGCGATTCCGATTTTTTACGACGAATTGCTTCGCGCGGTCGAGCCGATGAAAATTTCTTTCGAGCTTATTTTCGTCGATGACGGTTCCCGCGATGCTTCGCTCGAAAAAATGCGCGAGCTCGCCGAACGCGATTCGCGTGTGCATTACCTGAGTTTTTCGCGAAATTTCGGCAAGGAAGCCGCGCTTCTCGCCGGTCTCGAAGCCGCGCGCGGGAACGCCGTCGCCACGATGGATGTCGATTTGCA
>CAVFCB010000058.1:0-11851 GCA_963620895.1 Bacteroidaceae bacterium | reverse complement strand
CGTGTTCCCGCACGCCTTGCAAGTGTTTTCTCAAAACGAAAATCCCGCACGCAGACAAAACAAAACGCGTTCCCGAAGTTGCGGGAACGCGTTTTGTTTTTTTGCCGAATGCGGGAACGGCTCAGTGGCAACCGCAGGAATGCGCGGGACGCGGATCCGCCTGCCCGATTTCGCGAAGCAGGCTGCGGAACCACGGGAGCGCGATGTTGAACGGCTTGCCGCCCTTGATGCGCTCGAACTCGATCGGACGCAGGCGATCCTGATGCGCTTCGTCGTGCCCGATAACGCCGCTTTCGCCGCGCATCGCCGCATCGACCGCGAGATCGACGCAACCTTTGATGAGCGTAAGGTCTTCCTGATTCGCGGGAGCGGAACGCGCAAAGTAGCCGGACTTTTGCACGAGCACTTTTTCCGCGCCGATCATTTCCGCAAACTGTTTGCCGAACCATTTGCCCGGATTAATCGCGTCGAGCTTGACGTGCCCGAACGCATCGCGCGGCACTTCTTCGCCTTTCGCTTCCATTTCCCTGACGATGGCGTCCACGCCCGCGCCTTCGGAAATGAAAATGTTCACGCAATCGTAAAGATCCATGACGGCGTGCAGGCGCTTTGCTTCCTGCGCGAGATCGATTTCGATTTCGGGAATGTAAATGCCGTGCACATCGTATTTTTTCGGATGAATGCCGACTTCGGGAACGAATTCGTTCGCGTAGAGGCGATGGCGATACTCGCGCGCGGTCGCGGCGGTGAGCCAACCGCAATTGCGTCCCATCACTTCGTGCACGATGAGCATGCGCGGATTCGCGGAATTTTCGGAAACGATGTTCTTAAAGAAAATCGCGCCCTGCTCCGCCGCCGTCCACGCGCCCAACGACTGGCGAATCGGATACACGTCGTTGTCGATCGTTTTCGGAAGACCGATGACCGTGAGGTCGTAATTGTTCCGTTTGAGAAATGCCGCGAGATCCGCCGCCGCCGTGTTCGTGTCGTCCCCGCCGATTGTGTGGAGCACCTGCACGCCGTCCTTGACGAGCTGATCCGCCGCGACTTTTTGCGGATCTTCGCCGTCCTTGACGAGCCCGCGCTTCACGCAGTCCTTGACGTTCGTGAGTTTGACGCGGGAATTTCCGATCGGGCTGCCGCCGTAAAGCAGGAACGTGAAAGCTTTTTCGCGGATTTCCGGCGTCACCTTGATGCTGTCGCCGAGAAGCAGCCCTTTGTAGCCGCCGCGATAGCAGATGATTTCAATTTCCGGATCAATTTCCGTGTAGCGCATGATGAGCCCGCCGACAGCGGCGGAGAGGCAGGGCGCGAGCCCGCCCGCGGTGAGAATTGCGACTTTTTTCAATTTCATAACTAAAAAAATTTCGGAAAATCATAACTTTCCGGAAATGCTTGGCAAACGGAAAGTGGCGGGAACGCGCGCCGAAACAAAAAAACGAAGCTCTCTTTTTCGCGGTTGCTGTAAAGTTGCAATTCAGGTGGCAAAAACCGGCGTTTTCTGTCGATTTTCGGCAACTTTTCGATTTCCCGTTTTTTCGCACGAAAAAGCCCGCAAACGCTGTATTTATCTGCGTTCGCGGGCTTTTTAGGATGGTGCCCAAGAGGGGACTCGAACCCCTACACCTCGCGGCATAAGAACCTGAATCTTACGTGTCTACCAATTTCACCACCTGGGCGTCCGAGGTTTTTCCGAAGCGCGGGAACGCGCGCCGGAAAGTTCGGGCAATGAAATTCTTTTCGCGGGAACGCGTCAAGACCAAACACGCCGCGTTCCCGCAAGCGAAAAGCTTTCCCGAAAAGTGCGCGGCGCTCACTTCGCCGGTCTGCCGTCGAAAACGACGACTTCGAACGGCTTCAGCTTGAACGAAATTTCCTTGTCGAGCGGGAGCGTTGCGCCGGTGATTCCGGGCAGATTGCGCTGTTCGCCCTTGAACGCGGGCTTGAGCGTGACGGCGCCCTGCACGAACGCGGGAACGTCGAGCACCTTGCGCAGCGTCGTCGTGAAAGTCTTTTCTCCGTCGGAAGAATTGCGCAGCGCGAGCGTAGATTTTTTCGCGTTCCACGCGGCCCAACCGTAAATGCTCCCGGATTTTCCGTCCCACGGATTTCCGCCGACCCAGTGCGCGTCGTCGAGCACATCGGCGTTCCCGCGGAACCACTTGATGCAGGCGGCGAGTTCGCCCCAAAGCCCGAGCTCGGTCATCAGGTCGTTATCCACGTAAAGTTCCTGCAAAGCGCTCCCGCAGGCAAACGCGCAACGCATTTCCTTGATTACGCTTTCCTTTGTGCGTTCCATGGAACGCGGCGGACCGAATTTCGTGAGCATGAGCCCGTGCGTCATCAGCGAATTGATCGGGCAAAGCGGCGATCCCGCGACGAAAATTTTGTGCACCCACGCATCGCGATAGGTGATCCATTTTTCGCGCGGCGAACCGACGCCCATCTGCCCGTGGTCGCCGTCCTGACGCCAAACGGAATCCGCGATATGAAACCAAAACGGCGAAGCCCACGTGCCGACCGTCGTGTTGATGAAAAGATCTCCGCGTTTTTTGCGCAATGCGCGTTCGACGCTGATGATGCCCTCGGCGTCTTCTTCGTTCGCGGGACCGTAGGCGACGGGAATCGCGCTGATTCCGTCAAATTTGAAGTAGCGCATGTCGTAATCGTTGATCATCTGCGAGCAACGTCCGACGAACGCGTCGAAATATTCCTTGTTCGAAAGTTGGAAATTCCCGATCTGATTGTTCGGGTGATTGCGATTCCAAAAGCCGAGGCGTTGCGCTTTGGACGAACCGTAGCCGCCGACCGGACCGAGCCACGCGCCCGTTCCCGCGTTTTGCTTGCGCGCTTTCGCGTCGATTTTTTTGAAACCGTTCGGGAACGCCGGCTTGTAAAAATCCCACAGCGAATTGAAATCGTCCCAGCCGTCGTCCCACACGAACGCGTCGATGCTGACTTTATACGGCTTGAACAAATGCTTTTCCCACGCGTCCACGACTTTGAGGCAATCTTCCTCTTTCATGCGTTTGTCGATGACGTTGTTGCGGTCGATGTTCAGCTCATACCACGAATTGTAATGGACGAACGGACGCCACGGCATGACGCGCTCGCGTTCGTTGTAAGCGAGAAAAGAACGGCGCTCCTGCCCGGGAACGAGCGATCCGACGACGGAGGAAACGTCCCACACCTCGCCTTTTTTCAGCGTTGTCTTGCGCGACCACGTTCCCGTCATTTTGTCGTCGGAAACTTCGTTTTTGCCCATCGGCGTTTCGAGCGCGGCGAAAGCGGTCTCCGTCACGACGGGCGAACCGCGCGTGTTCCCGAGCACCTTTGCGCCCTTCATCGTAAGCGCGAGCGGAACGATCGCCGTCATCGGCGTATCTTTTTTCGCGGAAATTTTCATTTCCTGCCGAATGTAGTGCGAACCGTCGCGCAACACCGCACGCCACGCGACGACGAGATCGCCTTTCGTAAATGTCGCCGTAAGCGCCTGCCCCGGAAGCCGCTCGGAAAGTTTCAGCGCGTCCGGCTCGCCTTTGAGCGCAACTTTCTTTATGCCCGAACAACTCATCTTTGACGCGGGAACGCGTTCGCCGTTCCCGAGCACGATTTCAAAAAGTTCCTCGGCGGAGGCAACTTTTTTGCCGGAAAGCTTCACGGTAAATCCTTTCGCAGGCGAAAATTGCGCGGAAACGATCTTGTTCGCAAGCCCCGTCGAGCCTTTGGCGACGGCAACGTCCGGTTGCGTTTGCGAAGGATAGACGACTTCCGCGTTCAGCGCGGGAAGCGCCGCTGCGAAAATCGAAAGCGCAAGGAGTAATTTTTTCAGCGATTTCATAATGTGCCCGCGATTTTGAACACGAAATTCACGATTCGCAACGGGAACTTTTTTTCCCGCGGAGAAAAAACGAATTTACGCTTTCAAAAACACTTTCCCGCGGAAGCAGAGCCACAAAATCAGGAAAAGCACCGCCGCGTTCCCGCAAGCGACAAATACGTGAAACGTTGCCGGTTCCGTAAATTGCGCAAGCCCTCGAAGCAACGGGCGCGAAACTCCGTCAAAGCTCACCAGCCCGACTTCCGGCGAAAGCATATACGCAAGCACGGAGTTCATTCCGATAATTTTCAGCCAACCCGAACCGCGCTTCACGCCGAGCCAATCGATTACGCCGAAAAACGCCGCCATCAGCAACATGCCGTAGCCGCTCGTCACAAGCACCATCGAGCTCGTCCAAATCGTTTTTATGACGGGCGCAATTTCGCACAAATCCGAAATCCAACCCGCGCACGCGAGCACCGCGCCCGTTCCCGCGAGTATGAAAAATTTGCGCGCCGGCGAAAGATTTTCGCGTTTCAGCAACGTTCCCGCAAACACGCCGCTCAGCACCGTGACGACGAAATTCAGCGACGGGAAAATCCACGCGTAGTGATACCACGGCGCGAAAATGACGCTCCCGTCGGCGGCAACGCGCGCGCCGTCCGTCCAGCGTCCGAGCAAAAATTCGTCGATGCGCTCGGGAAGATTCGTGTCCGGATTCCAGTCGCCGAACATCGTGCACGCGAGCCACGAAACGCACAGCAACACGCAGGCGACGACGATCTGCGTCCGCACGCGACAATGCAGAAAAAGCAGCGCCGCTCCCGCGTAGCCGATTGCAATCGCCTGCAACGTATTCGTCAGCGGTTTAAACACGGCGAGGTCGAACGCGAGCAAATTTCCCTGCGCGATTGCGCCGAGCACCCACAGCAAAACCACGCGTTTCGCGATGCGCAAGTGCGCGCGCCGCATCGGTTGCGCGGGAACGCCGTCCTTTCCGCCGAGAAATTTCGCCATCGCAAACGGAATCGAAACACCCGCCATAAAAAGGAACAGCGGCATCACCAAATCCCAACAATTGAAACCTCGCCACGCAACGTGCGAAAAAGCGTTCGCGAGCGCCGCCGGAAGCAATCCGTTTTGCGCCGCCGTGTGCGCGACGGGACCGAGCATCGTCAGCGCGAAAAGATCGAAGCCGCGCAACGCGTCGAGCGAATCGAGCCGTTGCGGCTTCGCGGGAACGGGAGCGAGCATCGTTGCGGGAACGTTCATGGCGGGAATGGAGTTTTTTAGGGGAAAAAGATGACGAAAAAAAGCCCGTGAAACCTTTTCGGCTTCACGGACCTTTGAAATTGGCGCCCCTTCAGGGATTCGAACCCTGGTCGCCTCAGTGAAAGCGAGGTGTCCTAGGCCGGGCTAGACGAAAGGGGCGTTTCAGCTGAAACACGCTGTTTGAACTGTAAGGGTGAGTTTCTCACTTTCGCGCCGCAGCGTCAAGCGCTTTTTTCGCGTTGCACAAAAGAAAAAAAAAGAAAGCCGCGGGAACGCGATTTTCCGACGGCTTCGTAAAGATGGTACCCGGAGTGGGGGTCGAACCCACACACCTTGCGATATCAGATTTTGAGTCTGACGCGTCTGCCAATTCCGCCATCCGGGCAAGGAGAAACGTTGTGCTAAATCAAAGTGTTTTCGGCGTTCCCGAGCAAGTCTTTTTTCGCCGGGCGTCAGGCGCGCGTCTGCGGAAGCTCTTCGAGGACGCCGCCGCGGAGGACGAGACGGCGATCGGCGCGATCCGCAAAATCGAGATTGTGCGTAACGAGGAAAAGCGCCGCGCCGCGCTCGCGACAAACATCCACCAGCAATCCCATGACGGCTTCGCCCGTGCGTTCGTCGAGGTTCCCGGTCGGTTCGTCCGCAAGAATCAGCGGCGGACGATTGATGAGCGCGCGCGCAATGGCAACGCGCTGGCATTCGCCGCCGGAAAGTTTTGTCGGAAGATGCCCGAGACGATTGCCGAGCCCGACGCGATCGAGCAGCTCGCGCGCCTGTTCCCGCGCGGCACGCATGGGCGCTCCCGCGATACGCGCCGCAAGCAACACGTTTTCGAGCGCCGTGAGCTCGGGAACGAGGTGAAAAAACTGAAACACGTAGCCGATGAGCTTCGTGCGAGCCTTGGCGAGAAAAGCGTTCCCGCGACCGGTAACGCGTTCGCCGTTCCAAAAAATTTCTCCGGAGTCGGGAGCGTCGAGCCCGCCGAGAATCTGGAGCAACGTAGTTTTTCCCGCGCCGCTTTCGCCGCGGACGGAAACGCGCTCGCCCGCGCCGACGTCGAGATTGACATCGGAGAGAACGTTGAGCGTTCCCGCCGGCGAGGTGAAAGATTTTCTTATGGCGCGTGCGCTAAGAACGGAGATTTTTTCCATGAGGAGTAAATTTTAAGGAAACCACGAATGAACACGAACGAACTCGAATTTTTTTTCAGAGCACAAGACGCTCCCATTCCAAAAGTGTTTTTCTGAAATTAAAAATAAGTCCGACGGGACACTGCGCAATCCGCATGTAATTGAGCGTCTGCGCGCGCTCAATGTTTGTGATTTGTTCGACGGTTTTCAGCTCGACGATGATTTTTTCGTAAGCAAGCAAGTCTGCAACGTAATCGCCGATAAGCTTTTTTCTGTAAAAAACTTGAAAATGTTTCTGCTGCTCGAACGGAATTTTCGCTTCCGCCAGTTCTACCGCGAACGCATTTTCATACACTTTTTCAAGCAAGCCGGGACCGAGCGTGCGCTGAACGCGCATAGCGCATCCCACGATAGCGTAAACTTCGTCGCGAAAAATAATTTTCTCCTGTTCGTGTTTTTTCGTGTTCATTCGTGGTTAGAAAACGAAACCTCAGCTTTCGCGCATGGCTTCGGCGGGTTTTTTGCGGGCGGCCCAAATCGCGGGAATGAGTCCGGCGACCGTTGTCGTGACGAGCGTAAAAAGCGCGGCGAGCAGAAAATCGCTCCCGTTGTAGTGCACGGGAATTTCGCGAAACATATACATCTGCGCGACCATTTCGCCGCTGCCGAAAAGCTCGTTGATAAAGGCGACGATGCGATCCCGCCCGGCGACAATTACAAACGTCAGCAAACACCCGAATCCGTAGCCGAGCGCGCCGACGAATACGCCCTGCGCGGCGAAAATCGTCAGAATCTGACGCGGGCGCCCGCCGAGTGCGCCGAGAACGCCGATTTCGCGGGAACGCTTCACGACCGCCGAAAACAGCGTGCTCGCAATCGAAAACGAGGCGACGAGCGTGATAATGAACATCAGAAAAAACAGCATCGTTTTTTCGAAACGAATCGCTTCGAGAAAATTGAAATTCACATACATCCACGGCAACGCTTCGACGCCCGCGGGAAGCTCTTTCGTAAGCGCGGGCAACATCGCCACCGCCTTTTCGGGATTGTCCAACCGCAGACGAAGTCCGTGCACCGAAGCGCCGAGATTGTAAAGTTCCTGCATGCGACGCAGCGAAACGAGCATCGTATTTTCGTCTGCGGGAACGTAGCCGGAACGGAAAAATCCGCAAACTTCGAGCTCTGCGGGCAACGGTACGCGATCGTCCTTCAATTCGTCCACCATCGTCGGCGAATAAACTTCGATTTTCTCGCCGATTTCGCGAATTCCGAGCGTGCGCGCAAGGCGGTCGCCGAGAATCACGCGGTCATCGTCAAGGTCGTCGAGCGAACCCTCGATGATGAGTTTTTTCACGGGAACGACTTTGTCTTCGAGCTCGAGATGAATACCGCGCACGAAAGGCAACGCGGGAACGTTGCCGTATTTCACCATCACCTGCCCTTCGGCAAAAGGCGAGACCGCGGCGACGCCGGGAACGGCGGACAACTTTTCCGCGATCGGCTTCCAATTGTGCAGCGGACGATAGTTGACGTCGCGCACGATTTCGTGCCCGTACATGCGCTGAATATTTTCGCGGTGTTCCTGCGAAAAACCGTTCATCACCGTCTGCACGACGAGCAACGAACACACGCCGATCGCCACGCCGATAATCGACACGAGCGCGAAAGCCGGAAAACGTTTTCCGGGCGGGAACAATTGTTTAAGCGCGAGATAAACAGGCCAAGGCATCGGAATCGGAAAATGAAAAACGAAAAAAAAGGAAAAATGCGGGAACGCTCAGCGAGCCATATCGAAGCGAGCTCTTCCGGGAACGCCTTCGAGCGCGATGGTTTCGGTGTCGCCGGAATCCGCGTTGTAGCGCATGGAAAGCAACTGCGTCACGCCGCGTTCCTGCATCGTGACCCCGTAAATCGTGTTCGCGGCGGAAACCGTGCGTTTGTTGTGCGTAACGACGAGGAACTGCGAGTAGCGCGTAAATTCGCGCACGATGTCGGTAAAGCGCCCGACGTTCGCGTCGTCCAGCGGCGCGTCAAGCTCGTCGAGCACGCAAAACGGCGAAGGCTTGACCATGTAAATTCCGAAGAGCAACGCGACCGCCGTCATCGTGCGCTGACCGCCGGAAAGCAACGAAATGCCGCGCAGTTTCGTTCCCGGCGGACGCGCGATGATTTCGATCCCGCTGTCGAGCACGTCTTCTGACTGCACGAGTTGCAGGTCGCTTTCGCCGCCGTGGAAAAGCCGCTCGAACGTAAATTTGAAATTTTTTCGAATCTGCTCGAAAGTTTCGGTAAAAAGTTTTTGCGAGGTGCCGTTGATTTCGTCGATCGCCTTGACGAGCTCGTTTTTCGAATTCCAAAGGTCGTCGGATTGCGCTTTGAGGAACGTGTAGCGTTCCCGCAGCTCGGCGTATTCTTCGATTGCGGCGTGATTGACGGCGCCCATCGCGTTGAGGCGTTCCCGCAGAGAAACGACTTCGCGACGAATCGGCGCCCAGTCGGTATCGTCCATCGCGGCGAGATCTTCGGGCGTGGGATCGCCGCGTTCCCGCCGCACTTTCGGGCGAATTTCATGGTCGGCGCCGTCCTCGTCTTCAAGCTCGTCGAAACGCACTTTGGTCTCGAATTCTTCGTCGGCGAGCCAAAGATTTTGTTTCCAATCGACGGAACCGACGTCGAGCTGATACTCGGCGGAAACTTTTTCGGAAACGAACGTGCACTGCGAAGTTTCCTCGGTGAGGCGCACGTCGAGCGCGTTAAGTTTCGTTTCGTCTTCGCGGAGCGTTTCGCGTTCGGCGGCGAGCGAGCGGTCGAGTTCTTCCGATTTCGCTTCGTGGTCGGCGAGCGCGGCGCGGCGGGCGTCGAGCGTTTTCGCCGCTTCCTCAATCGTTCCCGCGAGCTGTTCTGCGCGGGCGCGCGCGGTTTCCGCCTGTTCTCCGAACGCGGCGATTTGCGCGAGCATCATTTCCTTTTCGCGTTCCCGCGTGGCGATGCGCGAAGCGATTTCGTCGATTTGCGCACGCGCGTCGGCGAGCTCGCGTTCGAAAAGTTCGAGTTTCTGTTTTTTCTGCGCGAGGTCAAAACGCACTTCGTTGAGCGCATCGCGCCGCGTTTCGGCATCGCGCCGCAACGCTTCGAGATTTTTTTCGCATTCGGCGATGTGCGCTTTCGCGGTTTCGATTTCGCTTTCCTTGGCGGAAAGGCGTTCCTGCGCCTCGTCCATGCGAGCCTTCGCGCGATCGCGGTTGGCTTCAAAATCGGCGAGCAGATTTTCCTGCCGCGCCACGGCGGCGGCGTTGTCGTTCAGCGCTTTTTCCGAAGCGCGCTCGTCGGCGGAAATATCGGAAAGTTCCTGCGCGAGCTCGGCGGCGGCAACGCGGCGGCGCTCGGTTTCCGCTTCGTTTTCTTCGCTTTCCGCCTGAATTTCCATCGCGCGGCGATTCGCTTCGGTGAGCGCATCATTTTCCGCCGCAAGGCGTTCCCGCAGTTGGCGAAGTTCGTTTTGGCGACGAAACACGCCGCCGTTCCCGTCAGCGTTTGCGCCGCTTCGAATAAAGCCTCGGCAATCGACGGTTTCGCCGTTCGGCGTCGCGACGAACAGAAAATCGAAGCTCGGATTTTTTTCGAGAAAATCGAGAAAATCGCTCAGGCGATCGCACACGAAACAGCGATCGAAAAGCGCGCGCACGGTCGGCTCGACCGCGGAATTTTTTACCGAAAAAAGCGTTCCCGCGGGGCGAAGAAATTCCGCGGCATCGGCGGGAACGGAAGCCGAAGCGTCGCCGCCGCCGCGCCGAGCGACGATTTTTCCGTCGGCGAGAAATGCCGCTCCCGCGTCCTTTTCCGCGAGTGCTCTCGCCACGGCGGGAACGGAAATCGCGGGATCGAAAACGAGCGCTTCCGCCGCCGCGCCGAGCAGGGCTTCGATTGCGCCGGCGTCGTCCGGATCGCCGATTTCGATGAGCGCGTTCAGCGCATGCGCCGTTTCTGCGGGAACGCGCTCGCCGAGCTCGCCTCGGAGCACGGCTTTCGCTCCCGCGGAAAAACCTTCGAACTTCGCCTGCTGTTGCTCGAGAACATTCAATTGCGCGGACGTGCGCGCGACGACTCGATCGAGCTGAGAAATTTTCTGCTGTTGCTCGCGAAACTGCGCGGAAAGCGCTTTGGCGCGTTCCTGCGCTTCGGCGACATCCTGCCGCGCGCGCGCATGCTCGGCGCGACGCGTTTCCGCGACGACTCGGATTTCCGCATCGCGCGCTTCGAGCGCGTGGCGCTCTTCCCGCATCTGCGCAAGCGTGTTGGCGATTTCCGCATGGCGGGATTCCGAGGTGCGCAGCTCGACTTCGACATTCGTCACCGTCGCGCGGTGGCGCGTGATTTCGCCCTCGTTCATCAGCAACGCCTGACGTTCCTGCGCGAGCGTGCGGTCGGCGGAAGAAAGATTTTCGAGCAACGCTTCAAGCTCGCTTCGACTGCGACGATAATTTTCGTCCGCGCCCTCGACATCGCCGGCGTGCCGAAGCTTGTTCGACGCATCGCCCTGCAAGCGAGTTTCGAGCTCGGCGCGGCGAGCGGCGAGCGCAACGCTTTCCTGCTCGACTTGCGCGACGCGTTCCCGCAAATCGCCTTGCCGCGCGTCCGCCATTTGCGCCTGCGCCTCGGCGTTTTCCTTTTCGGATCGCAACGCAAACGCCATTTGCGTGCCTTCCTCTATTTGACGAAAAAGTTCCGCGCGCTCGACTTTCGCGGCGGCGAGCGCTTCCTCGCGTTCCCGCAAAGCCTCACGGCGCGCGGCGACGTTCCCGCGAAGCGTTCCCGCCTCGGATTCAAGCGCGACAATCGCCGCGCGAAGCTCGGAATACTGATGCGAAAGCGCGGCAAGGTCGAGGTGGCGCAGACGATGTTGCGTGCGCTTCCAGCGCAACGCTTTCGCCGCCTGTCGTTTCAGCGAACCGATCTGGCGCGAAATTTCATCGACGACATCCGTGATGCGCGCGAGATTCTGATCGACGAGCGCGAGCTTGCCCAGCGCCTCTTTGCGTTGCGCCTTGTAGCGCGTGATGCCCGCCGCCTCTTCAAAAAGCGTGCGCCGCTCGGCGGGATTGGCGGAAAGAATCTGGTCGATCTGCCCTTGCACCATGAACGAGTAGGAAACGCGCCCGACGCCCGTGTCCATAAACAGCCGCTGAATGTCTTTCAGCCGGCAGGCTTTCCCGTTCAGAAAATAGTCCGAAGAATCTTCCCGCGAAACGCGGCGCACAATCGAAACTTCGTTGAACGCCGTGCCCAAATCCTTTTCGCAATCCGCAAAAACCAGCTCCACTTCGCAAAACGGGAGCGGCTTGCGCTTGTCCGTTCCCGAGAAAATGACGTCGTGCATCGAGCCGCCGCGCAACGCTTTCGCGCTTTGCTCGCCGAGCACCCAGCGGATCGCATCCACAATGTTGGATTTTCCGCAACCGTTCGGACCGACAATCGCCGTGATGCCCGGCGTAAGGTCGATCCGCGTGCGATCCGCGAAACTTTTGAATCCGTTGATGACGATTTCCTTTAGGAACATAAAACGTGGGCGCACATCCTACCCGCCCCGCCGTTCCCGCGCAAATATTAAAAACTCCCCCGTCGCGCGCGC
>CAVFCB010000057.1:0-12050 GCA_963620895.1 Bacteroidaceae bacterium | reverse complement strand
TCATTCGTGGTTAACTCGTTCCCGCGCGGAGACGTGGACGTCTCCGCCCCCAGTTGAGCGACTTCGCGGGCGTTTTTTCGAATGGCGGAGAGAGGGGGATTCGAACCCCCGGTAGGTTGTGACACCTACGACGATTTAGCAAACCGCTGCCTTCAGCCACTCAGCCATCTCTCCTGAAACATTGGTGCGGCTAACCAGATTCGAACTGGTGTCACCACTTTGGAAGAGTGGGGTCCTACCACTGAACGATAGCCGCACGGCGCTTGAAAATGGTGGGAGTAGCAGAAGTCGAATCTGCGACCTTTTGCGTGTCATGCAAACGCTCTAACCAACTGAGCTATACCCCCGAAAAAAGAAGTGGGAGCGAGTATCTTCTTTTTACGGAATGAATGCAAGCCTATTTTTTCAGCAGGTAAACTTGCCGTTCCTGCGAGACGATCAGAGCGTCGTCAAAACGCACCCACAATTCGCTCAACGATTCGCCCCAAGAATTGGACACGCAAATTTCCTTCGTCTTCATGTTGTAGCCGACGATCAGGCAAATGTGCGCGAACGCTCTTGCTCTTTGCGCATCGAAGGCGAGCGGCGCGAGCGCGTCCAGACGTTTCGCGTGCGTTGCGGAATCGGAGCCGTCCTGACGTTCGAGGGAATTTATTCTCATGCGCGATTCGTATTCGGGCGTGCTGAACATTGTCCAAAGCATCGGCACTCCGCGATCGATGCTTTGTCGAATTTTGGCGAAAGTGAGCTTCTGCGTTGTAAATTCCAAGCGGTTTTTCTTCACGACGGGCGCGAGCGCCTTAATCATTCCCTGCACGGAAGTTCCGCCGCCGATCTGCGTTCCCGAGAGCTCCGCGATTTTGTGCATGTCCAAATCCTCGATCCCGTAATAACGCAACACGCGCTCTATCGTTGCGGGAACGCAGTAGCCTTTTTGCCCCTGATTCACCATCGGGATGCCGGAAATCCACACATCGCCGAACGCGTTTTTTTTCAAATTTTCGACAAGTTTTGCCGAAGACTTCGCGCGCTCGATTGCGGCGGAAGTCAGCTCGCCGAAACGTTCGAGCGGCACGATCCACACGCGCACGAATTCGTTTTCCTCCGCATCGAGCACGAAAGCGGTGTTCCCGTATTTCCACGCTTCCGTGCGGCGGCGCAGTTTTCCGGCGCCGATGGAACAACGCCGTTTCCCGCCGAGCTCGGAAAGCGCCGTCGTCACCTGCCGAAAACATTCGTCCCACGCTTTTTCGGAAAAACGCGCCTTGTGTTCGGACGATGCGGCGGAGTTGTGCCCCATTCCGGAGCGCGTTGCCGTATCGCCCTTATTGAAAAACATAATTCCGAGGCGCACGGGAACGTTGTTTTCCGCCTCGAGTTTCACCTGCTCGGCTTCGATGCCCCAAATTTTTTCTCCGGACAAATACGCCGAATACACGGTGCGCCCGCCCTTCGCCGACGGCTTTGAAGCTTCCCAATACGCCCGCGATGCCCGCGCGCGCCAAGCCCGCACGCATTCCACCGCATCTTTGGCTTTCCACCACGGATCAATGGTTTCGGCAAATTTTACGGCATCGGAAAAATCCGTGTTCGGCAAAGTCAAATTCGGTCCGAACTGCTGAAAACGTTCCTGCGCAAACATCGCGGGAACGGCGCACAAAAGCAACGCCGCGACAAGCGCCAAAATCCCGAACCCGTTTTTTTCGATGCATTTTCGCATTCGCCGCATTTCCTTTTTTTATCAAATTCAGACGTTCCCGCGCGAAGAATTCGGCAATGCAAAACCGAACACGGCTTCCGCGCGTTCCCGCGAACACTCGTCGATTCGCAAAATTTTATCGCGCGAAGTTTCTCCGGAAACGACGGCGACGTTTCGCTTCGGCAACGCCAGCGTTTCCGCAAGAAACGCCGCAAGCTCCGCATTCGCGCGTCCGCCCTCGGGCACCGCCTGCACCTTGATTTTTACGGCATCGCCGAGCGTTCCCGCAAACTGCGTCTTCTTCGCGTTGGGCACGGCACGCACGCGCAAAAGAAAAAACGACGCGGGCGCGTTCCCGCAAAACTCAGTTTTCTTCCGCACGAATGATGACTTCCCCTTCGACCGCCCGACCCAGAGTTTCCCGAGCCTCCCGCTCGACAAATTCGCCGTCCTTGAGCAACCTGTGCGTATATTCGCGCAAACACTCCGCCTCGCGACGAAGGCGTTCCCGCTCTTCCGCCTTTTCCCGCTCCGCCGCCGCAAGCCGATCCCGCTCCTCCTCCGCAGACGCCACGCGTTCGCAAAAAAAGAGCACTTCGCCGCCCCACAACAACGCAAGCGCGGCAAAAATCCAAACGGAAACGGAACTGGTTTTCTTCTTTGCGGACATGGCGGTAATCGGATGCTGAATTTATCCTCCTTCGAACTCGGCGAAAAGAAAAAAGAAAAACGCCCCGCGTCGAACTTCGACGAAGAGGCGTTTTTCGAAAGCTCCCGAAAAAGCTTAGGCTTCCGGGCGCGTCTTGGGAAGATTGGTCAGGCGCGTGCGCTTGGCGTCCCACTGTCCGCGTTTTTTGAGGAGATCAATGCGCTCGAAGCGTTTGAGAACGGTGCGGTTCGTGGAACCGGCGGCGGCGCTTTTGAAACTGTTGTGCTGTGACATTGCGATAGTCCTTCAGTTTGGTTTTCTTTCCGACAAGCGGGAATTACATGTTTTCGTAACGCTGGCGAAGCATATTGTTGAACGCCTGCACTTTTTTCTTGCGGCGGCGTTCTTCACACGGCTTCTCGAAATAGCGCTTCGCACGGACATCGCGAATGATGTTCTCGCGATCGAGCTTTTTCTTCATGCGGCGAATCGCCTTGTCCATGCTTTCACCTTTGCGAATTTTGATTTCTACGGGCATCGGATTACTGTTTTGTTTTGGAAATTGATTAAAAGGAAAGGCGAATATGATTTTTTCACGGCGCCGCGTCAAACTTTTTTTTGAAAAATCTTAAAAAAAGTTCTTGCCTTGCCTCTCCTTTTTGTAGATGCTTGCGCTTCATTTTCAAAATTTAACACAAACGCACAAGAGATTAACATCATGTCACGAGTTTGCGCAATCACCGGAAAGCGCCCCGTCAAGGGACGCCGCATCGTCCACAAAGGTCAGAGCAAAAAGAGCGGAGGTATCGGTCTCCAGCTCGTCAAACAGACGAAACGCACGTTCCGTCCGAATCTTCAGCGCATCCGCGTGAAGCTCCCGAACGGCAGCATCAAGCGCCTCTGGGTTTCCGTGAAGGCGCTCAAAGCCGGACTCGTCGAAAAAGTCTGATCGGCTCCGCACATTTCATCCGCGCGTTCCCGTTCGCGAAACGCGCAAAAAACTCCGTCGGGATTGCTCGGCGGAGTTTTTTTTGAAAATTTGCGAGCGCACTTCCGTTCCCGCGAAAGCGCTTGCGCGGGAACGGGAAATCGCGTTAACTGCGAATGCGATTTTTCCGCACGCTTCCCGAAAATGAATCACGTTCCCGCCGACAAAAGAAAAGACCGGACGATTCCGATGATTTTCGCCGCGCTCGTCCTGCTGATGAGTGCCGTCGTCATTTGGGATCAGCAATACTGCTGGTCGCTGAAAGACGACTATCTGTTCGGCTATCTCGTGCCGTTTCTTTGCGCGTTCGTGCTCAAAGAACGTCTGCCGCTCCTGCGCGCGGCGTTCGCGGGAACAGACCCGGAACCGAACGACGAATTTTCCCCGCCGAAATTCATTCCCGCCGAAATGAAATCTCCGCTCGTTCTCGATCTGCTTTTTGCGGCGGGAACGATCTTTTCGCTTTTGCTTTTTGCGTTCGGCGCGGCGGGAACGGCGATTTACGGCGCGGCGGCGGTCACGACTCACGAAAACACCGCCGGATTCATCGGCGCGGCGTTCGGACTGGCGTGGTTTGCGTCCTCGAAAAATTTTCTCGGAGAAACGACCTCTTTGCGCCAACGCCTGCGCGTGCTGATGCTTCTCGTGTTCCCGATTTGCGTGTGGTTCGTTTCCGGTCCGTTCACGTTTCTCGTGGACAGCCAAATTAAAACGCTTCTGCTCGACAAAGTGACGGGAACGGTCGTTGCGCTTCTGAATCTGTTCGATCTCTCGCTCGTGCAGGAAGGCAACATCATCGTTCTTCCCGGAGGCGACACGGTCGGCGTCGCCGATGCCTGTTCGGGCATTCGTTCGATGACGGCGTGCGTGTTTGCGGGAACGTTTCTTGCGGCGATTTTCATGCATTCGCTGAAGAAAAAAGTGATTTTCGTGGCGGTCTCCGTTGCGTTCGCGCTTGTGCTGAACGTCGTGCGCACGAGCTTTCTCACGGTGTGGTCGTTGCGCCACGGCTCAAAGGCGCTCGAATACGACTTTTTCGGGAACCCGGCGGACAGCCTCAAATTCACGCTCGGAACCGTGCACGATGTCGCGGGCTGGGTCGCGATGCTCATCACTTTCGTTCTCCTGCTTTTGCTCATTCCCGTGTTCAATCTGAAACTGACGAAAACGGACGAAGAAATGGGCGTAAATTTCGTCGAAGACGATTCCGAAACCGAATGAAAAATTTTTCCGCAACGCGCCGAGTGCCTTCCCGCCGCTTTTTCTCCGTCGTTCCCGGGAAATTGCTCGCCGCGTTGTGTTTCGGCATTTTCGCCTGCGGCGTTCCCGCGATGCTTCGAGGCGAAGAGCCGCGA
This sequence comes from Bacteroidaceae bacterium, assembly GCA_963620895.1. Taxonomy (GTDB): domain Bacteria; phylum Verrucomicrobiota; class Verrucomicrobiia; order Opitutales; family UBA953; genus Spyradosoma. The sequence goes on along the minus strand of CAVFCB010000057.1, from coordinate 7,359 downwards.
ACCGCGCTCGCGGAAAAAGTGAAGGCGCGCGAAGCCATGCTCGACACGATTTACGCGCCCGACGATTTTGATCCGCCGATTCCTTTTTCTCCGGAAAAAATTTCGAACGCGGACGTCGATTCCAAGCGCGATGCCTACAAGACGAAACTGCGAACCGTCAGCAAATTCAAAGAAAAAGCGCACCCGGAGGAAATCGACAAATGGTTCGCGAAAATTATGCCGACGCTGAACGATCCGCTCGAACTCAGCATCAACGCAGAAGCTCGCAAGGAAATTTCCGAAAAAATGCGCGCTTACCGCAACGTTCCCGTGCGCGAAGTTTTTCCGCATCCGAGCGCGCGTTTTTTCCCCGGAGACGTTCCCGAAAAATTTCGCCGCATCGGGAAAGCGTTTTACTGCGAACCCGACCGCCCGGGCTGGCAGTGCACGGGACTCTACGCCGCGCCCGGCGAACGCGTTCGCGTGCACGTGGGTTCCCGCGCCGGAATCGCGCTCGGACTGCGAATCCGCATCGGCAGCCACACGGACAACCTGCTCGACTCGCGCCAACGCTACTGGCGGCGGTTCCCGGACATCGTGCGGGAATTTTCCGCCAACGAGCAAACGTTCGAAATCGCAAGCGCGTTCGGCGGAATGATTTACGTTTCGCCGGCGCGCGGCAGTTTGTCCAAGCGCGTGCAACTCACGTTCAGCGGAGCCGTGGAAGCGCCGTTTTTTTCGCTCGGCGAAACCAAACCCGCGCAGTGGGCGGCAGTGCGCTATTCTCCGGCGCCGTGGGCGGAATTTGAGGGGAAAAATTTCGCCGCGACCATTCCCGCGAGCGAAGCCGCCGCAATCGACGATCCCGCGCCGATCATCCGGTTTTGGGACGATGTCGTCGCCGAGCTGGATCGCTTCGTCGCCGGACCGAAGGAACGCCGTGCGCCGATGCGCTTCGTCACGGACGCGGAAACGACGCACGCCGCCGGGCATTCGGGAACGCCCATCGCGGGGAATTTGCTTTGGTCGCGCTCGTATTGGGATTTGGAACGCATTCGGCGCGACGGCGCGTGGGAACTCTTTTTCGCAATCGCGCGAAACGTCGTCGGGAACGCGTGGACTTTCGACGGCGACAAAGACACGCCCGCGGCGCTGCTCGCCCTTTACTGCATGGAACGGGCGACCGGACGAAAAGCGGCGGAATTTTTCGACGTTCCCGCGCTGCACGCCGCCTGTTTCGCAAGGCTGAAACGTGAAGAAATCGAAAAAAAAGACCTCAAAGCGCTCCGCGAAAAACAACGTTTGGAAGAACTTAACCGCGAGGAAGAACGAAAAAAAATCATCACGAACAAAACTTCCGATGCCGGGCGGCGGGAACGCGAAAAACAGGCGAACGAGGCGGATGTCGAAGACAAGCGCAGCGATCCCGGAATCACGTTTCAGCGGCTTTCCGCCTACATTTCCGTCGTCGATGAGACCGGCTGGGAACCGCTCGCGAAAGCTTTCAAAATCTACACGGTTCGGAATCGGCTTCCGCTCGCGAACAACGACGAAAAACGCCGAACTTTCGTGATGCTTTGGTCGCAGACGACGAAGCGAAATCTTTCTCCGTTTTTTGAAAAATTCGGGTTCCCGCCGCAGAACGGCGCCGGGAATTATCCGGATTTCATGCCGAAAAACTTTCCGCCCGATGCAACGTTGCGCCCCGGGAACGGCGGAACGGGATTCCTCGGAGTCTCGCTCTTTCCTACGATCGCCGTGCTCAACGCCGATTACCGCGTGCCGCAACTGCCGCACCCGGAAATCGATGATGACAACGACGGGAACGCCGAAGAAAACGAAATTCCGACGGAGGCGGACACGCTCGCGCCATGAACGATTTTCTCCCGAAAAAAAACAATCTCGCCGTGTTTCTCTGCGGCGGAAGCGGAACGCGAATGCGCGGGCACGTTGCGGACAAAATTCTCGCGCCGCTCGCGGGAACGCCGGCGCTCGCGCACTCGCTGCGCGCGTTCGAATCCGCCGGGATTTTTTCCCGCGCCGCGTTCGTTTTTCGCGATGAAATTCAACGCGAAGAAATCCGCAGACTCGCGAACGAATTTTCTCCCGCGCTCGCGGAAAACGCGCTCTTCGTTCGCGGCGGAAACGAGCGCAAGGATTCCGTTTTCAACGGCTTGCGCGCGTTGCGGGAAACTGCGCACGCGGACGGCGACGCGCCGGTGTTCATCCACGACTGCGCGCGCCCGCTCGTTTCGACGGAAAATCTGTTGCGCCTCGCGGAAACCGTTGCCCGCGAAGGCGGCGCCGTGCTCGCGCATCGTTGCCGCAACACCGTCAAACGCGTTCCCGCCGGCACGCCTCCCGAAATCGCCTGCGCGACGGAAGACCTCGACCGTTCCCGCCTTTGGGAAACGGAGACGCCGCAGGTTTTTCCCCTCGCGAAAATTTTTTCCGCTTATGAAAAAATCATTCGGGAAAATCTTTTCGTCACGGACGATGTCGCCGCCGCCGCCGCAATCGGCGTTCCCGTCGCACTCGTCGAAAACGATACGCCGAACCCGAAACTGACCGTTCCCGCCGACTTGATTTTTTGCGAAGCGCTTTTGCAAAAAGCAAACGCGACGCGAGCAACCGACGGGAACGAGAAATGCCGCGCATGACAAAAAAAGAACGTGCGCAATTCGTGGCGGAAACGCTGGAACGGCTTTATCCGAGAACGCCGATTCCGCTGAAACACAGCGATGCGTTCACGTTGCTCGTCGCCGTCGTGCTTTCCGCGCAATGCACGGACAAACGCGTGAACGAAGTTACGCCCGCGCTTTTCGCGCTCGCGGGAACGCCGCAGGCGATGGCGAATCTCGCGCCCGAAACCGTCGAAAAAATCATTCGTCCCTGCGGACTCGCTCCGCGCAAGGCGCGCGCGATCGTTTCGCTTTCGCGCGATCTCGTCGAAAAGCACGGCGGAAGCGTTCCCGCGGATTTCGCCGCGCTCGAAGCGCTCGACGGCGTCGGACACAAAACGGCGTCCGTCGTGATGTCGCAGGCGTTCGGCGTTCCCGCGTTTCCGGTCGATACGCACATTCACCGCCTCGCGGCGCGCTGGCGGCTTTCCTCCGGGAAAAACGTCGAAACGACCGAGCGCGATCTCAAATCGCTTTTCCCGCGGGAACGCTGGAACAAATTGCATCTGCAATTTATTTACTACGGACGCGAACACTGCACGGCGCGCGGTTGCGACGGGCACGCGTGCGAAATTTGCCGCGCGCTCAACGGCGAAAGAAAAACGCCGCGCGCACGCTCGACGAAAGGCGAAAAAAAATGAATTCGGCGACCGTGGTTTTCGCGTGCATCGCGGCGGCTTTTTTGGCGGGACTCATCGTGATTTCGTTGCGGGAACGCCGCCGACGCAAAAAATTTTTCGACGCGCCGTTCCCGCGCGAGTGGGAAAAAATTCTGCGCCGCAACGTTCCCGCCTACCCTTTTCTCCCGCCGGAACTTCGCGAAAAATTTCATCGGCGCGTCAAAGAATTTCTCTCCGAAAAAACCTTTGAGCCCTGCGGCGGACTTCCGCGCGTGACCGACGAAATCGCCGTAACGATCGCCGGCGGCGCATCGTTGCTCGTCGCCGCACGCGCGGGAACGGCGTGGCGCACGTTGCATTCCGTGCTCGTGTATCCCGGCGCTTTCGCCGCGCCCGGAGCGGAAAGCGAGACCGACGGCGGACTCGTTCGGCGGGAACGCGGCACGCGCGACGGCGAATCGTGGACGCACGGAAGCGTCGTTTTTTCGTGGCAACGCATCACGCGAGACATCGCGCTGCACGGGAACGGGCAGAACGTCGTCATTCACGAATTCGCGCATCAGCTGGATTCCGACGACGGCATCGCCGGCGGGCGTCCGTATTTCGCCGATCCCGCAGACGCGCACGCGTGGGCGGACGTTTCCGCGCGCGAGCTTGCGCGACTGCGCGGCGGAGACGCGGGAACGGTCATCGACGAATACGGCGCGGAAAATCCGGCGGAATTTTTTGCGACGAGCGTCGAAGCGTTTTTCGAAAAATCGACGGCGATGAAAGCCGCGCATCCCGAACTTTACGCGTTGCTCAAAAAGTTTTTTGCGCTCGATCCCGCGAGCTGGAACTACTCGTGAACGCGCGATTTCGTGCGCGAAAAAAAATCACCAATCCGCGAGCGCGGCGAAAACTTCGTCGGCGGAAAGCGCGGACAAATCGCCGCCGGGAGCGCAGATGACGCGATTCGTCGGCGCGCTCGGCGGGAACGGTCCGTAAAGCGCGGGCGAAGTGGGTCCGAAAATTCCGAGCACGGGAACGCCCGTCGCCGCCGCGATGTGCATGGGACCGCTGTCGTTCGTCACGCAGAATTTCGCGCGGGAAATGAGCGCGAGCACGTCGAGCAGAGAAGTTTTTCCCATCAGCGAAAAGAAATTCGCGTATGTTGCGCTCCACGAAGGATCGGGCGCGTAATCGCTGGAACCGACCCACACGATCGGCGTGCTCTGCGAACGCGCGAGCAATTTCGCCGTGAGCTCGCGAAATCCGCGCCACTCTTTTTCCGGGCGGCGGGAATCGGGGAAAAGCAAAATCGGCGCAGGGAAATCGCCGCCGTCGGGCGCGAGAATTTTTTGAATTTTCTCGGAAAGTTTCGCTCGCGGGAACGTCACCGCGCCGCGCACTTCCGGAGCGAGTCCGAGCGGACGCAAAAATTGCAGAAGAATTTCCACCGCGTGCGAATTTCGAAAACCGTTCGGCGGCGGCGGTGCAAGCTCGCGAAACGCAAGCCGTGAAAATTCCCGTCCGTCCCCGCGACCGATTTTTCGCGGAGCGTTCGCGCAATGCGCCCAATACGCGGAGCGCGCGAGTCCCTGCAAATCGAGCACGAGATCGAAGCGTTCCCGCCGCAATTCGCGACCGACGCGCAGAATCCCGCGCAAACCGCTTTTTCGGTCGTAGCGAATCAGCCGATCGACCGTCGGCGTTGCCTCCAACACCGGCGCGAACGTGTCGCGCACGAGCCACGTGATGCGAACGCCGTTCCCGCGCTGAACCCTCAGCGACTCGATAACGGCGAGCGCGTGAATGATGTCTCCGAGCGACGAGGGTTTGATGACGAGAATTTCTTCCATTGCTTTTCAATTCAATGCTCGCCGCAGTTTTTTTTCAACGCAAAGACGCCGCATCGAAAAGCGCGAAGAAAAAAAGCGTTCCCGCGATTTTGTTTTGCGGGAACGCTTTTTCGAATTTCGAGCCGGCGCGACAAGCTCACGCGAGCTTGCCGAGAAGCTCGTAAATGCGTTGCGTCATGCCGCGCGGATTGTCGAGCAAACCTGCGGCGATGAGCGTGTTGTCGAGCACCTGCTCGGCGACGAGTTTCGCAAGCTCCGGATTCGAGCCGCGCAGCGCGTCGAGTTTGTGAATGAGCGGATGGCGCGGATTCAGCTCAACTTTTACGGCGACGGGCTTGTCCGCCGTTCCCGCGTCCTTCGTCATGAGACGCATCATGCGGCGCATGGACGCGGTCATAAATTTGTCGGGATTGAGCGCGACGGCGGGCGAATCGACGAGGCGTTTTCCCGCGGCGCATTCGGCGACTTTTTCCTTGCCGAGCGTTTCCGCGAACCACGCGCAAAGCGATTTCATCGCTTCGTCGGAAAGCGGCTCGCCCGTTCCCGTCTGCGGCGCATCGGGAAGCTCGATATCGGCGGAATCTGCGGAAACGATGGATTTTTCCTTGAATGCGCCGAGCTGATTCATGACGTAATCGTCCGCGCCGTCGTAGAGGAAAAGCACTTCGACGCCGCGCGCCTTGAACGCTTCCAGATACGGTCCGGATTCAATCGCTTCGCGGTTTGCGCCGACGAGATAGTAAATTTCCTTTTGCGAATCTTTCATGCGTTCGACGTATTCGGGCAGGCTGGTGAGCGTTCCCGCGTCGAGAATCGACGATTCGCAACGGAACAGCGGCGCGAGCGCGTCGCGGTTTTCGAAATCGGTCGCGATGCCTTCGCGCAGGTAATTTCCGAAGTCGCGCCAGAACTTGGCGTAGTCTTCCGGTTTTTTCTTTGCGCGGTCTTCAAGGTGTTTGATGACGCGCTTTGTCAGCACGCGGTTAAGCTTTTGAATCAGCGTGGAATCCTGCAAAGTTTCGCGAGAAATGTTCAGCGGAATATCGGCGGAATCGACGACGCCTTTCATAAAACGCAGCCATTCCGGGAGCAGATTTTTCGGCTCCGAATCGATAAGCACCTTGCGGCAGTAAAGCGAAACTTCCGGCGTCGCGCGTCCGAAGCCCATCGCCTCGGGATTGTGCGTCGGGAAAAACAAAATCGCGTTGATGGCGAGCGGCGCATCTGCGGAAAAATGCATGTGATCCTGCGGCTCGTCCCACGCGTGGCATTGGAATTTGTAAAAATCCTTGTATTCCTGATCGGAAACTTCGTTTTTGGATTTGAGCCAAAGCGCCTGCATCGTGTTGAGCTTTTCTCCGTCGAGCATCAGCGGGAACGCGATGTATTTCGAATAACGCTCAAGCACGGATTTCACTTTGTCTTTTTTCGCAAAATCCTTGAATTCGTCTTTGAGGCGAATGACGAGCCGCGAGCCGCGCGGGAGCGCTTCGGCGGCGGGCTCAATCGTGTAGGCGCCGTTCCCGTCGGACGTCCAGCACAGCGATTCTCCTTCCGGGCGCCACGTGCGCGTGAAAAATTTCACTTCGTCGGCGACCATGAAAACGGAGAAAAATCCGACGCCGAACTGCCCGATGAGATTTTCGTTCCCGCCGCCGTTTTCTTTCAGTTTTTGCAAAAATGCTTTCGTTCCCGAATGCGCAATCGTGCCGAGATTTTCGACGAGCTCCTCGCGCGTCATACCGATTCCGGAATCGGCGATGGTGAGCGTTCCCGCCGCTTCGTCGGTCGAAACTTCGACGGAAAGCTCCCGCTCCGGCTCAAAAACGGATTTTTCCGTGAGTTGCGTGTAGCGAAGTTTTTCGAGAGCGTCGCTCGCGTTGGAAACGAGCTCGCGCAGAAAGATGTCCTTATCCTTGTAGATGGAGTGCGCGACGATGTCGAGCACCTGTTTCACTTCCGCCTGAAAGGCGTGCGTAGTTGCGGAGGATTTTTCGTTCATAATTGCCCGAAGAAAAATGCACGAAGCGTGCCAAGCCCCGCGTGGGAACGCGCAAAAGCGTAAGTCGCGCAACGTTCCCGTCGCGGTTTTCACCAACGTCGCGCGCAATGCCTCACCAAAAACGACACCGAACGAATGTTGTTTTTATATGAGGCACATTGCGCGCGCGTTTTTTCAATTTGCGGGAACGGCGCGTTTCCGTAGAATGGACGCCTTTCCCGAGGCTGTTTCATGAA
>CAVFCB010000056.1:0-12122 GCA_963620895.1 Bacteroidaceae bacterium | reverse complement strand
ACTGGTTGACTGGTGAAGTGCGGTTTTTGCCTACGGCAAAAATTCTTTTAAAAAAATCCGTGTCTATCCGTGTCTATCCGTGGTTAAAATCCGTTCCCGCAGGCAAAAAAAACGCATTGACAGCCGTGTCAAACGCCTATGTTTTACGGGAACGTAAAAAACGATGACGATAGTGCAGATGACGGAAGAGGACGAAAAGACTCTCGCCGAGAAGAAAATTCTTGAAGCGGCGAAGTCGATTTTTATGCAGAAAGGGCTGGAAGCGGCGTCGATGAGCGACATTGCGAAGGCGGCGGGCATCAGTCGCACGCTTCTGCATTATTATTTTCGCACGAAAGAAAAACTTTTTCGCGAGATTTTTCGCAGTGTGGTGGACGGTTTTATGCCGCAGTTGGGGAAAATTGTTCGCGGGCACGCGAGTGTGCGTGCGAAAGTGGAAAAATTTGTGGACAGCTACATTGATATGTTGGTGTCGATGCCGCTTTCGCCGCACTTCATCATCAACGAAATTTACCGCGATCCGGAGGGCATGGTTTCGCTTTTTCTCTCCGTGGAAAGCGAGCACGGGAACATTGCCTATGCGTTGAAAATGCTGGAAAAGCACGCGCGCGAGAAAAAGATCCGCGATTTTGATGCGCAGCATTTTTGTTTGTCGCTTTACAGCCAATGCGTGTTCCCGTTCGTGCTTTCGCCGGTGCTGAAATCCGCGATTTTTTCGGCGGATTCGAAGCTCTACGCGGAATTTATCGAACGGTTGAAGCGGAACATTAAGCGCACGGCGATTTCTCGCCTCTATCCGTCGGAATGAAATCGATTTTTTAATTCGGGGAAAAAACACATTTACGAAAAACGCCATTATGAAGGACGAAAAAATTTACAACGCGGGCTTGGATGTCGGTTCGACGACGCTGAAACTGGTGTTCACCGACGGGAACGGCGATGTCGTTCACTCCGAGTATCGGCGGCACCATGCGGATATTTTCGGAACGCTTGAAACTGCATTCGGGAACGCGATTGCGAAGCTCGGCGATGTCTCGGCGCGGCTTGTCGTAACGGGCTCGGCGGGCATGGGCGTTGCCGAACGCGGCGGGTTCCCGTTTGTGCAGGAAGTGGTCGCGGCGGCGGAAGTCATTCGCGCGAAATATCCGGATACGCGGACGTTTGTGGATATCGGCGGCGAGGACGCGAAGATGATTTTCTTCGAAGCGGGAAAATCTCCTGACATTCGCATGAACGGCAGTTGCGCCGGCGGCACGGGAGCGTTCATCGACCAAATGGCGACGTTGCTCGGGCGCGATGTTTCGGAGCTTTCCGCGCTTGCGCTTGCGGCGCAAACGGTGCATCCGATCGCGTCGCGCTGCGGCGTGTTTTCCAAAACGGACATTCAGAATCTGCTCGCGCGCGGCGTTTCGCGCGAGGATATCGCGGCGTCGATTTTCCACGCGGTCGCGTTGCAGTGCGTGGGCAATCTTGCTCGCGGTTGCGATGTTTTGCCGAAAGCGTTTTTCTGCGGCGGGCCGTTCGCGTTCATTCCCGCGTTGCGCAAGGCGTTTGTCGAAGAGTTGGCGTTGCGCGAGGAAGATTGCATCGTCTGCGAAAACGCGGCGATCGTTCCCGCGTGGGGATGCGCGCTTTCCGCGTCGGGCGAGCCGCAGAAACTTTCCGCATTGGCGGAAAAAATGCGCGAGCAGAAAGCGGCGGTCGGACACGCGCCGCGCGCGGGAGCGCTCCCGCGGCTGTTTCGCGACGAAGCGGATTTTTCCGCGTGGACGGAATCGAAACGCGGCGGAGAAATTCCGGAAATTTCGCTCGAAGATTACGACGGCTCGCCGTGTTTTCTCGGCATCGATTCGGGTTCGACGACGACGAAAATCGTCGTCACCGATTCGCGGGAACGCGTGCTTTATCGTTTTTACAAAAAATCGCAGGGCGATGCGCTCGGCACGGTCGAAGAAGGATTGAGCGCGTTGGCGGAGCGTTCCCGCGCGGCGGGCAAGACGATTCGCATCGCGCGCAGTTGCGCGACGGGCTACGGCGAAGATCTCGTGAAAGCGGCGTTCAACCTCGACGAGGGCGTCGTCGAAACGATTGCGCATTATCGCGCGGCGCGCAAATTCCGTCCGGATGTTTCGTTCATTCTCGACATCGGCGGGCAGGACATGAAAGCGATTTTTGTCGAAAACGGCGCGATCAATCGGCTTGAAATCAACGAAGCGTGTTCGTCGGGCTGCGGCTCGTTTGTGGAAGCGTTTGCGGCATCGCTGAAATATCCCGTGGCGGAATTTGCCCGCATGGCGTGTTTTTCGGAAGCGCCGTGCGACTTGGGAACGCGCTGCACGGTGTTCATGAATTCAAAGGTGAAGCAGTGTTTGCGCGAGGGCGCGAGCGTTCCCGACATCGCGGCGGGGCTGAGTTTTTCCATCATCAAAAACTGTTTGCACAAGGTGCTGAAAATTCGCGACATCGGCGAGCTCGGCGACTCCGTTGTCGTGCAGGGCGGCACGTTCCGCAATCTTTCCGTCGTTCGCGCGTTTGAAGTGCTGACGGGAAAATCCGTTGTTTTCACGAATATGCCGGAGCTGATGGGCGCTTACGGGTGCGCGCTCGTCGCGGCGGAAAATTTTGCGAAAAACGGCGGCGACGTTTCGTCGGAAAGCGTCGCGGGAACGCCGTTGGAACGCCTTGCGAAGCACAACGCGTTTCGCGAGAAACAGCTCACGTGCCCGGGTTGCACGAATCGTTGTCAGGTGCGCGAGTTCCTTTTCGACAACGGGAACACGTATTATTCCGGGAACAAGTGCGAGAAAATTTTCACGAACAAGGGCGGCGATTTTCGCAAGGGCGAAAACATGTACACGTTCAAGTATTCGCGCATTTTCCGCCGCTACGTCGTTCCCGCGGAACGCGCGCAGGCGCTCGCGAAAAGCGTTCCCGCGGAAAAGTCCGCGAAGCGCCGCATCGGAATTCCGCGCGCGCTCAACGCGTTCGAAAATTTCCCGTTCTGGAGCGCTTTGCTTTCCGAGTGCGGGTTCGAAGTCGTTCTTTCCGCAACTTCGACGATGCCGCTTTACGAAAAAGGGCTGCACTCCGTGATGTCCGATAATATCTGCTTTCCCGCGAAGCTGACGCACGGGCACGTGCTCGATCTCGTGGCGCGAAAAGTGGAGCGCATTTTCATGCCTTACGTTGTGCGGGAACGCATGGAAGACAAGGAAGCGAACGGCAGTTTCAATTGCCCGATCGTTTCGAGCTATTCGCAAGTCATCGCTTCGGCGATGGAAACGCGCGAAAAATACGGCGTGCCGCTGGATTCGCCCGTCGTCACGTTTTCCGACGAAAAACTGCTTCGCCGCGCGTGCTACAAATATCTGCACGGGCTCGGCGTGCCTCGGCGCATCTTTGAGCCGGCGTTTTCCGTCGCGCTCAACGCGCAACGCAAATTCACGCACGAGCTTTGCGACAAGGCGAAAAGCATTCTCGAAAATGCGCGCAAAAATAATCGCATGGTCTTGGTGCTCGTCGGGCGTCCGTATCATACCGATCCGCTCGTTCAGCATAAAATTTCCGATATGGCGGCGGATTTCGGCGCGGATATCGTTACCGAAGACCTTGTGCGTTTTTCCGACGACGATGCGCTCGACGGCATCAACGGCGTGTTGCAGTGGACGTATGTCACGCGAATTCTCAAGGCGGCGCGCTTCGTCGCCGACGCGGACGCTTCCGTGCATTACGTGCAGATGACGTCGTTCGGTTGCGGTCCCGATGCGTTCATCATCGACGAAGTTTCGGACATTCTCCGCCGCGGCGGGAAAAACATCACGATTTTGAAAATCGACGACGTGAACAACGTCGGCTCGCTCAAACTTCGCCTGCGTTCGCTTGTCGAAAGCCTCAAATTCAAGAGCAACAGTTCGAGTTCGCGTTCCCGCCGCACGATGCCGAAGCACACCGCCGTTTTCCGCGAAGAAGATCGTCGGCGCACGATTCTTTATCCGTTTATTTCCGGGTATCTTTCGCCGATCATCAAGCCGGCGCTCGAATCCTGCGGCTACAAGGCGGTCATGCTTCCGCCGAGCGATGAAAAAACGGTCGAATACGGGCTGAAACATTCGAACAACGAAGTTTGCTACCCGGCGACGCTTTGCGTGGGCGACATCGTGAAAGCGCTCGATTCCGGAAAATACGATCGCAACGAAGTCGCCGTGGGCATTTCGCAAACGGGCGGTCAGTGCCGCGCGACGAATTATCTCACGCTCATCAAAAAAGCGCTTGCGAACGCGGGCTACGGCGACGTTCCCGTCGTCGCGCTCGGCGTCGGCACTTCGCCGATTAACGAGCAGCCGGGCATGCATTTTTCGCTTTCGAAAATCGCCAAGCGCGCCGTTTCCGCGATTGTTTTCGGCGATTGCATTTCGCAAATGTATTACTCGACCGTCGTGCGGGAACGCGATGCGGGAACGTCCGCGAAACTGCGCGACGCTTACATGGCGGCGCTCATTCCCTGCGTGCGTCTCAACCGCGTGAGCGAAATGTTCCGCCTCCTGCGCAGCGCGGCGGAGGAATTCAATGCCGTTCCCGTGCGCACGGAACGCGTTCCCGCGATCGGCATCGTCGGCGAAATTTTCGTCAAATACAATTCTTTCTCGCACAAGAACGTGGTGTCGTGGCTCGTCGAAAACGGCGTCGAACCGATTATTCCGAACGTGACGGACTTCATGATTCAGGACATCGTGAACAACAAAATCAACGTGAAGCTCAACCTCGCGCATCGTTCGTTGCGCACGTGGGGCTTTACGCTTGCGTTCTCGATGATCGCGAAATCCGCCGTCGCGAAAGCGGACAAAGCCTGCCGTGCGTTTCGCCGTTATCATCCGTTCGGGAGCATCGAAGAAAAGGCGAAAAAGGGCAGCGAAATCGTCAATCTCGCGGCGCAGTTCGGCGAGGGTTGGCTCATTCCCGCGGAGTTTGCATCGTTTGCCGAGCACGGCGTGAACAACGCGGTTTCGCTTCAGCCGTTCGGTTGCATCGCCAATCACATCGTGTCCAAGGGCATCGAAAAACGCGTCAAACGCCTTTACCCGAAGATGAATCTGCTCTTCCTCGATTTCGATTCGGGAACGTCCGAGGCAAACGTGCTCAATCGGCTTCACTTCATGATCAAAAACGCGCGCGACGAGCTCGCCGCGGAAAAAGCTTAAAGAAAAATCGGGAACGGGAACGCCGGGTTGATTTTTGCCGGCGGCAAAATTTTCCGCTTCCCGCGTTTCATTTTCCGTTCGCCGTTTTTCCGTTCCCGTTCGCCGTCTTGCAAATGGCACGGGAACGGTATTTAATCACGCGAAAAATTTTCATTCAAAGGTTCAGTTATGGCAACGACGACACCGATTCAGGAACTCCGACACAGCGCCGCGCACGTGCTCGCGGCGGCGGTTCTCCGGCTTTTCCCGGAAGCAAAACTCGACATCGGTCCCGCGACGGACAACGGGTTTTACTACGATTTTGACCTCGAACACAAATTCACCTCCGAGGATCTTGAAAAAATCGAAGCGGAGATGAAAAAAATCGTGAAGGAAAACCAGAAGTTCGAATGCTTCGAAGTTTCCCGCGAAGAAGCCGCAAAAATAATCGCGGAAACGCCCGCGCTCGCCGAGTTCAAGCCCGGACGCCTCGCCGACATTCCCGCCGGCGAGAAAATCACGTTTTGGCGCAACGGCGAATTCGTCGATCTTTGCGCGGGACCGCACGTGCGCTACACTTCGCAACTCAAAGCGGTGAAACTGCTTTCCGTCGCCGGCGCGTATCATCGCGGGGACGAAAAAAACAAGCAGCTCCAACGCATCTACGGCACGGCGTTCCCGTCAAAAGCGGAGCTCGACGATTATCTGAACAAACTCGAAGAAGCGAAAAAACGCGACCACCGCAAGCTCGGCAAAGAGCTCAAACTTTTCGCCATCGACGACTCCGTCGGGCAAGGACTCATTTTGTGGACGCCGAACGGCTCCGTCATTCGACAGGAATTGCAGACGTTCATCGGCGAGGAGCTTTTCCGTCAGGGCTACAGTCAGGTTTTCACGCCGAACATCGGCAACCTCGATCTTTTCCGCACGTCCGGGCATTTTCCGTATTACCGCGAATCGCAGTTCACGCCCGTCATCGAGCAGGAACAAATCGACGCGCTCGCGAAAGAAGGCAAAACCTGCGCGGATCTTTCCGCGTTGCTCGAAGCGGGAACGCTCGACGGCTTTTTGCTCAAGCCGATGAACTGCCCGTTCCACGTCAAAATTTACGCTTCGCAGCCGCATTCTTACCGCGACTTGCCCGTGCGCCTTGCGGAATTCGGCACCGTTTATCGCTGGGAACAATCCGGCGAGCTCAACGGACTTACGCGCGTGCGCGGCTTCACGCAGGACGACGGACATATTTTCTGCACCGAAGACCAAATTCACCGCGAAGTTTGCTCCTGCCTTGAGCTCGTGAACATCATTCTTTCGACGCTCGGCATGAAAGATTACTCCGTGCGCGTCGGCTTGCGCGATCCCGCATCGAGCAAATATATCGGCAAGGACGAAAATTGGGAAAAAGCGGAAGCGGCATGCCGCGAAGCTGCGGCAACGCTCGGCGTTCCCGTGGCGGAAGAGCGGGGCGAGGCGGCGTTCTACGGTCCGAAAATCGACTTCGTCGTCAAAGACGCGCTCGGTCGCGGTTGGCAGCTCGGAACCGTGCAGGTCGATTTCAATTTGCCGGAACGTTTTGATCTGACTTACACGGGAACGGACAACACGCCGCGCCGCCCGGTGATGATTCACCGCGCGCCGTTCGGTTCGCTCGAACGCTTCGTCGGCATTCTCATCGAACATTTTGCGGGAGATTTCCCGACGTGGCTCGCGCCCGAACAGGTGCGCGTGCTTCCGCTGAACGACGGACTCGTCGCGCACGCGCGGGAAGTCGTCGCACAGCTTCGCCGCTTGCGCATTCGCGCGACTGTGGATGAGCATTCCGACAAGCTCGGCGCGAAAATTCGTCGCGCGGAGTTGGAAAAAATTCCGCACATGCTCGTCATCGGCGCAAAGGAAATGGAAGCGGGACTCGTCAACGTGCGTTCCCGCGCGGCGAAATCGATCGAGGGTTCCTGCACGCTTCAGGAATTCATCGACAAACTTTTGCCGATGATTCGCGAACGCCGCCTGAACGAAAATTTCGGCGCCTGATTTTCGATAAACGCGGGAACGGATTGACCGCCGTTCCCGCCGCATTTTTTTCGCGATGAAAGCTTACCTTGATCTGCTCCGAACCGTTCTCGAAAACGGCGAAGACCGCACCGACCGCACCGGCGTGGGCACGCGCGGAATTTTCGGCGCACAGCTTCGTTTCGACCTTTCGCGCGGATTCCCGCTCGTCACCACGAAAAAAGTTCACACGCGCTCCATCATTCAGGAGCTGTTTTGGTTTCTCGGCGGGCACACGGACAACGCGTGGCTGCGGGAACGCGGCGTCACGATTTGGGACGAATGGAGCACCGCCGAGCAATGCGCGCGCTTCGGGCGTCGCGCGGGCGATCTCGGTCCGATCTACGGTCATCAGTGGCGCAACTTCGGCGCGACGGAAAATGCCGACGGCACTTTTCAAAACGACGGCGTCGATCAGATTTCCGCGCTCGTGGACGAAATTCGGCGCAATCCCGCCTCGCGTCGCCTCATCGTTACCGGCTGGAATCCCGCCGAAGCGAATCGCGTCGCGCTCCCGCCGTGCCACACATTGTTTCAGTTTCACGTCAGCGGGAACGGGCGGCTCAGTTGCCAACTTTACCAGCGCAGCGCGGATCTTTTCCTCGGCGTGCCGTTCAACATCGCGAGCTACGCGTTGCTCACGCACATGATTGCGCAAGTTTGCGGACTCGGCGTCGGAGATTTCGTCCACACGTTCGGCGACGCGCACATTTACAAAAATCATTTCGAGCAGGTGAAACTGCAGCTTTCCCGCGAGCCGCGCGCGCTTCCGACGTTGCGTCTCAATCCCGACGTAAAAGATCTTTTCGCATTCCGATTCGAGGACGTCGCGATCGACGGCTACGATCCGTATCCCGGAATCAAGGCGCCCGTCGCGGTTTGAAAAAACGGAAAATTAAAAAAACGATATGCCCGAAATTTCCCTGTCGCGTCCGCTTACCGCAATCGCCGCAATGGCGAAAAATCGCGTCATCGGGCGCGGGAACGCCATTCCGTGGCACATTCCCGAAGATTTTAAATTTTTCAAAAAAACGACGATGGGCGGCATTCTGCTCATGGGTCGAAAAACTTACGAATCCATCGGGAAACCGCTTCCGGGGCGCATCACGGCGATTCTTTCGCGGACGTTCCCGCGCGAAAATCTGCCGGAAAACGTCGTCGTTCTGCGCAACATTTCCGAGCTCGAATCCGTCGCTCCCGAGCGCGCGATTTTCGTCGCCGGCGGCGCGGAAATTTACCGGCAATTGTTGCCGTGTTGCGCGGAACTTTTTCTGACGACCGTGGACGCCGAGCCCGAGGGCGATGCGTTTTTCCCGCCGTTTGAAAAATTTTTCGACGCGGGAACGGAAATTCTTCGCGGCGAAAATTTCGTCGTCAGGAATTACCGGAAGCGTTGAGCATCGCATCGCGCGCTTCCGCACTGCGTCGGAGAAAATTTTCGACGAACGCGCGTTTTTCCGTTTCCGTTGCTCCGGGTTGCGGGAACGATTCGTCGAAACACGCGCCGCAACGCCGCCGCGCGAGGCGGCAAAGCGTTCCCGCCGGTTCGCCGAAAAGCGCGGAAACAAGCGGCAATCCGCGAAACGCGCGCGAGAGCGGTCCCGCGTGCAAATGCGCGGCGGGAGCGGCAAGCACGACGACATCCGGGCGAAAAAACAGAACGGTTCCCGTGAGCCCCGGCGCATAAAATTTTATGCGCGAATTGAAAAACTGCATGTAGCGCACGGGAACGCCGAGCGCGCGAATCTGTTCCCGCCGCGTTTTTTTGCAGGGCAGAAACGAGGCGATCGCGCATTCGACGCCGCTCGCGTCGAGACTCGCCACGAGCCAGAGCAGCGCATCGGCGTGCGGCGCGTTTTCCGCCAGCGAATCCGTCAAAAAAAGCAATCGCATGGCTTCGCGGGAACGTATCGAAATTCAATTTACGCGGGAACGGCGCCGGACGCGCTCATTCCCAGTCCAGCCCGATGTCAATCCACGGCACGTTGTGCGTGAGCGCGCCGCAGGAAACGAAATCCGCGCCGACGGTTCCGAGCGCGGGCAGACTTTCGAGCGAAACGCCGCCGCTGATTTCCGTCCACGCTTCGTCGCCGATGAGCGCAACGGCTTTTTTCAGATTTTCGACGGAAAAATTGTCGAGCAAAATGATGTCCGCGCCGGCTTCAAGCACGGGCGGAATTTGTTCGACGGAATCGACTTCGACTTCGCAGAGCAGCTCCGGACGCGCTTCGCGGGAATGGCGCACGAGTTGCGCAAGCCGCGTTCCCGCAACGGCTTCGTCGGCGGCGAGATGGTTGTCTTTGAGCATGAGCCGATCGAAAAGCCCGATGCGGTGATTCCACGCGCCGCCGCAACCGACGGCGTATTTGTCGAGCACGCGATGACCGGGCGTCGTTTTGCGCGTGTCGAGCAAGCGCGTTTTCGAATCGCCGAGCGCGGCAACGTAGCGCGCGGTTTGCGTGGCGATCCCGCTCATGCGTTGGAGAAAATTCAGCATCACGCGTTCCGCCGTGAGCATCTGCGCGGCATCGCCGGAAATGGTGCCGACCACCGTTCCCGCGGGAACGCTTTCGCCGTCGGAAACATTCATTTTCGCGGAAACTTTTCCGCCGTAAATTTCGAGAATCACGGGCACGAGCGGAAGCCCGGAAAGCGTGCAGGGCTTGCGGGCAACAAATTTCGCCGAGGCGGTTTTCCCGCGCGGCGCAGTCGTTTCCGTGGTCGGATCTCCGGCGCGCGCAGGTCGCATCGCGGCAACGAGTCCCGTTCCCGCGATGTCTTCGTCGCGCGCAAGCCCGACAAGCGTTTGGAGATAGGCGGGATCAATTTCGTCCCAAGCGAGACGATGGCAAAGACCCGGCGCTTCCTGCAGAGTTTTCTTCATAACGTTTTCCAAAGAAACGCATTCGCGTTCCCGCCCGCAAGCGTTTTTCGCGGGAACGCCGCACCGAATTTCAAATCAAAAAACGCTTGAAAAAGAGACGAATGTCGGCTTCTCTCAAGCCGTCGTCGGCGAGAGCGAATTTCTTTTCTTTCAAAAAAAAATCCTTTCTTCCCGACGATTTCCCCGAGACTTTCGCACAAAAGAAAATTCCCCCATGGATTCGCCCGCCGCAAAACGTTGTGTTCGCGCGCTGTTGCTCGGCGTGGTCGCGTTTTCGTTTTTTGTCGCGGGAACGATGTTTGCGGCGGACGAAAAAACGTATGCGCCCGAGAGCGCTCGCCTGAAAAAATCCGCCGGGAACGCGATTTATTACGTCGATCCCGCGCGCGGGAACGATGCGGATTCCGGGCGCAGCGAAGCGTTCCCGTGGAAAACGTTTTTGCCGCTTTCGTTCGTGCGTTTGAGCGCCGGCGACACCATCGTCGTTGCTCCCGGACGACATGAATTTTCCCTGTCGGTGAACGACGGCGAAGGCACGGAAAAATCGCCGATCACGGTGCGATTTTTGTCCGGAAAACACGTTTTCGCTCACGGAAAATTGCGGTCGGAGAAATATCATATTTCCAACACGAACGATTGCCCGGACGCTCCGAAAGCTGTCGCCGTTTGCCTCAAAAATACGAAAAACGTGCGCTTGGTCGGCGATGCCGGCGCCGAAATTCTCGCGGACGGAAAAATGATTTACGCGGTGATCGACGATTGCCGCGATGTCGCGCTCGACGGGCTGACGTTTGATTCCCTGCACCCGACGGTCTGCGAGTTGCGCATCGTCGGGCGCACGGAAAAATTCATCGACGCGAAAATCGATCCCGCGTTTCAATACGAAATCCGCGACGGAAAACTTTTTTGGAAAGGTCCCGGATGGGCGTTCCCGCTGGGCGGTTTCATCAAAGTTTTTAATCCGGACACGGGAACGTTCGGCGGAAATTTCACTCCGGACGGCGCACGCGCGGAAGAGCTTTCGCCCGGAAACGTGCGCTTTTTCTACGCGGGAACGGCGCCGCAGATGCGCGTCGGGCAAGTGGTTCAGAATCGCGATATCACGCGCGATTGCGTCGGTTTTTTTCAGCGCCGCAGCCGCGATATTCGTTGGGAAAATTGTTCGATTCACGCCATGCACGGAATGGGCATCGTCTCGCAATTTTGTGAAAACCTCAGTTTTTCCCGCCTGAATGTCGCGCCGCGGGAAAATTCCTCGCGGACAAATGTCGCGTGGGCGGACATCCTGCATTTTTCCGGATGCAACGGAAAAATTCGCGTCGCCGACAGCGTGCTTTCGAGCTCGCACGACGATGCAATCAACGTTCACGGAACGCATCTGCGCGTTGCCGAACGCGTGAACAATCGGACGCTCATTCTGCGTTTCATGCATCCTCAGACTTACGGGATCGACGGTTTTTTCCCCGGCGACGAAGTCGAATTCGTGCACGGGAACACGCTTCAACCGTTCGGCACAAACATCGTCAAAAAAGTGCGAGCGCTCGACGCGCGCCGGCTCGAAGTCGTTTTCAGGAAAAACGTTCCCGAAAAATTTGAAGCGGAGGACGCCGTCGAAAACATAACGCGGACGCCCTCGCTGCACGTGAAAAACGTTGTCGTGCGCAATGTTCCGACGCGCGGTTTTCTCGTGACGACGCGCCGCCCGGTCGTCATCGAAAATTGTCGTTTCGAGCGAACGGGAATGTCCGCAATTCTTGTCGAAGACGATGCTTCCGGCTGGTTCGAATCCGGTCCCGTGCGCGATATGATTATTCGCGAAAACGAATTTGTCGAATGCGCCTCGCCGGTCGTGAACATCAATCCGCACGTGCTTTCCGGGAACGGAACGGTTCACGAAAATATTCGCATCGAGCGCAATCTTTTCCGCATGAACGGCGGGATCGCAATCGCCTCGCATCATTCGAAAAACGTTTCCGAACGCGACAACAAATTCACGGGAACGGACGAAGAAA
>CAVFCB010000055.1:0-12175 GCA_963620895.1 Bacteroidaceae bacterium | reverse complement strand
GTGGGGTTACGATAGTTTCGCCTCTACGAGGCTTTTAGTTTCCTCAATTTTTGCCAAAGGCAAAAATCCGGATTTCACCAGTAAACCAGTTCTCCAGTTGACCAGTTCACCGGTTTTCTTTTGCCGCAGATGGCGCAGATGAGCACAGATGAAAAACGGAAAATGAATTCGTGAAATTCGTGTTTATTCGTGGTTAAAATTTGTTTCCGCGCGGAGACGTGGACGTTCCGCCCCCAGTTTTGCCGTAGGCAAAAACCGCACTTCACCAGTAAACCAGTTCTCCAGTCAACCAGTCCACCGGTTCCCCGTTCCCGCGGGGCTTTAACAAAAAAATCCGTGTTCATTCGTGTTCATCCGTGGTTAAACTCGTTCCCGCGTTTCTCCGATCCGTTTTTCGCTGAAAAAACATCTTGCAATTGCGGCGGAATTTTCAGATAAACGTGCGTGTTGTCGGGCGTATGGGCGGAGTTTCCCGTTCCCGGCGTTCTCTTTTTTTTCCGCGTGAGCGCGGGAGCGTATCTTTTTCGAGTGAATACGGATTCGATTTCGCACGAAGAAAATAATTCGCGGCACCGATTTTTTCGGCATCCTTGCGTTCCCGCAAAGAGGGCACAACACGTTTTTTTTCATCTGAAAATTTCATCGATATACTCAAAATGAGCGAAGATAATCCGCAGCCTCAGGCTCCGAAGTTTCATCCCAAGTTCAACAAGTTCGGGAAGGGCAAAAAACCGTTCCGCGGGAACGGTGCTCCGCAGAATCCGAACCGAAAAAAATTTGGAGGTGCGGGTGCGCCGTGGGCGCAGAAAAAGAAACCGGGCAATCCCGGCAATCCGCCTGCGCCGAAGCCGAAAATCATCAATCCGGATTTGCCGGTCGAGGAAATTGCGGTGGCGGGCGTGCTTGTCGTGGACGAGCACGGGAACGGCGCGTTGCGTTCTCCTGCGCGTTGCGGGAAGTCTTATCCGAGCGATGCATTTGTCGCCAAGGATTTGATAAAACGTTTTAAGATGAAGACGGGCAGCTGGCTTGAAGGCAAGGCGCAGCGCAATGTCGGCGCGCTCGAATCCAAGCTCACGTATGTGGACGGGATCGACGGCGTGAATCCGAACGAACGCCACCGCCGCCCGCAATTTCAGCAGCTTACGAGCATTGCGCCCGACAAGCAGTTGCGGCTCGAAACGAAAGACGGGCGCATGACGACTCGCGTCATCGATCTTTTTTGTCCGGTGGGCAAAGGGCAACGCGGGCTTATCGTTGCGCCGCCGCGCACGGGCAAGACGACGTTGCTCAAGGACATTGCCGCGGGCGTGCTCGAAAATTATCCGGAGTGCAAAGTCATCGTGTTGCTCGTGGATGAGCGTCCCGAGGAAGTGACGGATTTTCGTCGCGATCTTCCCGCGGCGGAGCTTTATGCGTCGTCCAACGACGAGGATGCGAAAAATCACGTTGCCGTTGCCGAGCTTTGCGTCGAGCGAGCGCGTCGGCTTGTGGAAACGGGGCACGATGTGGTTTTGCTCATCGATTCGCTCACGCGCCTGACGCGTGCCTACAACAACAGCAAGGGCGGTTCCGGGCGCACGATGACGGGCGGTCTGGATTCCCGCGCGATGGAAAAGCCGCGGCAGATTTTTTCCTCCGCTCGCAATACGGAAGAGGCGGGAAGCCTCACGATTATTGCTTCCGCGCTGATTCAGACGGGATCGAAAATGGACGATCTGATTTTTGAAGAATTCAAGGGCACGGGAAATATGGAAATGGTGCTCGACCGCAAAGTTGCCGAGCTTCGCATTTGGCCGGCGTTCAATCTCGCCGCTTCGGGAACGCGAAAAGAAGAGCTGATTCTTTCGCCGGAAGCGCTTGACGCGGCGTCGTTCCTGCGCCGGGCGATGGTCGGCGGCAAAATTGAAGACGTTGCCGAAGCGATGATTGACCGCATGAAAAAAACAAAGACGAATGCCGAATTTATTCGACTGATTTTGGCAAACTAGAAATAATCCCAAACCCTCGCTTCATTAATTTCTTTTTTTTCAGATCCGATTCAGATGCATAATTTTGCAGATCAATGCTTGGACATGGCTCGTGTGATTTTGAGCCACAACATCGGAGCCGTCGCCGCCGACGGATCCATCGAACCGACTCCGGGAGAAACCGGACGCTCCGACGAATCGGGGCACGCGGCGTTCGCGCTCGGCGAATTTTACCGCGCAACGCAGGAAACGCGCATCGGGCAGACGGATATCGTCGAGCTTGTCGCGCGTTGCGTTTCTTCTCAGCTTCGGCTTGAAACCGAATCCGAGAACGGGCTTGCGTATGCGGCGCTCGGATTGCTTTCTTTCGGTCCGTCCAAAGACCGCAATCTTCCGTGGGCGTTGCTCGATGAAGCTTCCCGCGAGCTTATGGACAAGCGGCTGCTCGTCCGCACGGATTATTCCGATCACCGTCAGGCGTTCAACATCGGCAAGTCGGTTACGCGTTTTTCGCTCGGACTTTCCAAAAAAGACGAAACGGGAAAGCTCATCGAACGCTTTGTCGAGCGCGTCAAAAGCAACGGCACGGGCGGTTTTTGCGACGATGTTCCGCGCACGCCGGAAAATCTCGGCGTTCTCGGCGGGTGCTTTGATTTGCACGGCGTGATGCAGTATGTATTTATCCGCCAATCGCTCCAACTGCACGCCAATATTCACCTGCGGGAACGCAAGTTGCCCACGCTTCGCACTTACGCGGAAAAATATCTGAAACTGCTCCCGGAAATCGTTCGCGCCGACGGGCTCGGCTGGTGCACGGGTTCGGGAACGGGCGCCTACGGGCAGATGCACCTCATCAGCCTCATTTTGCAATCCATGCGCGACGGTTGGATTTCCGCCGACAAGATGTCGCTCTACAAGGATTTGCTGCGCAAACTTTTCCTGTTCTTCTTCATGACGTTTATCGATCAGGAGCAGGGCGTGCTCGTGATTCGCGACGGCGAACGCGACGACGATTCGGAGCACACGACGCGCATCGCGAATTTTGACGCCGCGCGCTATCTCTGCCAGTGGTCCCGCCTCGCGAAAACGGTCGGCGGCTCGCTCGACGACGGCGCCGCTCTTCCCGCGCCGGCGAAACCGTCCTGCCGTTTCATTTCGTTTGACCGCAGCAGCCGCAAGGAACAGGGGCTTTGCGTGTATCGCAACCCGGCGACCGGTCTGCACGTGCAGATTCCGCTTGTTTCCGGCGGCGCTCGCGGGAACTCCGATTCGCTCGCGTTCCCGCACATGCCGGGCGTGTTCGACGTTCCCGTCGGACGCTACGTTCCCGCGTTTCTTCCGGAATGGACGATCGGCGGGAACACGTTCACGCCGTCGTTTTACGGAAAAAACATCGCCATCGGCTTGGGCATGAGAAACGCGTTTCGCTTTGTCTATGAGCAACCGGAACTTATCACCAAAGATGAAAAAATCGTTCCCGGCATCGGAACCTGCCGCGTCGAATGGGAATTTCTCGAAGGCAAAATGACCGTGCGCTACACGTTGCAGGCGAAACAGCCCGTGCAGCTTGATTCGATGCGTTTCGTGATGCCCATCGCCGCCGCGCACAGCCGGTATCACCTTGCGTCGTCGTTCCGCCTCGGCGAAAAAAGTTTCGGTTGCACCGTGCCGAAAGACGATTTTCAGGGCGCGTGGCTCGACTACGAAAACGTTTCCGAAGATCCCGCACAGCGCACGCGCTACGGAAAAATTTACTATTACCAGACATTCGTTCGCGCGACGCCGATGCGTCTGCGTCCGGGCATGCCTTACCGCATCGAAATTTCATTCGAGCCCGACATCGCGACGATTGCCTGATTCGGATTCGAATTTTCGCCCGCGTTCCCGCAACGCGGGCGATTTTGTTTTCAGCAGGATTCGGATTTTTCCTTGCGCGCTTCGAGAATGGCGCGGGAACGGTCAATCGCCGATTGCATGTCGCGGCAGATGTTTTCCTCGCCGATATTGAGGTCGGAATGTTCGATCGCGCGTTTCGGTTGCGGATGCAGTCCCGCGATGATGAGCGCCGTGCCGTCCGCCTGCATGTCCAGATGCGTTTCCGCGAGGGCGTGAATGCCCGTCGCGTCGATGGAAATGAGATTGCCCAAGTCGAGGATGAACACTTTCGGCTTGCGTCCGACGCGCTTGAAATTTTCTCGGAACTGATCGACGGCGCCGAAGAAGAGCGAGCCGAAAACTTCGAAGACTTCGACGTCGTCGGGCAATTTTTCGCGCCACGTCGCGAGCGTGCCGTGCGGGTCAAATTCGTTTTCGCCGAGCTGTTTGCGCGAGAACACGTGAAATTCCGCCGTCTCCGATTCGCGTTTCAGGAAAAGGAACGCCGAGAGCACGACGCCGACTTCGATCGCCACGGAAAGATCGACGAACACCGTGAGCAAAAACGTGAGCATGAGCACGATGATGTCGCTCTTGGGCGAGGTGCGCAGCAATCCGTAAAACGTGCGCCAACCGCTCATCGTGTAGGAAACGAGCACGAGCACGGCGCCCAGCGCGCACATCGGCACATACACGATGAATTGTCCGAGACAAAGCAAAATCGCGAGCAGCACGCCCGCATGCACCAACGCCGCGATCGGCGTGCGCCCGCCGTTTTTGATGTTCGCCGCCGTGCGCGCAATTGCGCCCGTCGCGGGAATGCCGCCGAAAATCGGCGAAAGAATGTTGCCGATGCCTTGCGCGACAAGCTCCGCGTTCGGTCGGTGGCGGCGCCCGGTCATACCGTCGGCGACGACCGCCGAAAGCAACGATTCGATCGAGCCCAACAGCGCAATCAGGAACGCGGGAGCGATCAGTTCCCGCATTTTGTCAAAATTCAAATCCGCGAAAATTCCGAAATCCGGCGTCGGAATGCCCGACGGGAACGGTTTGTCCGAGAAAAATTTGCTGCCGATCGTGACGACGCCGTCCGGATTTTCCGTTCCCGCGCCCCAGCCGAGACCGAGCACCGCGAGCGTTGCCGCGACGATGACGAAAAGCGCTCCCGGAATTTTTGAAGTGACGCGCGGCCAAATGAACACCGCCGTCGTCGCAATCGCGGAAATCAGCACCGTGCGCCAGTTCAGCGTGTCGAAATGTTGCAGGTAAAGCGTCCATTTCCCGACGAAGTCGCCCGGCACTTTCGTTCCCGCCGGGAACGTCAGTCCGAACAAATCCGGAATTTGCGTCGAAAAAATCGTTACCGCGATGCCCGCCGTGAATCCGACGATGACCGGATAGGAAATGAATTTGAGCAACGCGCCCATTTTCGCCAATCCCATCGCGATGAGAATCACGCCCGCCATCACCGTCGCGAACGCCAGTCCGCTGAGTCCGTATTGCGCGACGATCGCGTAAATAATCGGAATGAACGCGCCCGTCGGCCCGCAGACTTGCGTGCGGCTTCCGCCGAAAATCGCGATTGCGAAGCCCGCGACAATCGCCGTGTAGAGCCCTTTTTCCGGCGCGACGCCGGAGGCGACGGCGAATGCAATCGCGAGCGGCAACGCGATGACGCCGACGATGACGCCGGCAATGAGATCGGACTTGAAGTCCTTTTTCCCGTAGCCTTCCTGCAAAACGGTGAGCAGTTTCGGTTTCAAATCGGAACGCATGGTAACTATGATGGAAAAAAATAAAGGCGGGGAGTTTATGTTCGCATTACATTTTTTTCCAACAAAAATTTCGGCGGGAACGCGAATTGTATCGCGATGCGAAAAAAAATGCGCGTTCCCGCGCGAGAATCCGGCGCTTGCGCGAAGGCGCGTTCCCGCGTAAAATCCCGCCTCAATTTCTGAATTTATGATTTTTCACTTCGGACAGAAAAAGAAGTCGAAGGAGCCGGAACGAAAGAGTCCGAATTTTTCGCGCATGCGTCTTTTCCGCATGCTTGCGGGCGGGTGCGCGTTCATCGTGATCGTTTCGATAATCGCGTTTTGGGGGCGCCCGCCGCACACGCCCGTCGTTTTCGAAGGAATGATGCCGACGTATCAGTTTGATGCGCCGTTTGAATTTTCTTACGAAAGCGCGGTGAAGAAGCAGATGAAGGAAAAAGAGGTGCTTCACCGCATCGTTCCCGCGTATCGCCCGAATATGCGCGAGATCGATTCCTCGCTGGAAAAATACACCCACGTCGCGAAAAAGGTTTCGGAGCGTTTCGCAGAAATCACGGGAACGCCGGATCGTGGCGCGCGCTTGAAAATATTGCGCACGGTGTTTGAAGAAGAAAAATTTGCGGTCGGAGATCCGGCATTGCGCGATTTGTTGGATCGCGTCGCAATGGATATTTTGCAACTTATCGATTTGTGCCGAACGCCGGAGCGCTACTTGTCGCTTTCGAAAGAGAGCTCGCGCGTTTTTCGCGAATTGGCGGCGGAGGGCATCGTCGAGAACGAACATCTTCGCGGCGGGAACGTTCCCGAGCGTCAGCACGTCAGAACCATCACGGAGTTTAAGAAAAATTTTTCGGAGCAGTTGGAAGTAACCTTTTGGAAGCGAGATATCTTCAACGGGCTTCCGATCAGCCAAATTTCTTTGGCGTTGCCGGTTTCGGTCGATTTGTATTCGCCGCTGATTCACGACAACATGGTTTTTGACGAGGCGGCGACAAAACAGCGGGAAAAAGAAGCCTTGGCGGCAATCGGTTCCGTGCTCGTTACCGTGGAGGAGGACACTCCGCTGTTGAAGCCGGGAGTGCGCGTGGACGAGGAGGACGTCGAGCGTTGGAATGTTTATCGCAAGAAACAAACGGAGCACGAGGCGGAGCGCTTAGGCATTCCCATTTCGTTTTTCATGAATTTGCTCTACGTTTTTTGCGTAGTCGTGATAGCGGAAATTTACCGCAAACTGATGATTCCCACGTGCGGGAACGGGATGCGCCGCCGATTCCTTTTCACGGGCGTGATTTCCGTAATCAACATTTTACTGATTCGCGGAATTCTTGAGCTGACGGAGTCGCGTCTTGTCGTGCAGTCGTTCGGCACGTTAGGCGATGCGTTGGTGTGGCTGTCGTTGCCGGCGGTGGTGGCGATTTCCGTTTCGGTGATTGCGGGAGCGTCGCTGGGCGTTCCCGCGGCGCTGTTTGTCGGCGCGATTGCGGCGCAGATGCTCGGCGGGAACATTCAAGTTTTGGTGATGATTTCGGTGGCGTCGCTGATCGCCGTGTGGATTTCCCGCAACGCGAAAAAACGGGCGACGCTCGTGCGCGCCGGGTTTTATTCCGGGTTGGCGATGGCGGTAACGGCGGTCTGCATCGGCTATTATGCGGAAACGTCGTGGCATCAAATTTGCCTAAACACGCTTTTCGCACTGCTTAGCGGACTTTTTTACGGGATCGTTTCCGCGGGATTGCTGGGATTGTTCGAGGGCGTTTTTCGGACGCGAACGGACATCACGTTCATTGAGCTTGCGGACTTCAATCACCCGCTTTTGCGCAAGCTGCAACTCGTCGCGCCGGGAACGTTTCACCATTGTGTGATGGTTTCCAATTACGCGGAACAGGCGGCGCACGCAGTCGGCGCGAACACCGCGCTGTGCCGTTGCGCGTCCCTTTTCCACGACATAGGGAAAATGCTCAAACCCGAATATTTTACGGAAAATCAGGGCGGCGAGCGCAATCCGCACGACGATATTACGCCGCAGATGTCCGCGCTCATCATCAAGAGCCACGTGCGCGACGGCGTCGAACTCGCCGTGGAATATCATTTGCCGGAACGCGTGCGCGATATTATCGAACAGCACCACGGCACGGGACTCGTCGGCTACTTTTTCAAAAAAGCAAAAGATCTCGCCGTGAGCGAGGGCGGCGAGGGCGCGGGAACGGTGGACGAATCGCATTTCCGCTACGACGGCCCCAAGCCGCAGTCGCTGGAAGCGGCGATCGTGATGATGTGCGACGTGGTCGAGGCGGCATCGCGTTCGCTCAAAAAAATTACGCCGCAGGCGGTGGAGGATCTCGTCGCAACGCTCATTCGCGCACGCATTCAGGAGGGCGAATTTGACGAATGCCCGATCACGATTTCGCAAATTTCGGCGATTCGGCACAGCCTTGTGCTTTCCGTGCTTTCCACGTTCCACTCGCGGGTCGAATATCCCAAAGATGCGGGCGGCGTGCAGTCGGCGGATTCCGTTCCCGTCGAACAGCGGACGAAAGTGCGCATCGTCAGAAAAATCGATTGAGCCCGGAGTCCGAAAAAAAATGGCGACGGTCGAAACGTTTTGCGGACGGGAAAATTTTTCCGTCGATGACGCCGAAATTTCCGAAATCCTGAATTTTCTGCGCGGGAACGCGCCGTGGGATTTCCCGGCGGGAACGCTTTCCGTCGCGTTTTTCGGCGACGACGAAATTTGCCGAATGCACGAAGAATTTCTCGGCGATCCGACGAAGACGGACGTCATCACGTTTCCGGGAGACGAAGTTTTTTCCGCGCCTCGGGCACGGGAATCGCGCGGCGGCGTTCCCGCGGGAACCGTTGCCGGCGACGATGCGTTCGCGGGGGAAATCTGCGTATGCGTCGATCAGGCGATGCGCATGGCGCGCGAACTGGGCACGACGCCTGCCGACGAGCTGTTGCTCTACCTTGTGCACGGATGGTTGCACCTCGCCGGGCTCGACGATATCGAAGAACGCGACCGCGCCGAGATGCGCGCGGCGGAAGCGACGGCGCTCGCGCTTTTGCGCGGGGCAGGGCTGGCGCCGCTGAAAAGCGCCGCGTTCCCGCAGGAAAGGTGAGCAATGGACGCGCCGGAGGAATTTTTCTCGAAAAACCGCGAAGCGTTCGGGTTCGACGCGACGTTTGATTTTGAAAAATCCGAGCTGAAAAAGGGCGGAGGAACGCGTCGGTTTTTTCGCGCCGAATTTCGCGGCGTTCCCGCCGTTTTCTGTTTTTACGACGATTCGAAAGAGGAAAATCGCTATTACGCGGGGATTGCGGAATTTTTGAAAAAAATCGGCGTTCCCGCGCCGGCGATTTTGGCGAATTTTCCCGAGCGGCGAGTGCTCGTGATGGAAGATCTCGGCGCGACGGATCTTTGGACGCTCGTGCGCGACGGCGCGCCCGCGCGTTCCCGCGCTTACCGCTCCGCGCTCGACGGTTTGGCGCGGCTTCATCTGCGCGGGCTTGAGAATCTCGACGCGGGAACGCCGATTATGCGCGACGGTTTCAATCGCGAATATTACGCGTGGGAACGCGAATATTTTTTGAAAAACGCGCTCGACGAAGGTCTGCGCATTCCGCTTGCTCCGCGGGAACGCCGCGCGCTCGAAGCGGAACTTTCCGCGCTCGCGGAAAAACTGCTCGCGTTCCCGCCGCAGCTCGTGCACCGCGATTGCCAGTCGCAGAATATTTTGTGGAAAAACGAAACGGCGTGCTTCATCGATTTTCAGGGAATGCGCGTCGGCACCGGTTGGTATGATGTCGCTTCGTTGCTGTTCGATCCTTACGTCGAAATTCCGACGGCGGAAAAACACGCGCTGTTTTCGTTTTATTGCGAAAAAATCGGCGTTCCCGCCGACGCGGATTCCGCGCTTCGCTTGCGCTTCGCCGCTTCGCAACGGTTGATGCAGGCACTCGGCGCGTATTTCTTTCTTTCCTCGAAAATGGGCAAACCGAATTTTCGCATGCACGCCGTTCCCGCACTGCGAAACCTCGTCGAAGTTTCCGCGGGAACGCTCCCGCAACTGCACACGCTCGCCGAGAAAATGCTCGCACGCGAACTCGTTTTTCAAAAAAACAGAAATTTATCGTTATGATTATTCGACCCGACAACCGAGGGGCGGATTGCCTCCGTCCGATTTCGTTTCAACCGGGCGTTGCGCCTCACGCCGCCGGCTCCGTGCTCGCCTGTTTCGGCGACACGCGCGTCATCTGCGCCGCAACGCTCGAAGAAAAAGTGCCTTCGTGGATGCGCGCGCAGGGCGTGAAAGGCGGCTGGCTCACCGCAGAATATTCGCTGCTCCCGTATTCGACGCTCGACCGCAAACAGCGCGACATTTCCCGCGGGAAACTCGACGGCCGCACCGTCGAAATTCAGCGACTCATCGGACGTTCCCTGCGCGCCGTGCTCGATTTGTCAAAACTCGACGGGCTTACGCTTTGGATCGATTGCGACGTGCTTCAGGCGGACGGCGGCACGCGCACCGCTTCCATTTCCGGAGCATTCGTCGCCGCAAAACTCGCCGTGCGCAAATTTATGGAAACGGGAAAAATCAAGGAAGATCCGTTCGCCGATTCCGTCGCCGCAATCAGCGTCGGCATGTATCAGGAAACGCCGATTCTCGACCTTTGCTACGTCGAAGACAAAGACGCCGCCGTGGACGCCAACATCGTCATGACGGGCGCCGGGCGCTTCGTCGAATTGCAGGCTTCCGGCGAAGAAGCGACGTTCTCGCCCGACGAGCTCGCCGCAATGATCGCGCTCGGCAAAAAAGGCGTCGCCGAAATTACGGAAATTCAGAAACGCGTGCTCGGCATTTGAACTGCGGGAACGCGCCGCACGCTTGATTTTCGGCATGCGATATGCTTCAATAACGGGCGTTCGGGCAACTGCTCCGAACGCTATATAAAACGCAATTATAATCATCAACCCCCACGATCAAAATGAACGGACAAATCAATATCACCGGCATCAATCTCGAACTCACCGACGCGCTCAAAAATTACGTGAGAGAAAAAGCGGCGAAGCTCTTTGAACATAATGACCGCATTATCCGTGCGAATTTCGACTTGGAATATATTCCGACGAAGGCGCCGGAGCAGTCATTCGTCGCAAAATCCACAATCGAAATCGCGGGACCGAATATCGTGCTCAGCGTCACTTCCGCAGACCTTTATAAGTCCATCGATGAGCTTGTGGACAAGCTGATTCGCCAGATTCGTCGCGCCCACCGCCTCGAAAAGGAAAAACGCAATCATCCGCAGGATATCGATATCGGAGAAGATATTCCGAAGACGAAATAACGCCGCAGCGCTCTCCGTTCGCGCGTTCCCGCGCGGCGGAAAAACATTTTTTTCTTCGAGCGTTCCCGCAATCGGACGGCGGCGGGAACGCTTTCTTTTTCCGCCCGCCGAAGCGCGAGGGATTGACATCGCATCTCGCTTGGCATAGCTTTCGCATCACTTTTCACCGATGTTCTTTCACAACGGAAAGCCGAAATCGGCTTCCGCAACCGCTTTTTTTCGAATTTTCGGGGATGTTCCGGATTCGATCCCGGTTCGGAGGTTGCGACGGCACGCGGACGATGACACTCGGCGTCCTAAAATATGTGTCAGCCAATCAAATGGCAAAAACAACACCATCGCGTTCGAACGCAGCAATGCGTTCGCGCTTGCCGCCTGAAGTTGCGGCACGGTCACGCCCGCCGACGCCTGCTGAGCGGTCGGGCTGTTAAAAAAGCAGGTAAAACCTCGAACTTGTCGCCGTTCCCGCGAGGTTAAAAACGGGAACGACGGTAGGCAATTCCGGGCGCCCTCGCTCTAAGAATCGCCGAATCCCAATCGAGCGGCTAAGCGTGTAGAAGTTTCAGCTGAAAGACCGGGAGACGCGGGTTCGACTCCCGCCATCTCCACCATTTTGAAAGCCCGCAGAAATGCGGGCTTTCGTTGTATTTATGCGGGACGATTCTTTTTGGGGACGGACATGTCAGCGCAATCAATCACCGGTGCGCGACCGGCGAAAAAACCATAAACAGAGAAGCGCGGCAATTGCAACAGCGGCGACTCCGCCGGCAACACGAGACCAAAGCACATAGCCGCCATTTAAGTCAATCCAACCGAACACGGCATCAAACAAAGAAAAAATCGGAGCCTCAAAAACAGTAATCACCACAGACAGCGCAAGCGCATAGCACGCGCAGATTACCGCGATCCCGCACCACGTGCGAAAAAACGAAAACCTCTCACACAAAACAACGACAATTCCGACAGCGAGAAGAAAGCTCCAAAATGATCCAAGCGGGGCGAACATAGGGAAAAAAACACACAACCACTCACACATAGGCAACAAAAAAATATGGCAAGCAACGCAATAAAAATTCTGCGTCCCTTTTTGGTGCAGGTTCACAGATTGGTAACAAAGCAGAGTCAGACATAGGTAACACTTTTTGGGGTTCGGTGAGGTTCCCGCGCGGAGACGTGGACGTCTCCGCCCCCAGTTTTGCCAAAGGCAAAAAC
>CAVFCB010000054.1:0-12257 GCA_963620895.1 Bacteroidaceae bacterium | reverse complement strand
AGTTTTGCATCGGGAAGCGGGCGGTAGTCGCGATCAAAAATTTCGTAATCGCCGAAGCGCACGTGCGTGATGCGGTCGCGTTCGATTACGCCCCATTGTTCCGGGTGTCCGACGAGCAGCCACTTGCGCGGCGTTTCGTCGAAAAGATTTTTCCCCACGGAATAATCGCGCGGCGCGTTCCCGACGTGCAGATAGTTTTGCAGCAGCGTGACGCTTGCGTCGTAGTGCGCCGTCCAATGCGTGTGCGTTTTCGGCGGGAGCGCGGCGTCGAAAAGCACGAAGGGCACTTTGAGCTGATGCGTTGAAAAGCGCGAGCCGTGTCCCCAAGTGTTGTTGCGGTCTTCGTTGAATTCCTGTCCGTGGTCGCCGGTGAGTATGACGATGGTGTTTTCGAGCAAACCGCGTTCGCGCAGGTCGTCGAAAATGCGTCCGAGGCGAGCGTCGAGCCAGTGAGCGTCGTTTTTGTAAAGGTTGAAAAACGGTGTCGGGTCGGTGTTTTTTCCGAGCAGTTCGTAGCGCGGATTTTCCCAATCGGTCGGAAATTTTTTCTCGGCGTTTTTCGGGAGCGTCATTGCGTGAAGTTCGTCGAAAAAGAGAAAACCGAAGAACGGTCGGCGTTCCGTTGCGGGAACGGCGGTATATTTTTTCGTGAAGTCGAGCCAAGCCTGCGTGAGGCGTTCGTCGCCCTCGGCGGTGGAAACGCCTTCGGCGAAATAATCGCGAATTGACTCGGCGGGAACGTTTCTGAAAACGGTGCGCGAGAACGGCGGATTGGAAAGCCCGGCGGTCGCATACACGGCGGCATCGTAGTCGTTTTTCATCAGCACGTCCACGAATGCGGAGCCGACGGCGCCGTCGCGAATTGCGTTGAAATACATTCCCGGAAGCCCGTGGAAAAACGAAAGCACGCCGGTGCGAGTGCCGTGGTCGCCGCTGTAATGTTCGGCGAAAACTTGCGATTTTTCGGCAAAGGCGCAGGCGTTCGGCATGACTTCCGGCGTGAACGTGCGGAAATTCCACGAATCGATGAAAATCACGAGAATGTTTTTCGTCGGCGCCGTTGCGGGAACGAGCGGCGCGCGCGGGTAGTCGAGCGCCGAGCCCGCGTTGAGCTTGATTTTTTCGCGCACTTTTTCGGGATCGACCAAGCCGTTGCGAATCAGAAAACGATTTGCCGTCAGCGGAAAATGTCCGGGAAAAACTTCCGCAATGCGATACACGGAGCGACTGCCGTTCGCGGAATAATACGCGTGCATCATGTGCGAAGCGACGAGCAGCAACGCGAGCGTTCCCGCGACCGCGCCGAGCAGTCGTCCTCCCGTTCGCGCCGCCGCGAAACGCGCCGCAAGCCAAAGCCCGACGCCCGCGACGACGAGCGCGAGCGCGCCGCCCAGCATCAGCGCAATTTGACCGGCAGTAAAAACGAAAATTCCCGCCGCATCGCCGCCGAAAAGCAAATCGAGCACGAAGCTGTTATACACGTGAAACCGATACAGCCCGAAGACAAACGTGTCGATTGCGACCACGCACAGCCCCGCCGTTCCCGCGACAACGGAAACGCACGCCGCGATCGGACGCCGCGGGAACGCCAGCGCCCACGGCAGGCAACACACGAGCCACGCGAGCGCGCCCCACATCGCAAAATGCCCGAACATCGTGCAAAACGCGTAAATTCCGCCTTCTCCGGAAAAATCGATGTCGAACTGCCGAAAATAATTCAGAGAAATCAGCGCCGCGAGCACCGCCGTAAATACGAAAAACCACGCGCCGCGCCGCAACGCTTCACCGCGGGAACGCGCCGCTCGCGCGCAAAAGAAATCTCGAATTTTCATGCGCACAGTCTGCCTCGCCGCAGACAAAATGTCGAACGGCGAATTGCGGAAAATTCTCGCGCGCGATTTTTTTCGGCGGGCGATGTTCACTCCGAGCGCAAAGCACTTTCGACCGCGTTCAGAATGCGGGATTCGCGGGGCGAAACGTTGTTGTCGGCGACGATGATGAGGCGCAACGTTTCGAGAAATTCCCGGCGTTCCCGCGCGGAAAGTTCGCGCAACGCGGGAGCGACGTGCAGAACGCCGTCGATGCGCGCCGCGCTCGGAATTTTTTCGACTTCGCCCCAGAGCGCTTCCATTTTTTTGAAAAGCGCGGAGGATTCCCGCGCGAGGAGAATTTTCGCCTGCGCGACGTTGCATTTCGGCGATTCCGCCATCGTCAGCATGTAGATGAGCGCTTTGGCGTCGGCGGCGTTCCCGGAAAGCGTTTCGAAAAGCGCGGGCAGGGCGTCGGCGGGAACGGCAGTCGCGTTTGCCGCACGCGGCATCGGCATCGGCGTCGGCTCCGGCGTGGCGTTCCCGCGTGAAAGCGGCGGGAGAAATTTTCCGTCCCAGTGCGGATTGAGCGCGCGAATGCGTTCTTCAAGCGGCGGATGCGTGGCGAAAAGCGCGTTCACGCCGTTTGCGAAGAAAAAATGCGCAAATTCTCCGGCGCGGGGCGATTCGATTTTGCTTCCGACGGAATCGCCGCCGATGCGGGCGAGGGCGTTTGCGAGCGCTTCCGGATTGCGCGTGAACTGCGTCGCGGACGCGTCGGCGAGGCGTTCGCGGTTTCTCGAAATCGCCGCCTGAATGAGTTGCGCAAAAATTCGGCTCACGAAACCGATTATGAGCAACGCAATTCCGAGCCCCATCATGATTGCGGCGGGATTGCCTTTGCCCGATCGCCGACCGTGCGATTGCCACACCGCCGAACGCAGAAAAATTTCGCCGAAAATCGAAATCATCACGAGCCCGAAAATCCATCCCGTGAGCCGGATGTTCAGACGCATGTCGCCGTTGAGAATGTGCGAATATTCGTGCCCGACAACCGCCTGCAACTCATCGCGCGAGAGCTTGTCGAGCGCACCGCGGGAAACGGCGATCGCGGCGCGGTTTTTCTGCGTTCCCGCCGCAAACGCGTTGATGCCGGGTTCGTTTTCGAGAATAAAAATACGCGGCACGGGAACGCCCGAGGCGAGCGACATTTCCTGCACGACGTTGACGAGTCGGCGTTCGGCGGGCGCATCGGTCGCGGGAGAAACTTCCCGCCCGCCGAGCTGTTTCGCGATGTCCGCGCCGGTGGCGTCCGAGAGCGCAAGCGTTTTGCAGAAACTTGCGCCGCCGATCACGAGCAGCGTTCCCGCCGCGACAAGAACCAGCAGGAGCGGATCCCAAAGCTCCGAAGTCGTTCCCGCCGCGTCCCAATTCGGAAAATATTCGGCGGTGAGTTTCGGCATTCCGAGTTGAATGACCGCAAAGCGGACGACGGCGTAAATCGCGAGCGCCGTTCCCGCGACACCGAGCGCAAACCCGATCACGAGGCGACTTGTGGCGCGGCGGGCGCAATCCTGCCGCTCAAAAAAGTTGGACGGATACGTGGACATTTTTTTCGAAAAGAAAAATGGCGTTCCCGCACGCTCGCGGCAAGTCTGTTCCCGCGAAAAAACGCCGTTCCCGCGCGGGAACGCGGGAACATTTTCGGCGTGCGCGCAGGATTTCTTTTTTGACGGGAACCGGAAACGCGGGCATGATGTCGGGAAAATTTTTTCCAACGCCAAAATGAAAATCAGCATCGGAAGTGATCATGCGGGCTTTGAGCTGAAAGAAACGCTCGCCGAATATCTCCGTTCCCGCGGAGTCGAAGTTGTCGATTGCGGCACGCATTCGAAAGAATCGGTGGATTATCCGGATTTTGCGCAGGCGGTGGCGCGCGACGTGGCGGCGGGAACGTCGGATTTCGGCGTGCTCGTGTGCTGGACGGGCGTGGGCATTTCGATCGCGGCGAACAAAGTCGCCGGCGTGCGCGCGGTGAACTGCTTCAACGCGGATATGGCGGAGCTTTCCCGCCGACACAACAACGCAAACGTGATTTGTTTCGGACAGAAATTCATCGCGCCGAAAGACGCGGAAAACTGGATCGACATTTTCCTGAAAACGCCGTTCGACGGCGGGCGCCACGCGCGGCGCGTCGGAAAAATGGAACCGAATTGCGGTTGCCGCTGAACGGCGGGAACGCGCGTTCCCGCAAAGATTTTTTTTCGAAAAAAAACAAAACCAAAAAAAAGATTATGGCTATCAATTCCACACCTCTTTCGCAGCTTGATCCGGAGGTCGCCTCCTACATCGAGGGCGAACTCAAGCGCCAACAGTCGCATATCGAGCTGATTGCGTCGGAAAACTTCACGCTTCCCGCAGTCATGCAGGCTCAGGGCAGCGTGCTGACGAACAAATACGCGGAGGGTTATCCGGGAAAACGCTGGTACGGCGGTTGCGAATGGGTGGACAAGGTCGAGCAGCTCGCAATCGATCGCGCGAAAAAACTTTTCGGCGCGGAACACGCAAACGTGCAGCCGCATTCGGGTTCGCAGGCGAATATGGCGGTTTATTTCGCGGCGATTCAGCCCGGCGACAAAATTTTGACGATGAATCTCGCGCACGGCGGACACCTGACGCACGGCGCTCCCGTGAATTTTTCCGGGAAGCTCTACAACGTCGTTCACTACGGCGTCGGCGAGGACGGCTACATCAACTACGACGAAATCGCGGAACAGGCGGAACGCGAAAAACCGAAACTGATCACGGTCGGCGCTTCCGCATACGCGCGCATCATCGATTTTAAGCGCATGGCGGACATCGCGCACGCGAACGGCGCATTGTTGCTCGCGGACATCGCGCACATCGCGGGACTCGTCGCCGGCGGCGTGCATCCGTCGCCGGTCGGGTTGGCGGATTTTGTCACGACGACGACGCACAAGACGTTGCGCGGTCCTCGCGGCGGGCTGATTCTCTGCGGAGAAAAATGGGCGAAGGCGATCGACTCCGCCGTGTTCCCGGGAGCGCAGGGCGGGCCGCTCGAACACGTGCTCGCGGCAAAGGCGGTCTGCTTCGGCGAAGCGCTCAAGCCCGAATTCAAGGACTACGCGAAACAAATTGTTTCGAATTCGAAAGCGCTCGCGGCGGATTTGCTCGGCGCGGGCTTCAAGCTCGTTTCCGGCGGCACGGACAATCATCTTTGCCTCGTCGATTTGCGCGGAAGCCACCCGGACGTCACGGGCAAGGACGCGCAGCTCGCGCTCGATGCCGCGAACATCACGACGAATAAAAATACCGTTCCCGGCGAAACGCGTTCGCCTTTCCAAGCGAGCGGCATTCGTCTCGGCACGGCGGCGTGCACGTCGCGCGGCATGAAAGAGCCGGAAATGAAGCTCATCGCGAAAGCGATTACGACCGTGATCGACAACATCGGCAACGAAGCGAAAATCGCGGAGGCTCGCGAAATCGCGCGCACGCTCTGCCGCAATTTCCCGCTGCCGTATTGAGTGCATCGCGCTCGGCGAAAAAAAGCGTTTCCGTTCGCGGGAACGCTTTTTTTTCGGCTTGCGGGAACGGCGAATCTTTCGAGAATTGAACGTCCCCGTTTTTTACCGATATTTTTTGAAAAAATTTTATGAAAAAAGTTATGCTTGCCGCCGTTTTCGGCGCTCTCGCCGTGCAGTGTTTTGCCGTGCGATCCGACCTTGAAGGTTTTAACTACGGCGCCGCCGCCGCGCCGACCGGGAACGAATGGGATCCCGCGCGCGATGTCGATTGCGTGCGCAATCTCGCGTTGAACAAGGAACAGCCGCGCGCGACGTTTTTCCCGTTCGATTCCGCGGAAAACGCGCTGAAAATTTTCCCCGCCGCAGATTCCGAGTTTTGGAAATCGTTGGACGGAAAATGGAAATTCAATTGGGTGAAAACGCCGGAGGCGCGCCCGGTCGGATTTTTCGCGCCGGAGTTTGACGTTTCCGCGTGGGACGAAATTCCCGTGCCCTCGAATTGGAACGTCGTCGGGATTTCTTCCAAGGGCAACGGACACCACAAATACGGATTGCCGATTTACGTGAATCAGCCCGTGATTTTCGAGCACGAAGTCAAGGTCGGCGACTGGAAAAAAGGCGTTATGCGGGAACCGCGCGACGACCGCCGCACCACTTACGAATACCGCAACGAAGTCGGTTCCTATCGCCGCGATTTCGTCGTTCCCGCAGATTGGAACGGACGCGAGATTTTCCTGAATTTCGACGGCGTCGATTCGTTCTTTTACCTTTGGGTGAACGGAAAATACATCGGTTTCTCGAAAAATTCCCGCGATCCCGCGTGCTTCGACGTGACGCGATTTGTCGTTCCCGGAGAAAAGGCGACGATCGCCGTCGAAGTTTATCGCAACAGCGACGGTTCGTTTCTCGAAGCGCAGGACATGGTGCGGCTTCCGGGAATTTTCCGCACGGTTTCGATGTATTCGACTCCGAAAGTTTTCATTCGCGACCTCTTCGTCAAGGCGGGCGCGGACGGCGTGATGAAAATTGAAACCGAGCTTGCGAATCGCGCCGGGAACGCGGAGCAGATTTCGCCGAACGCGAAACTGCGTTTTTCGCTCTACGAAAACGCGCTTTACGGGGACGTTCCCGCCGGCGCGAAACCCGTCGCAACGGCAGAAGTCGCGGCGACCGTTCCCGCCGCGGGAACGAGCGCCGACGCGGGAACGGCGACGATTGCGCTCCCGAACGCGAAGCTCTGGTCGGCGGAAGAACCGAACTGCTACACGCTCGTCGCGGAACTCATTGACGCGCAGGGACGCGTTGCGGAAACGACCGCGATTCAGACCGGATTTCGCACGGCGGAAATCAAAAACGCCGTCGATGATTTCGGCAAAAACGGACGTTGGTTTTTCGTGAACGGAAAAACCGTGAAGCTCAAAGGCGTGAATCGCCACGAATCGCATCCCGCGCGCGGGCACGCGCTCACGCGCGACGACATGGAATCGGACGTGAAACTCATGAAGCGCGCGAATATCAATCACGTGCGCAATTCGCATTACCCGGACGATCCTTACTGGTATTTTCTCTGCAATCGCTACGGACTTTATCTTGAAGACGAAGCGAACATCGAGTCGCACGAATATTACTACGGGGACGCTTCGCTCTCGCATCCGCCGGAGTGGAAAGCCGCGCACGTCGCCCGCGTTTCCGAAATGGTGCAACGCAACAAAAATCAGCCGTCGATCGTCATTTGGTCGCTCGGGAACGAGGCGGGACCGGGAGAAAATTTCGTGCACGCCTACAACGCGCTGAAAGCGATCGACGTTTCCCGCCCCGTGCAGTATGAGCGCAACAACGCAATCGTGGACATGGGTTCAAATCAGTATCCGCCGGTCGGCTGGGTCGTCGGAACCGCGCGCGGAGATTCCGGGCGCAAATATCCGTTCCACATTTCCGAATACGCGCATTCGATGGGCAACGCGATGGGAAATCTCAAAGATTATTGGGACGCCATCGAGTCCTCCAACTACATTATGGGCGGCGCGATTTGGGACTGGGTCGATCAGGCGCTTTACAACTTCGACGGCGCGACGGGAAAACGTTTTCTCGCCTACGGCGGTCAGTTCGGCGAATTCCCGAACGACGGTCAGTTCGTGATGAACGGTCTGATTTTCGCCGATCGCGAACCTAAGCCGCAATATTTCGAGGTCAAAAAAGTTTACCAGAACGTCGGCGTAAAAACGGTCGGCGATCCCGCCGCGGGAACGCTCGAAATTTTCAACAAAAATTACTTCACGGATTTGTCCGGCTACGATGTGGCGTGGACGCTGACCGAGGACGGAATCGTCGTCGCGCAAGGCTCGCTCGATCTCGGCGACGTTCCCGCGCGCACGTCAAAAACGGTGACGCTGCCGATCGCGGGAACGCATTTTCGTCCCGATGCCGAGTATTTTGCGACGATTCAGTTCAAGCTGAAACGCGACAAATTCTGGGCGCAAAACGGCTACGTTCAGATGGACGAGCAGGTGCTGATTCGCCCGGCGGGCAAACGCCCGTCGTTGCTCGACGCCTCCAAGCGATGAATGCGTAAATTTTCGAAAAGGAAAAATTTTATGACGAAGAAAAATCTGATGTTTTGCGTTCCCGCGCTGTTCGCGTTTGTCGCTTCGGCGCCGTTCACGGGCTGTTCCGTAGCGAACGCCGGCGGGAACGACGAATGTGCCGCGCCCGCAGCCGCCGTTGCCGTCGAAGAAGAAAAAATCGGCGGCGAGCCGCTTCGGCTTGTCTGCGACGATGCGGCGGGAACGCTTACGGTTTCCGGAAAGAATTTTTCGGCGAAATTTTCCGCCGCGACGGGCTCGCTCGTCGAACTGATTTACGCCGGAAAAAATATCATCGCCGGCGGGAACGGTCCGCGGCTGAATGCATTTCGCGCAGTCGTCAACAACGACGGTTGGGCTTGCGGAAAATGGTTCGCTTACGGGCTTTTCGACATGCGCCACGAGGCGCTCGGCGCACCGCACGTTTCGGAAAACGACGACGGCACGATTTCCGTCGCGTTTCGCGTGCGTTCGCAAGGAAAGCGCGCGGGAACGCTCAAAGGCGATCCGAGAATTCAGCACGGGAACGCAATCAACGGAATTCCCGTGGAAATCACGCTCGGACGCGAGCTCGGCGACGACGATTTCGCTTTCACCACGCAACAAATTTGGACGGTGTTCCCCGACGGTTCCGTCGAGCTCGCCGCAAATATCGCTTCGAACAACCCGAACGCGGATCTGCCGCGCCTCGGCTACACGATGGACGTTCCCGCGGCGTTTTCCCGTTATTCCTACTACGGACGCGGTCCGCAGGAAAACTACAACGACCGTTGCTCCGGCGCGTTCTTCGG
This sequence comes from Bacteroidaceae bacterium, assembly GCA_963620895.1. GTDB lineage: Bacteria > Verrucomicrobiota > Verrucomicrobiia > Opitutales > UBA953 > Spyradosoma. The sequence goes on along the minus strand of CAVFCB010000054.1, from coordinate 3,531 downwards.
CATTTATTCGTCGAGCGTCGCCGAGCAATTCGTCGCTTACACGAAACCGCAGGAAAACGCCAACCACGAGGGCGTGCGCTGGTGCGCGCTCACGGACGGGCAGGGCGCGGGAGCGATTTTCATCGCCGCCGACGGCGCATTTTCCGCTCAGGCACTTCCCGTTGCCGCGCGCGATATGCTTTTCGCGGCAAATTCTTTTGCGCTCGATGAAAAAATCGCGGGAACGACCGCGACGACGCTGAATCTCGACTCCGGCGTGCGCGGACTCGGCGGCGCAAGTTGCGGCCCCGATACGGAAAACCGCGACAAGGTTTTTGCGAAATCCACGGATTTCGGATTCATCATTCGTCCCGTCACCGCGGGCGAAAATTTGAGCGCGCTCGCGAACGTTTCGCCCTCCGGCGCCGTGCCGGTCGCAGTCGTGCGCGATGTCGCCGGCATCGTTTCCGTTTCCTCAAAAAAACCGGGCGAGAAAATTCTCATCTCCGTGAACGATGAGCCCGAGCGCGAATACATCGGACCGATCACGTTCCGAAACGGCGGAAAAATCCGCGCGCGTTTCGCCTCGGATGCCGCCGGACTCGCAACGGAAGTCGAGTTCCCGAAAATCGACAAGTTGCGCCTCGCCGTTGCTTTCTGCAGCAGTCAGGAAGGCTCCGATCCCGCGACAAATCTCACGGACAACGACGCGGGAACGATCTGGCACACGGCGTATAGCGTCACCGTCGCAAATTATCCGCACTGGGTCGATTTCGACATCGGCGAGACTCGGACGATTAAGGGAATTTCCTATTTGCCGCGCCAAAGCGGTGAAAACGGCGACGTGAAAAATTACGAAATTTTCGTCAGCGCCGACGGCAAAAACTGGGGAAAACCCGTCGCCTCCGGCGCGTTCCCGCGCGACAAGGCGGAAAAACGCGTGCTCTTCGCTTCGCCGGTGCAGGCGCGCTTCGTGCGTTTCCGCGCACTTTCTTCGCAAAACGGAATGGACTTCGCTTCCGGCGCAGAATTCGGCGTTCTCGCGGACTGATTTTTTATGAAAATCGGAGCGCTCGTTTGTGTTGCCTTCGCGGCAATGTCCGTTTGTTGTTTCGCGAATCCGAGAAACGTCATTCTTTTCATCGGCGACGGGATGTCCACGCCGCAACGCATGACGGCGGACGAATTCGCCCGCAAGGCAGGGCAGCCGCCGCTCGCGTTCAACCGCCTCGATCACGGGGCGACGACGCGCACCTGTTCGGCGGATTCGCTGGTGACGGATTCCGCCGCGGCGGCAACGGCGATCGCGTGCGGCGAGAAGACGAACAACGGCACGCTCGGCATGGATGCGAAGACCAACCGGATTTACTCGATGGCAACGGTGGCAAAGGAGTGCGGGAAAAAAGTGGGAATCGTGACGTCCGTCACCATCAACCACGCGACGCCTGCCGGATTTTACGCGCATCGCAAAAACCGCGGCGACGGGTACGGAATCGGGCTCGATTTGCTCGACTCCGGATTCGATTATTTCGCGGGCGGCGGGCTTTCGCGGCACGACGACAAAAAACACGCCGAGTATCGTGGCGACGTTTACGCGCTCGCGCCCACGGCGGGATACGCGTTCGCGAAGTGCGACCGCGCGGCGTTCGACGCGCTCAAACCGGGCGGCGGGAAGGTCTGGTATGTCGCATCGGAAGATTGTCTTCCCTACGCGATTGACGCGGGGCAGTGGAAAGACACGCCGACACTTGCCGAGCTGACGGCGAAAGGGCTTGAACTTCTCGACAATCCGAAAGGCTTTTTCATGATGGTCGAGGGCGGAAAAATCGACTGGGCGGGACACGCCAACGACGCGGCGACGAATCTGCGCGACGTGCTCGCGCTGGACGAAGCGGTGCGCGTGGCGCTCGACTACCAGAAGACGCATCCCGACACGCTGATCGTCGTCACCGGCGACCACGAAACGGGCGGCATGACGATGGGCTTTGCCGGCACGGGCTACGCTTTTTACATGGATCGGCTCGCAAATCAGAAGTGCTCGGCGGATTCGCTTTCCCGCTACATTCGGACGAAGCGTCCCGCGAACTTCGACGAACTGAAACCGTTTCTCACGGAAAATTTCGGACTGCATTTCGAGGGCGACGCGGCGAAAGATCCGATGGTGCTGAACGCGGCGGAAAGGGCGGAGCTCGAAAAAGCGTTCGCTCACGATCTTCGCATCGCGAAAGAGGGGAAAAAAGACGACGAAGCTTACGATGCGGCGAAAATTACGCGCCTGCCGACGGCGGTGAAAAACATTTTTTCGCACAAGTGCGGCATCGGTTGGACATCGGGCGCGCATACGGCTCTGCCCGTGCTGACGACGGCGAAAGGTCCGGGAGCGGAACGGTTTGCGGGCTTCCTCGACAACACCGACATCGCGAAAATTCTCAAGGAACTCGTGCGGTAAGATGCGCCGGATTCTGCCCATACTCGTTCTCGCGCTCGGTTGCATCGTGATGCTCTGCCTGCCGGGACCGCAGCGGTTGGCGGAAAATCCGGGAACGACGACGCGGGCGCAGGTCGTTTCGACGGACGATTCGGGCATCGAGCGCCACGGGCTGATTGAGTTCGGAACGCAGAAACTCGTCGTCGAGCTCCCGAACGGCGAACGTCGCGAAGCGGCGAACGAACTTCGCGCTCAGTTGGAGCTCGACAAGAAGTTTGCGCCCGGCGACACGGCACTCGTCGTCAACGGGGCGGAACCGCTCGTGGCGCGCGACCACTGGCGGCTCGGATGGATGTCCGTGCTGTTCGGCGCGTTTTGTCTGCTGCTCGTCGTTTTCGGCGGTTGGACGGGAGCGAAAGCGCTTTTCAGTTTCGTATTTTCCTGCTTCGCCGTGTGGAAACTGCTGATCCCGCTTTGCCTGCGCGGCTTGCCGGCGGGATGGACGAGTTTCATCTGCGTGTTCGTTTTGACGGCGGTGATCATGTATCTCGTCGCGGGATGGACGCGCAAGGGACTTGCGGCGTTTCTGGGAGCGATGCTGGGCGTTGTCGCCTCGCTCGCTCTTGCCGACTTTTTCGCGGCGGTTTTGCACGTGAACGGCGCGACGCTCCCGTTTGTGCAGACGCTCATCTACTCGGGCTATTCCGACCTCAGTTTGCCTGATATTTTCATCGGATCGGTGATTCTCGCTTCGTCGGGAGCGGTGATGGATCTCGCGATGGACGTTGCCGCCGCGTCCGAGGAAGTGGCGCGGCACCGTCCGGGAATTACGCGGCGCGAACTGCTTCTTTCCGGGCTTCGCGTCGGGCGCTCCGTTGTCGGAACGATGACGACGACACTGCTGCTCGCCTATTCGGGCGGCTATCTGACTTTGCTGATGGTCTTCGCCGCGCAGGGAACGAAACCGACGGATTTTCTCAACTCGACGCTCGTTTCGGCGGAAATCGTGAAAACGCTTGTCGGCAGTTTCGGGCTTGTGCTTGTCGCGCCGTTCACGGCGGTTGTCTCGTCCTTCCTTTTCACGCGTCCGTCCGCGCCGGCGGCGAACGATCGCGACTCCGATT
>CAVFCB010000053.1:0-12319 GCA_963620895.1 Bacteroidaceae bacterium | reverse complement strand
GCGAGTGCCGGGACGGCGGCGGCGATGCCGAGTGCCGCTGCGGCGAAAAAGGCTTTTTTGGAAATTCGAGATGCGGTGAACATGACTGCGGAAATATCGAAATTTTAATTTTTTTTGAAAACGTGCGGGAACGGAAAATCAACGCGCGGCGGGAACGGACGCAAGGCGGCAAGCGTCGCCCTCTTTCGGAACGGGAGCGTCCTCCGGCAAGCGCAACTGCGACTGTTTCGGCGTGACGCCGGAAGCGACGGCGGAAACGGGTTCGCCGGAATCGCCGAACACCACGGAAACGGTTGCGCCCTCGCGCAGGCCGGAATCGGAACCGAGCGAGACCGTCGCCGTTGTCCCGATTACGAAAAGCACGCGCGACGCGGGAACGGCGGCGGGCTTTTCCTCTGCGGGTTCTGCGGCGGGAACGCTCTTTGCGGGAACGGGATTGGGAATTGCGACGACGTCCGCGCCGGGCAACATCGCCGAACGCGCCGGAAGCGCGCCGCGCCAAACGCAAACTTCGCGTCCGCGCCACGGCAGGAAAATTTCAATCACGCGCTCGCCGGGCTCAAGCCCGCGCAAAGTGCCTTCTTCAAGCGTGACGGCGGCGCCGTCCGCTTTCAGCGTTGCGCCCGCCTGAGACGCGAGCACAAGCGGCAACTCGGGAAGCACGATCTGCCCGTCCGGACGCGCCGCGGCCTCGTTCCCGCGAAGATCGAAGCGCACCGGAAGCGTTTCGCCGGGCTCGGCGGAAACAACGCACGACTGCATTCCGCGACGTGCGGAACGCGCTTCGACGGTGATTTTTTCGCGAGGCGCCACGCCGCCGAGCGTAACGGCGCCGCGCCCGCGATGTTCGCCGTTGACGAAAATTTCCACTTCGTCCGCCGGCAACGCGGAAACGATCAGCGTCGCCGCCCGCAATTTCAGCGCAGGCGTGAGTTTTTCGGGAGTTTTTCCCGGTTCAAAAGCCAGCGATTCCTCCGCTTCGGCGTCGGGATGCGAAAAAAACAGCGTTCCCGCCAGCGTCGGCGCTTCGGGAACGATGAGCAAACCGTCCTCGGGAACGATTCCCAGCGCGAGCGTTTTCTCCGGCGCGGACGTGGGCGCAAAGACGGCGCGCGTTCCCGGGAAAGCCTTGATTACAAGCGGGGAAGCAAACAGCGACGTCGCGAAAAAAACGGCGCAGATCGCCGAAAAAAATACGGCAAACGGAGTCTTCCGCGAAATCATGAAGATGAAAAAATGGGAAAGCATCTGAAAAAGAGGGGATTTTCTGGGGCTTACGTTTGCGTAATAGGAAATCGAATCTGCCCCCGAAACGCAAGATAATTGAGCGCAGGGAAATGAATGAAAAACGGAAAACGAAAAGCGGAAAATTCGGCCGCGGGAACGGTTTTTCTCCCGCGAATGCCACGGAGAAACACGGAATACGGCGGATGGGAAATCAGAAAGATGAAAGCTTAAAGAAAGCTCTTCCCTTCCCGGTAGGCTTTAAGCCGGCTTCGCCATTTTGAAGTTGATTTTTTATGAACGGCGGAGAAAAATTCCCGCGTTCGAGTTTAAGAGCTCTTTTGAGTTTTGCTTGGTAGGCATACGCTCAACGGAGCGCGGCGGGAACGGTTTCGGCTGTTCCCGCCGTTTCTTTTTTTTTCGAGGCGCGAACGTTTTTTAGCCCACGGATGGACACCGAGAAACACGGATTTTTCTCGGGGAATTCCTTACACCCTACACCATACACCCTCCACCTTTTTTCAAATCAACGCGGCGGTTTCCGGGAAGCCGAGCGCGAGGTTCATCAGCTGGACGGCTTGTCCCGATGCGCCTTTGACGACGTTGTCGATGCACGACGTGATGACGAAATTGCCCGTGCGCGCGTCGAGCACGGCGGAAATATCCGCGCGATTCGTTCCCGCGACGTGTGCCGTGTCGGGAAATTTTCCGCTCTTGAGAATCGCGACGAAGGGGCGACCGGCGTAAGTTTTTTCCCAGCAGGCGTAGAGGCTTTCGAGGGTTGCGCCGTTTGCGGGAACGACGATCGTCGTCGAAATTCCGCGTTTCATCGGCGCCAAATGCGGAGAAAACTGCACGACGACGGGCGTTCCCGCCGCGAGCGAAAGTTGTTCTTCGATTTCGGAAAGATGGCGATGTTTCGGCAATCCGTAAGCCTTTGCGGACTCGTCGCGCTCGCAATACGCGTAGGCGAGATCCGCTTTTTTTCCGGCGCCGGAAACGCCCGAATAAGAATTGATCACGCACGTTCCCGCGGCGGGACGAATCAGCCCGGCGCGCAGCAACGGAACAAGCGGAATCTGAATGCTCGTCGGATAGCAACCCGGGCAAGCGACGAGCGCGGCGTTTTTCCACGCATCGTCGAGCGCGAGCTCGGGAACGACGTAGGGCGATTTTTTCAGCAATTCGACATCCGGATGCGGTTTGCCGTAGTATTCTTCGTAAATCGCGGGCGAGTTCAGGCGAAAATCCGCCGAAAGATCGAAAACGCGTTTGCCGGCGGCGACGAGCGGGCGCGCATATTCGGCGGCGACGCCGTGCGGGAGCGCGAGAAACCACACGTCGATCGGCTCGGCGCAAATCGCCTGCGGATCCGCCGGAATAAACGTCAGCCCCGCGGGAATGCTTTCGCGAAACTGCGGCATCACCTCCGCAAGCGGCGTTCCCGCGAGCGAGCGGGAACACACGCACGCGAGCTCGACGTTCGGGTGGCGCGACAGCAGGCGCACAAGTTCTTCTCCGGCGTATCCGGACGCTCCGACGATTCCGACTTTGATTTTCGACATGATGCGGAGAATTTTGCGCCGCTCGTGCGCGAGTTTCAATCGCGAAGCGTTGCGGGAACGCGTCAAAAAAATCTTCTCTTTTCCGACGCGTTCCCGCAAAATGCGCGGCATGCTTACCCCGATTTCCACGGAAGAATTGCCGATTGAACAAACCGGCTGGATGTTGCTCGCGACCGCGTGCCTCGGCGGGCTCGTCGGACTCGTGCGGCAATGGCGCGGCACGACGACTGCCGGCATGCGCACGTTCGCGCTTTGGGCGGTGCTCGGATTCATCGCGATTCAGTTCGAACGTTTCGGCATTCGACATTTCGCGATTTCGATGCTGTGCCTGCTCGGACTTTCCTCCGCCGCGTTTCTCGTGCGCGGGAAAAAACGCACTCGCGACGACGACAATTCGACTTACGAAGCGAGTTTCGGGCTGACGACCGCCGCCGCCTCGCTCGCAATGTTTTCCGTCGGAATTCTGATGGGACTCGATCGACAGCAATACGCGGTGATGCTCGCAATCGTAATCGCCGTGACGCTGAGTTCCCGCAATCTCACGGACAAATGGAGCGCCGCGATCACGGCGACGGACATTCGCGCGGGATTGCAGTTCGCCTGCCTGACGGGAATTTTGCTTCCGCTCGTTCCCGACCGCACGCTCTGGGGCATCATCAATCCCTACACGACGTGGCTCATGGTCGTGCTCATCACGGGCGTAAATTTTGTGGGCTACATCGCGATACGTTGGCTCGGCACGCGCGCGGGAGCAGCGATTACCGGGCTGATCGGCGGGCTGGCGTCGAGCACGGCGGTAACGCTTTCGTTCAGCCGCCGCAGCGTTGTCGAACCCGAAGACGGCGGCGCCTTTGCGATTGCGATTATGCTGGCGCAACTTTCGATGCTGTTGCGGCTTGTCGTGCTGATGTGCGTGCTTTGCCTTGCGCTCGGACAATTTATGATTGTGCCGTGGTGCGTGTTGGTTGCGGTGGGACTCGCCGCCTGCGGATTTGTCGCGTTGCGCCACGGAAAAAAAGCGGAAGGCTCCGTTCCCGAAATCAAAAATCCGCTCGATTTGGGCTCGGCGATAAAATTCGGACTGCTTTATGCGGCGGTGGTTTTTCTGATTGAAAAGACGGGCGAATCTGCGGGAACGGGATTTTTCGCGGTGAGTTTTCTCTCCGGCATTCCCGACACGGCGGCGGTCGTGATGTCGCTCTCGAATCAGGCGCAAGCGGGGCAAACGGCGTTCCCGCTTGCGGCGTTGGGCGTGCTCACGGGCGTGTTTTCCAACACGATCGTAAAATTCGGAATCGCGCTCTTTGTCGGGCGCGGTGCGTTCCGCAAATATGTGAGCGTGGGCTTCGTCGCGATGCTCGTCGCAAACGCCGCGCTCATCGCGTGGCTTGCGGCGTAATCGCGTCAGCCGCGGCGAACGACGACCGTGCGCGTCGGGAACGCGAACTCGATTCCCGCGTCCGCAAAGCGTCGGAGAATTTCGAGATTCGTCGCGTGCGCAAACGCATTTGCATCTGCGCCGGACGCGCCGCCGAAATGATAAATTACGCGAAGATTCAACGCAGAATCTCCGAAATCACTGAAAAACACGCTCGGCGACGTTCCCGCGGCGAGCTTTCCGGAATTGTTCAAAATTTCCGCAACGATGCGGCAGGCTTCTTCGATTTTTTCCGGAGGCGTGTCGTAAACGAGTCCGAGATTCAGCTCGCGACGAATTTTTCGCCGCGCGGAAATCATCGTCACCACGCGATTGGCGAGATCCGCGTTCGGAACGGAAATTTCGTGGTCGTCCGGCGTGCGCAGCCGCGTGGAACGCAGACCGATGCGCACGACCGTGCCCGGCGTTCCCGCGCCGAAATCGATTACGTCGCCCACGCGAAACGGACGATCGATGACGAGCATCGCCGTGCCGAAGAAATTTTTCACCGTGTCCTGCGAAGCCAGCCCGATGGCGAGTCCGCCGATCCCGATCATCGCAAGAATTTCCGAAGGCGACGTGTCCGTAAGCACGCGCACGACGAGCAACAGACCGCCGAATCCCACGATCACGCGCATCGACGCTCCCGCGAGCGGGAGAAACGTTGCGAGCGCGGACGTGCGTCCGTGGCGCTCGGCGCAGGCGCGGACAAAAAGAATCGGCAAGCGCACGAGATGCCACAATACCTGCGTTTGCGCGACGATGACGATTACCCAAAATGCGCGATCGAGCAACTGCGCGGCGGCAAGCTCCGACGCGTTCCCGCAACCGTCCGGGAAACGAAAAAATTCATAGCACCGAATCGCTCCCGCGAAAACCGAAACGGGCAATGCGGAAAGAAAAGAATCGACGACGACGAACACGGCGTTCCCGCGTCCGGAAAACGCCCGATGCATCCGCGCACTCAGCGCAAGCGCGGCGCGTTTCACGAAAACGCTCACGACAATTGCGGCGATGCACGCTGCGACAAACGCCACGGCGAAAATCCAATTCGGGAAAATCGATTTCAACGCAACGGAAAATTCCGACGACTGCGCAAAAAGAAAAATCATATTTCGCGGGAACGGATTTTTGAGCGGCGGGAACGCCTCATTTCATAAACGTTTCTTTCACCCACGCATAGCCCTTGCGTTCAAGCTCGAGCGCAAGCTCCTTGCCGCCGGTGTGCACGATGCGCCCGCCGTCCATAATGTGAACTTTGTCGGGAACGATGTAGTCGAGCAAACGCTGATAATGCGTGATGACGAGCGCACCGAACGCGTTCCCGCGCATGCGGTTCACGCCGTCGGAAACGATGCGGAGCGCATCGATGTCGAGCCCGGAATCCGTTTCGTCCAAAATCGCGTAGGCGGGCTTCACCATCATCATTTGCAAGATGTCGCAGCGTTTTTTTTCGCCGCCGGAAAATCCTTCGTTGACCGCGCGCGACGTAAATTTGCGATCCATCGCGAGCGCGTCCATTTTTTCGTAAAGCTCGGCGTAAAACGCTTTCGCGTTGAGCGGCGTTCCCGCAGGTCTCCGCGCAAGCATCATCGCGCGGATAAAATTCGCAATCGTCACGCCGGGAATTTCCGGCGGATACTGAAACGCGATGAAAAGCCCGAGACGCGCGATTTCGTCCGGCGCCTTTCCGATGATCGGCACGCCGTCGAGCCACGCTTCGCCGGACGTCACTTTGTAATCCGGATGCCCGGCGAGCGCTTTCGCGAGCGTCGATTTCCCGGTTCCGTTCGGCCCCATGATCGCGTGCACTTCGCCTTTGGGAAGCGTCAGCGAAAAATTTTTCAGAATTTCGCGCTCTCCGACGGAAACGCAAAGATTTCTGATTTCCAATGTATTGCTGCTCATTTCTCCCTACTCTCTCTCCTCTCTCATTCCCATTCGATGGAAGCGGGCGGCTTGGTCGAAATATCGTAGAGCACGCGATTGATGCCTTTGACTTCGTTGAGAATGCGATTCGAGACTTCGCGCAGGAGCGGGATCGGCAGCTCGACCCAGTCGGCGGTCATTGCGTCCTCGGAAACGATTGCGCGGAGATTCGTCGCGAACTCGTAGGAACGCTCGTCGCCTTTTACGCCGACGGTTTTCACGGGAATGAGTCCCGCGTAAGCCTGCCAACATTTGTCGTACCAGCCGTATTTGCGCAGCGTGGAAATGAAAATCGCATCGCACTCGCGAATGATGTCGAGGCGTTCCCGCGAAACGGCGCCCGGACAGCGCACCGCCAAGCCCGGACCCGGGAACGGATGCCGCCACAAAATGTCGTGCGGAATGCCCATCGATGCGCCGAGCTCGCGCACTTCGTCTTTGAAAAGTTCCGCGAGCGGCTCGAGCACTTTGCCCTGTTTTTGCAGCTCCAACACGCGCTCCACGCGATTGTGATGCGTCTTGATGACGGAGGCTTTCGATTTCGCATTCGAGGCGCTTTCGATGACGTCCGGATAAAGCGTGCCCTGCGCAAGCATTTCGGCGTTCCCGACGGCGTCCCAAAACACATCGATGAAAAGTCCGCCGATGATGCGGCGTTTTTTCTCGGGATCGGGCTCGCCGGCGAGCGCATCGAGAAAACGTTGCGACGCATCGACCGTTTCGATTTCAACGCCCATGCGGGCAAAATTCGCGCGCACTTCGTCCGCCTCGTTTTTGCGAAGCAAACCGTTATCGACGAAAATCGCGCGCACGTTCACGCCCGCTTCGTGCAACAACACGGCGAGCACGGTGGAATCCACGCCGCCGGAAACGCCGCAAACGACTTGGCGCGAGCCGACGCGTTCCCGAATTTCCGCGATGAGTTGTTTTTTGAAATCGCCGATATCGAAACGCGCGAGATCTTTCGCTTGCGCGAGAAAGTTTTTCAGAATCGTGCGCCCTTCGTGCGAATGCGTGACTTCCGGATGAAATTGGATGCCCCACATCGCGTCCGACCAACGCAGGCTCACGGGAACGCCTTCGGCATTTTTCGCAATGACCGTGCAACCGTCGGCGAGATGATCGACCGTGTCCGAGTGGCTCATCCAAACTTGCGAACCGCTCGTCACGCCCGTGTAAAGCGCATCCGCCGGCTCGACGGGAATGAGCGCCGCGGGACCGTATTCGCGCTTATTCGAAGCGCGGACGGTGCCGCCGTGTTTGATGTTGAGCAACTGCATGCCGTAGCACACGCCGAGCACGGGAACGCCGAAGCTTTTCAGCCACGCGAAATCAATGTCCGGAGCGTCCGCATCCGTCGTGCTCTTGGGGCCGCCGGAAAGAATGATTGCGCCGGGATTTTCAATCTGCGCGAGATCTTCAAGCGCGTAAAGTTTTGCCATGAAGCCCAGCTCGCGAACGCGCCGGACGATGAGTTGCGTATATTGAGAACCGAAGTCGATGACGGCTGTGATTTTTGACATGGGCGCAGAGCTTAGCCGTTCCGCCGCGCGTTTTCAAACCGCAAAACGCGGGAACGCTTCGCGAACCCGGGAACGTGAACATCGTTTTCTGCTGTTTGCGACAGATTAAAGCAAGTTGTCGGTTGACGCCGCAGAACCGTCCGTGCGACAATTTCCGCCATGGTGAAAAAAGCGCACAGCCTTCCCGTGCTGACGGGAAAAGCCGCCGAGGATTTGGAAAAAGATCTTCGGAAATCGTCGCGCGCCTACGCCAAACGCAAAAAAGACCCGCTGGCGCGCGTACGCAAGCTCTTGCCCGACGTTCTCAAAAATGCCGAACTCTGAGAAAATCTCCCTTTTGGAAGATTGCCGTCTTTGCGCGTTCCCGCCGCGCGTTTTCAAACCGCAAAACGCGGGAACGCTTCGCGAAAAATAAAAGAGTTGAGGATTTGTCAGCGCCTCAACTCTTTTTTTTCAATCGTTCATTTTTCCTTTGCGGGCGCGTAAGGCGTTCCCGCGCGGAAACGGACATCGGAGAGCGTCGCGCGCGTAATTCGCTCCGAGCCGAGATCTCCGAAAATAATTTTTTCGCGATGCGTCGCGAGTCGTGCATCGGCGCGCAACGCCTCGCCGATGAGCTGATCGCCGAGCCAAACGTAGAAACCGCTCGGCACGCCGGCGCGCGATTTTTCGTTCCCGTCGAGCCACGCAACGCGGAGCGCAACGGGTTCCTTTGTCGTCGAAAACGAATTGTGCGCCTTGTCGCCGAGCGTGTCCGCGCCGTAGAGCAACGCGTTGTTCCAGAAAATTCCTTCCTCGCGCACGGAAAGCTCGCCGGCTTCCGTGCCGTTGCCGACGACGACGGCGAGCGCATTGTCTTCTTTTCCGCTCGCGTCGAGTTTTGCGGAAAACGCGAGCGTGAATTCGCGCGCCTTGCCGCGTTTGTTCCACGAAAAAGAAAGCGTGCCTTCGCCGTCGCCCGTCTTAAAGGTCGCGCGTTCGCCGCTTACGGAAACGCCGGAGCCTTTGCGGGAAAATTTCCCTGCGGAAAGATTTTCCGCGGAAGCGAGCTCGGCGTTCCCGCGGCGCTCCAAGCCCGCGCTGCGCTGAGAAAGTCCGAGCGCACGCGCGACGTTGCCGGCGACGATGAGTTCGCCCTGTCGATTCGGATGCGCGCCGCGCGCCGTGTCGATCATCGCGCCGCTTTCCGCGTAAAATCCGTCGGAGATGCGGTCGAGCGAAACTTTCGACGACGCCGTGCTCCACTTGCGAACGACGCCGCGCAGATACGCGTTGTAGGGAATGTAATTGTTTTTGCCCGTCGTTCCCGTGCCGTTGTCTTTTCCCGTCGGGAGCAATTCGAAAACGTGAACGCGAATTTTCGGATTGTTTTTCTGAAACGCTTTCACGATCCCGTGCACGTGCTCGGCGATTGCGGCGTTGTCCTCGCGCGCATCGTAAAGATCGTTGATGCCGATGAGCACGCACAGCGTGTCGGGCTTGCGCGCGCCGTAGCGGGAACGATAAGTCGCGCCCGTGTATTTTTTGCGCGTCGTGCCGTCAAAAAATTCGTCCGCCGATTTCGTGAAAGGATCTTTTTGTCCGAGCTTGATCGTGACGGGACCGCGGTTTTCCGGCGGGAACACCGCGCCCGGATCGGTGCGATATTTTCCTTCTGCGGCATGCCCGGAATATTGATAAGCGCGACCGCTTGCGGCGGCTTCGGAAACGTTGGTGAACGCAACGCCGCGATACGGCGGGCAAAGCGCGGAAACATCCACGTTCCCGCGCGCGCCGAGCGTCATGCCCATCGGGAAAAATTCTTCGCCGTCGTCCACAAAGTGTTTGAACAGCGAGTAGCGCCAACTCGCGACGGGACCGGAAAGATAGGAACCGCCCTGCGTGATCGAATCGCCGATGAAAACGATGTCGCGCGCGTCCGACATCGACGGGAACGCGCACGCGACCATCAGCGCCGCAACAAAGGAGAGAAATCGTTTCTGCATGGCATGAATAATGAACGACGAACGCCTAAAAAGTAAATCAAAAGATTTCTCGGGAACGCGGGAACGACTCGCGATTCATTTTGTGCGGCGCGGCTTGACGAAGCGTGCCACCGTGGTAGAATTTCGGAAGAAATCGAAGCTCGCGCCGATTCGACGGCGCAGAAAATTTTCTCCGAATAATCCCGCAAACCCTTCACCCCGAAAATCAATTCTCCATGGCAAATGAATTAGACGAAACCGTCGGTCCGGTAAATGCGCGAGGGCGCGATGTCAATGTCATCGACAAGCAACTTCCGGTAAAAATCACTTTCGGCTCGACGCTTTTCGAGCTGTTCATCTATCTGATTTGGATTGCGCCGTTAGTCTTCGTGTTTTCCCCTGCCGGAGCGTGCATGGAAGATCATTGGAAAGTGATCCTCTGTTGCGCCGGTTTTCTTCCGGGAATCATTTATTTTTTCGAAAAAATCGCTGCGAAAAATTATTTCCGGCAATTGCAGCAAAAAATTCAGGCGGACGCGTCCCAAATCGACAACTATTTGGAACAGCGCGTAATGATTTTGAAAAACGCGGCGCAGCTTGTTTCCAAGGCGATTGATTTGGACAAAGACGTTATGGCGACGGTGGCGCGCTATCGCGGCGGGAACCTTTCCGACAGCGAACGCAACCGCGCGCAATCGGATATCGATCGCGCCTTCGGGCGGCTCTTCCCGCAAGTCGAAGCTTATCCCGAACTTAAAGCCCACGAAGCGATACAGGAAGCGATGCGGGAAAACGCAATTCTGCAAAAAGAAATCACCGCCGCGCGAACGCTCTACAACGACACGGTCGCCATGTGGAACACCGATGTTTTCGAGTGGCCGGTAAAAATGATCGTCGCCGCCCGCGCCGGCTACACGACGCGAATTCCATTCTCGGCATCCGCCGAAATCAAAAGCGCCGCCCGGGGAACATTTTTCTGAATTGACGGATGAAGGTGCTTTTGAGCGAGCCGCTGAAAGCGTATCGGGAACGGTTCAAAGACGAGCACTACCAAAACGTTTCCGAGACGTTCTCGTCTCTGGTCGCGCAATCCGGCATCAATGTTGCGGAAAATATCGCAACCGGCGACACCGCCTACGCGCTCAATGCGGAAATCGAAAATTTTTCCGCCAAGCGTTCCCGTCTGAAATTGCTGGCGACGGGAACGATTTCCGCAATCGCGGGGTATTGGCTCATCGTCGGATTTTTCGTTTTTTTCAATTCCTCGCAATCGCTCTCCAAAGCTTTTTCGACGGAACAAATCTGCCTGTTCGGAGGCGGCGGCGCGGCGATTTCCGCGTTGCTCATCGTTTTTCTGATTAAGCGCGTTTTTCGGAAAATTTCGGCAATCGACAAAACGCTCGATGAAAAGCAATCCGCCCTCAAAACCACGCTCAAAAAGGCGCGGGAACAGCTCGCGCCGCTTGCGCCGTTGCTTCGGGGCGACTTCCTTTACGGGCTTATTTCCAAGACTCTGCCTTGTTTTCACTTCGACCCGGAAGTAAGCGAAACGCGGTTGCGGGAACTGCACGAAAAATTCGGAATGGAAATCCGATTCGGAGAAAATAAAGCCGTCACCGACTGCAAAAGCGGCGATCTTTTCGGAAATCCTTTTGTGATTTCGAGCACTCGAAAATTTTTCTGGGGAAGAAAAACCTACACCGGCTTCTTGGATATTTCGTGGACGGGAGCGGAGGAATACTACGAAAACGGCGAAAAAAAATACAGGCGGGTTTTTCGGACTCAACGGCTTTACGCCGAAGTGAGCAAGCCGTTCCCGGAATACGCCGAGAGCACCGTCGTCGCCTACGGGAACGATGCCGCTGAAAATCTCAGCTTCTCCCGCAACCCGTCGCCGCTGTCCGCCTCCGACGGCGGCGTTTTTTCCCGCTTGGCGATGCGGCGCGAAATCAGGCGCTTGGAAAAGAAAAGCCGCGAACTTCGCGGATTCACCATGATGGCGAACAAAACCTTCGAGGCGTTATTTTGCGCGGAGGATCGCAATAATCCCATTGAATTTCGAATGCTCTTTACGCCGCTCGCGCAACAGGAAATAGTCAAGTTGCTGCAAGACAAGAAAATCGGTCCGGGAGATTCGTTTTCTTTCGTAAAAGCGAGGAAAATGAATTACCTCTTCCCGGCGTCAATCGCCGGAATGTCTTTCAGAATTTCCGACGACCGTTTTCTCGAAAAAGACGTCTTCGATTTCGATATCCGAACGGCGAGAACGCGCTTCGTCGAAATCAACTGCTCTTATTTTCACCGAATCTATTTTTCTTTCGCGCCGCTTTTCGCGATCCCGCTTTATTTGGAGAAAAGCCACTCGGCGGAACCCGAATCCGCGTCCGGTCGCGAAAACTCGACCCCGTCAGCGTGGGAAGCCGAAGCGCTCGCCTATCATATCGGAGAAATAAAATTCCAACACCCGGAGTCCGTGACGAAAAACATCCTCAAAGCGCGGCTCGACTGCGACGAGCAAGGCAATCCGATTGCCGAAATTACCGCTTACGGTTTTCGCGGGGAAACTCACGTAGATTACATTCGAAAAATCGGCGGCGACGGGAACGTTCACACCATCGCCGTCAAATGGACGAAATACATCCCCGTTTCTCGAAAACGTCAAATCTCCCTCTGAAAAACGCGCCCTCACGTTCCCGC
>CAVFCB010000052.1:0-12319 GCA_963620895.1 Bacteroidaceae bacterium | reverse complement strand
GCCCCGCGGTTATCCTATATTCGCCCGCTCCGCGGACGAGAAAGAGTGTGATTTTTGCCGTAGGCAAAAACCGGACTTCACCGGTTCTCCAGTCAACCAGTCCACCAGTCACAAGAAAAAAGCGTTCCCGCGAACGGGAACGCTTTTTTGTTTTCGAATCTCAACCGCCGATTTGGTAGCGCGCGAAGCGGGAGATTTTGATGTTTTCTCCGGTCTTCGTGATTTGCTGGGTGATGAGATCGTTGACGGTGGTTTTTCCGGTCGTGTCCTTGACGTAAGGCTGATCGAGGAGGCAGATTTCGGAATAGAATTTCTCGAGTTTGCCGGCGACGATTTTTTCGATTGCGGCGGCGGGTTTGCCTTCGCATTGAGCCTTGACGATTTCGGTTTCCTTAGCGATTTCCTCGGCGGGAACTTCGGCGCGCGTGATGAAGCGCGGCGCGGCGGCGGCGATGTGCATCGCGACGTCGCGGGCAAAGTTCTGGAAGAGTTCGTTTTTGGCGACGAAGTCGGACTCGCAGTTCACTTCGACGAGAACGCCGATGCGTCCGCCCATGTGAATGTAAGAAGCGACCGTGCCCTGCGAAGCGGAGCGTCCCGCCTTTTTGTCGCGCGTCGCGGCGCCCTTCTTGCGAAGGATTTCGGCGGCGGCGTCCATATCTCCGTTGGTTTCGACGAGGGCTTTTTTGCAGTCCATAAGACCGGCGCCCGTGCGCGTGCGGAGTTCGTTGACGATTTGTGCAGTGATGGCTGCCATAATGTTAAGTGCTTTCTTGTTTTTGAATTAACGGATTATTCTGCTTTCGCCTTGGGCGCGCGCGGTTTGCGCGTTCCCGTGCGGCGCGCCGGCTTTTTGGCATCGGCGAGCTGGCTGTCTTTCAGCAGATCGGGAGAAAGCGTCACTTCGGGTTCGACGGATTCGACGACGCCGATTTCCTGCTTTGCGGCGGGAGCGGCGGCGCGGCGAGCGGAAGCTTCCGCTTCGCGGCGGGCGAGGCCTGCCTGAATCGCGTCGGTGATGACGGAAACGATGAGGCGCACGGAGCGCACCGCGTCGTCATTGCCCGGGATCGGGAACGCGACCTGCGTCGGGTCGGAATTTGTATCCACGAGGCCGATGCAAGGAATGTTGAGGCGTTTGGCTTCGTTGACGGCGATTTCTTCGTTGAGAATATCGACGACGAAAACGGCGCCCGGAAGTTTATAAAAATCGAGCAAACCTTCGAAGCCGCGAGCCATGCGGGTCATCTGGCGTTTGATGACGGCGGCTTCTTTTTTGTGCATTTTGTCGAGCGAACCGTCCGCTTCCATGCGGAGGTATTTGCGGTATTTTTCGAGCGAGCCCTTGACCGTTTCGAAATTGGTCAGGCAGCCGCCCATCCAGCGATTGACCGCGTAAGGCATGTTGCACGACTTGGCGGCATCACGCATGAGATCCTGCGCTTGGCGCTTCGTCGCAACGAAAAGCACGTCTTTGCCGGAAGCGACGATATCTTCGACGAATTTCGTTGCTTTCTCGAGGCACTCGAAAGTTTTTTCGAGGTCGATGATGGAAATTCCGTTCTGGTGCTTGAAGACGAATTCGCGGGATTTCGGATTCCAGCGGCGGGTCTGGTGCCCGAAGTGGACGCCTGCGTCGAGGAGAGCTTTGACGGTGATGTTCATAATTTTAAGGCTCCGTATCTCATCGCTGCCGGAGTGCGGGAGACATTGGATATGATTTTTTTGACTTTGATTTTTTTTGATGAAAAAACGAAACGCGTTCCGGCGGTCGGCGTTTCGCGTGAAAGAGCGGAAATCAAATCGGCTTTCTCAATTTTCCGCAAGCGCAAAAATCGTCTCCGTCGCGGGAACGTCGATTTTCGCGAGGATGCGGGAAGGATCCGAGGCGAAAACGACGATGATTTTTTCGCCCGGGCGCAGCGGGAACGCGAGATGATTGTTCAGATCGAAACGTTCGTCATTCGTTTTTCCGCGAGCGATTTCGCGATGCGTTTCCGCGTCGAGCACGAGAATTTCGCGCGCGAGGCGCGTGCCGTCGCGGGAACGCAAAGAAAACCCGATGCGCACCGTTCCCGCAGGATTTTTTTCGGAAAAACGAAGATAATGCGCCGTGACGTTGTGTGCGGGAACGCCGGAATCTTCGCCGTCGGGGATCCATGCGAGCGGGAACGAAATTCCCGTCGGCTCGGCGCAAGCGGCGTAAATTGCGAAGCGGGGATCGTCGGGATCCGCCTGCGCGGCATCGGCGTCGAACCACGCGGCTCCGGCGTTCCCGCCGTCGCCGGCGCCGAGGTGGTGCCATTGCCCGGCGTCCCAAATTTCGACCCACGAATGATTTCCGGGCTTGTTTTTCCAGCGGCAACCGACGAAGCGCGCGGGAACGCCGACCGCGCGGCAAGCGTCGATGAGCAGAATCGAAAGCCCGGTGCAGGAAGCTTTTCCGATGCGCATCGAGTGAAACGGCGACTGATCCGGGCGCTCGCGTTCCGGGCTGTAGCGCACGCCGAGAATTTCCCAGATTTCGCGATTGAGCGTTTCCGCCGCTTCGGTCGGCGTTGCGCACTCGCGGACGAGCGGCAAAAATTTTTCCCGAAAAAGCGGACGCCAATCGTCTCGCGCTTCGCCGACGGAAGTATCCGGCAAAACGTAGTTGCGGAAAATTTCGTCGGGCATCGTCCACGGCGCGCGTTCCCGCGTCTCCTCCGCAAGGCGCGCGCTTGCTTCGTCGGCGGGAACGCCGAAGAGATTTGCAAACGCGAAGCAAAACAGAAGCGCGAAAATTTTTTTCATCGGATCGATGTCGCGGGAACGATTTTTCAAAAAAAAACGCGCGGGAACGATGCCGCGCGTTTTTCGGGAAGAGGAAGCGTCAGGATTTTTCGGTGACTTCGACTTCCTGCGCCTGCGCCGAGTGGTAATACTTGGAGTAAGCGCCGTATTGCCCGGAGCTGACGTAGTAGCGCGCCGTTTCCCGACGCATCTGGTTCATCACCGCGCCGAAAATCGGAACTTTCGATTCCTGAATGCGCCGCATGTTGTCGCGCACCATCGAGCGGCGCACCGTATTGAAGCGCACCGTGTAAACGACGCCGTCGCACAGCGGAAGCAAATTCAGCACGTCGGACACGGCGCCGATCGGCGGCGTATCGATGATGATGCGCGAGTAGCGAGTCTTGAGCTCTTCGAGCATTTCGCGGAATTTTTCGCTGTTGATGACCTGCGTCGGATTTTTGCAGTAAGCGCCGACTTGAAGCACGTCGAAATTGGGGCGCACGTCGCGAATGATCGCTTCGTCGAGGCTGATTTCGCCTTCGATGTAGCGCACGAGTCCGCGCTTGTCGCCGGACAATCCGAGCGAGCTGCCGACGTTGGGCAAACGCAAGTCCGCGTCGAGCACGAGCACGTGTTCGCCGTGCATCGCATACGCGAGCGCAAGGTTCGTGGAAACAAACGTTTTACCTTCGGACGGCGTCGTGGACGTGACGAGCACGACCTGCGCGTTCTTGGAAGTTTCGCCGATTTTCAGCGCGGAATAAATCATGCGGAACGCTTCCGTTGCGCCGCGATCCTTGCCGTTGACCACAACGCAAGCCTTGTCGAGCGGCGAGCGCACATGACTGAGTCGCGCCACCGTGCCCAACAGCGGAACGCCGAGGAACGTTTCAATGTCGCGGGAAGACTTGATGCGATCGTCGAAGAACGAAAGCAGCACGATGATGCCCGATCCGATGACGAGACCCGCGACCACGCCGAAAATTGCGTTGAGCGCAAAATTTTTGTTGGACGCGCGCACGGGAACGACGGCGGGATCGAGAATGCTGACGATGGAAGAAACCGAACCGATGACGCGCATCTTCAAGTCTTCCAAATTGAATTTCAGGCGCTGAAGCAGTTCTTCGTTGAGCGAAATTTTCTTGTCGAGCGCGGCAAGTTGCGAACTCGCATCGCGCAGACGCACGAGTTGCGCTTCCCGTTCTTCGGCGCGGCGTTGCGCGGATTCGTAGCGGCGCTTGGAGTTGATGAAGTTGGTGTTAAACTCCGCCTCCGCTTTTTTCACGGCTTCCGCGAGTTCCGCTTCCGCCTGTTCGAGCTGCTGCGTCTGGGAAATCAGCGTCGGGTGATTTTTCCCGTATTTTTCGAGAAGCCCGGTGATGGAAATGCGCAAGTCGGCAACGCGCGGGAGCAAGGTCGCGACGAGTGCGTTGCTCGTAATCGCCGGCTGAGAAAGCAACGACTGCCCGGCGGCTTTCGCTTTCTGAATTTCGTTGCGAATCGCGAGCTGATCTTCGTAGTTTTTGCGCTCGGCGTCGCGCACCGCCATAACGTTGGCGAGCTCGGACGTCGTCGTGCCCATATCGGACGTCAGCAAGCCTTCATCCTTGACGAGGCGATTGCGCTCTTCGCGCTGTTGCGCGAGCGTGTGCTCCATCTGCTCGATCTGCACGCGCGTCGTTTCGATAACGGGGCTGGTGAGATTCGCGCGGTCTTCGGAATTGTATTTCTGAATTTCTTCCGCGAAATAATTGGCGAGTTTTTCGGCAACCTCCGGACGGCGGTGCGTGTAATTGACGTAGGCGATGAACGTCGCTTTCTGCGGAACGACTTCGCGGTGCGCGGCAATGACTTCCGTCGGCGTCATCGGGCCCGTAAACACGTTCCCGCCCTGATACGGCTTGACGACTTCGGTCAGCTCCGACGAAGTCAGACGCGACTGAACGCGCTTGACGATCGTTCCCGAGCGCATGATTTCGAGCTGCGTCTGAAAATCTTCCTGCCCGGAAATCGTATCGATCGTCGAAGTATTCGCCGCACTGCCGGGCGCCGCCTGAATCGCGTTTTTCAGCACGCGGAGACGCGCGGAAGCCGTGTATTCGGGAACGACGTTATACGTGTAGATGAGCGCGCCCGTCACGACGACGAACACGGAAAGAATCAAATACCAAATGCGTTCCCGGAACATTGCGATCCAGTCCGAGAGCGTGCGCGATTGCATCGTTTCGGAAAAGCTCGCCGCATCGCCGTAGCCGCCGCCGTATCCGTAACCTCCGCCATAACCGTAGCCGTAACCGGGACCGTAGCCCGGTCCGAGCTGTTGCGGCGGAGTCGTCTCTGCGCCCTGCTGCGGCGGCGGATTTTCGTTGTTTTCGGAAATTGCCATCTGAAAAAATATTTTTTTGATTAAGAAAAAAATCGGCGTTCCCGCGCGACATTAAATTGCGCTGTCGGGAACGAAAATACGATCGCCTTCCTCGAGCGGGAAATCCGGATCGAGCCCTTCCTGAATGCGCTTCAGGTCAACTTCCCAGTTGCGAATGACGCCGTCCTTCGTGCGCGTAACTTTCACGCCGGTGCGCGAAGCACGCGGGAGCACGCCGCGCGCGGCGTCGATCGCCTTCGCAAGCGTCAGCTCTTCTTCAATCGGAATGAGCACGGGACCGGGACTCGCGACGTAGCCGCTCACGTAAATTCGGCGTTCGGCGTAGGCGACAACGGTCAGCGTCACCTGCGGATTCGTGTAGTAGCCGTCGTCGCGGTAACGTTTTTCGATATACGCTTTCAGCTCGGAGAGCGTTTTCCCTTCAACGGAAATTTGCCCGATGAAGTTCAGCGTGATGTTGCCTTCCTTGGAAACGCGATATTCGCCGCGATTGTCCGGCTCGGCATACATTTCAAAACGCAACGTGTCCAGCGGGCGAACACGGTAGTCCTGACTGTTGAGCGACTCGCCTCTGCCGACCGGCTGAGGATACGTTCCCGCGCCGGAAACCGTGTCGCACCCCGAAAAAACGAGGCAAAAGAAAAGAGCCGCAACGAAACCCGCGGCTCGAATCGCAAAACTTGAATTCATTTCAAATCGAACTTATTAATCTTATTCCCGACCTTGCGAAAGCGCCAAGAAAAACGTTCTCCCTCCGCTTAGTAGCGGAGAGAGATACCGACCGTCACGACATTGTTCGTGTAGTCCTGCCCGCCCTGCGAATCGTCAACCGAGAACAGGTAATTCGCATACGCGCTCGCGTATTCGTTGAACGCGTAAGCCGCGCCGACACGGAACGTGTAAAGATTGTCTTCGCGAGAGTAGGACTGATAATCGTCGTAGCGATAGCTGAGGCTGGCGTTCGCGGACCAGAAATCGTTGATCTTGTAATCGCCGCTCAGGGACACGCCCGTGGAGAGGATGCTTTCACCCGCGCCGCCGATATCAAAGTCACGATCGACTGTCAATGCCGTAGCGAGTTTTTCGGTCGCACGCCAATTTGCCGTAATGGACGCACCGAGCGAGCTTTTGCTACCGTCGGAATAAGTCGTGCGGCGGGAATAATCGGAGTGGGTATAACCGATACGACCGTTCAGGGAAAGTTTTTCCCACGCGCGACCTTCGGCGGAAAGACCGAAGAACCAAACCTGCTCGATGCCGGGATGCGAGCCGAGCTCACGATTGCGACCGCTCGACGCCAAATCGACGTAGCGATATTCGCCGGAGAGACCGACGTTGAGCTTTTCCGTCACCGCGTAGTAGAGATACAGCGGAACGGCGTATTGCTGACGATCGTTGTAAGCGTCGCGAGCCGCGCTGTTGTCATACGTCGTGCCGTTCCACTTGAAGCCGGAACGCACGGAAGTTTTTTCGCCCACCTTGTAGGACGCAATCGCGTTCCCGTAGTAGTTGTAGGAGCGCGTCATGTGCCCCGGGGTCTGGGATTCGCGGGAAGAGCTCGCCTGATTGTGGTGGAAGCCGGCGGCAACGGAGCAACGAAGCTTGTCGCCCTCGGCGCCGTGCGAGAACGTGAAGTCCAAGTTCTCGAGTGCGCGGTTGTTGTCGTCTTCATCCATGTAGAACAGGATGTTTTCGATGAAGCGGAACGTCGCCTTGTTGCGACCGGTTTCGCCGGTGCTGAATTCGGCGCCCGGGGAGATCGTAAAGATCGTATCCGCCTTCGCGTGTTTGTCCTGCAGGTAAATGTTGTCGTTGTAAGCGACGGACGCGTTCAGGAGCGCGCGAATGCCAGCCTCTTCGCCGAGAACGGGAAGCGGCACGAGCGGCGATTCCGCGAAAGCGGAACCGGCGAGAGCGAACGAAATTGCGATAGTGTTAAGGATGGTCTTCATGGTTTTTTCTCTTATCTCTTATACGCAGGTTAAGTTGGTATTGTGGCTAAATGTTGAGGGTTCGCCCGCCGCAACGCAAGCTTTTTTTTCACAAAAAAAGGCACACTTTGCGGCGGGAACGCTCAGCGCATTTCTTCGCCGGTTTCCATATTCAGAATTTTGAAGTTCTCCACGTGGAAAGACGGGTCGGCGCGGAAAGAAAGACTCACGTTGTAGGCGTTCTCGATGTCCGCGATGGAATCGCGATCGTCCGAACGCAGGCGTTCCAGATTCAGCGGGTGCAGGAAAACGCGGAACGAAAGCTCGCGTCCGACGTTTGACTGAAGCCCGCGCATACGGCGAATGACGCTGACGAGGCGTCGCTGAATCTCGACGCTCATCGTGCGCGGATTTTTGACGATCCCGCGCCCCTGACAATACGGGCAGCCCATGTAGAGCGACGTCGTATTGCTTTCCTGCTGGCGTTGCCGCGTCATTTGCAGAATGCCGAGCTGAGAAATCGGGAGAATCTGGTGCTTTGCGCGATCCATGCTCATCGCATCGCGCAACGCATTGAAAACGGCCTTGCGATCCTTGGGATTTTTCATGTCCACGGTATCGATGATGATGAGCCCGCCGAGATTGCGCAGACGAATCTGGCGCGCGGATTCTTTCACGGCTTCGATGTTTGCCTGAACGACAAAATCCTTCGCGTCGCCCTTGCCTTTGTGCCCGCTTGTATTGACGTCGATTGCGGTGAGCGCCTCCGTTTCGTCGATGACGATTTCGCCGCCGGACGGGAGCGGCACGCGGCGCATGTAGGTCTGCTCGATTTGGCGCTCGATGTTGAAGCGTTCAAAAATCGGAATGTTGTCCTTGTAGCGAACGACCTTGCTGCGGGAACGCGGAGAAATTTCGCCGACTGCCGTGATGATCGCCTGATAATCTTCTTCGGAATCGACGAGAATGCGATCGATGTCTTCGGTGAGAAAATCGCGCACGGTGCGCTCGATCAGATCCGGCTCCTGATAAAGCATGCAGGGCTTCGCCGTGGAATTGATCGTGTTGCAAATTTCCGCCCAGCGGCGCAACAGCATATGCAGGTCGCGCACGAAGTAGCGAAGTTTTTTGCCTTCGCCCGCAGTGCGAATGATCACGCCCATTCCCTGCGGGATCGTCAGCCGACGCAAAAGTTTTTTCAGGCGATCGCGTTCGGCGGAATTTTCGATTTTGCGGGAAACGCCGCACTGTCCCGAAAACGGCATGAGCACGATGAAGCGCCCGGGAATGGCGATGTTCGTCGTCGTGCGCGGACCTTTCGTGCCGATCTGATCTTTCGTCACCTGAATGACGATTTCGCTCCCGATCGGGAACAGCTCGGGAATGTCCGTGATTTTATAGCGTTCCCGCTTGGATTTTTGCTCGGCGCTTTCGTTGTCGCGAATGAATTCGACGGACGAATCGTTTGCCGCGGGCAACATATCCCAGTAATGCAAAAACGCGTTTTTCTGCTGACCGATGTCCACGAACGCCGCTTTCAAACCTTTTTCGAGATTTTGAATGCGACCTTTGAAAATGGCGCCGACCATGCGTTGTTCGCCGACGCGTTCGAGCTCGTATTTTTCGAGCACGCCGTCCGTCAGCAGCGCCGCGCGTTTTTCGAGCGGCTCCGAGTTGATGATCAGTTCGCGGAACCGATCGCGGTCTTTGGAAAAATGTTTCACGATGCGTTGAAGGATTGGAAGTTTTTTTGCCCGCTGACGTGCGCCTTCGTGGAGCTCGGCGGTGGGAATCGGCGCGACCTCGTGCGGTTTGGGCGGGTGGCGCAGAGCCTCATTTTCGTCGTGCGGCAAATTGTCTGTGTCTGGAATGTCTGGCATTTTTTTATTTTTTTGAGTGTTGTCTTACGCCGGGAACGCCCTCCGCGAAGATGCCGTTTTCTTCGGTTCGCTCGGATTTTCAAAAGCGTCGTCGCCCTCGGGAATTTCCGTATGGCAGTGCACGCTTTGCACCAGTCCGAACACGATAAAACAGCTCAACACAAAGGACCCCCCGTAACTTAGGAACGGGAGCGACAATCCGGTCACGGGCATCATACCGATATTCATGCCGATGTTGATCAGCAAATGAACGCAAACCATGACCGAAACGCCGATCGTTAAAAGTATTCCGAATGTGTCGCGGGAACGCAGACCGATGATGATCGTCCGAAGCATCAGCGCTCCGTAAGCGAACACCAGCGCCGCGCATCCCGCGAAGCCGTATTCCTCCGCAAGCACGGAGAAAAGAAAATCATTGTGCGCCGCGAGTTCGGGCAAATATCCGAGCTTCGCCTGCGTGCCTTTGTTGAAGCCCTCGCCCGTCAATCCGCCCTTTCCGACGGAAATCAGCGACTGCCGCACGTTCCAGCTCGATCCGACGCCGTTCGGATCAATCGTCTGCGGATCGACGAAAGACAGCAGGCGTTCCCGCTGATAATCTTTCAGCAGGAAAAAATACGAATCTTTCTCGTAGCCCCACGTTTCGCGATTTTCGCGGGAACGAATTTCCGCCGCCGGATTTTGAGGAACGCGCCCCGTTTCCTCCACGCGAGCGGAAATGTAATCGACCACGCGGGCACGGTAAAAATACAAATCCGCCGCGACCACCGAAAAAAGCAACGCGCCCGCAACACCGACAATCGCAAAGAATCTCCACGTCAGATTCGCCGCAAAAAGCAACGCGAAAAGCACGGGAACGTAAACGAGACTCGAACCCAAATCCGGCTCCACGAACACCAACACGAACGGGAGAAACGCGCCCGCCGCCGCGCGCCAAAACGTCGGGAACGATTCCCGAAACGCGCCCAACGGTTTTACGGAAAGCAACGCCGCAAGAAAAATCAGCGTCGAAACTTTCGCGAACTCCGACGGTTGCACGCTCGTCGAACCGAGGAAATACCAGCGATACGCGCCGTTCACCGAGTGAATGAACTGCACGCCGCCGATTTTGAAAAATCCGAAAATCGCCACGGGAACGAGCAACGCGATTCCCACCAGATAAATGCGGTTCGCATTGCGCCGATAAAAACGAAAATCCACGGCGGAAACGCCTAAATACGCAAGAAAACCGATCGCGACGTAAACAATCTGCTTGCGCCATTCGTCGCTCGCATCATAACTGCCCGAAGCAAAAATTCCCGCTACGCCCAACGCCGAAAGCGCTAAAATAATCAGCGGCGTAAGCTTGTCCATCCGACACAAAAAACTCCACCCCGCTTCAAACATCGAGGCGAGGCGGGAACGGTCGGCGATGACGGCACTGTTCACGATTCTTGCGAAAAAAACGAATTTCGCCTCATCATAGGCGCATCCGCCGCACTTTTCAACCTTTTCGGAGGAACTCGGAAAATCTTCGTAATTCCGAATCGTGCGAAGCTCCGTCAAAGATACAAAAATTTCGCGGCGACGAGAGAAAGCACGATCAGCACGGCGATGGGAACGCAACAGAGCGCCATAATGCGGCTTTCCTTGCCGCCGGCGTTCACCGTTGCGCACGCCGCAATCACGCCGCTGATGCGCACCATGCTTCCGATGCCGCCGCCGACCAACTGCAACGCGACAATCGTTTCTTTCGAAAGCTGAAGCAAATCCGCCGTATCGAATTGTATCGAAACGAAAAGAATGCTCGAAACCGTGCACGAGCCGGAGAAAAACGCGCCCAGCGCTCCCAGCATCGGAGAAATAATCGGGAACGCGCCGCCCGCAAGATCCGCCGCAGCTTCGGCGACCGCCGTCAGCATTCCCGGAAGCTCACTCGCGCCGTTCCCGGAAAACGTCATCACCTGCACCAACGCAACGCTGGCGGCAATCGCAATCGCCGCCGCGCCGATTTGCTTGCCCGATGCGCGACACACGCCGAAAATCTCTTTCGCCTTCAGCCCGAAACACAACCCGGAAACAATCGCGACCGGGAAAAACGGAATCACGCCCGGATTGTTGAAAAACGCCCAATCAAATTTCCCCGGGAAAAATCCCTGCTCGACGACGATTCGCCCGAACGACGCCAGCACGGCGCGAAACGGCAGAAATTCAAGCCGCGTCAGCACGAGAATCGCGGCAATCGCCGCATACGGAAGCCACGCTTTCAGCGCGGAAATTTCACGCGGCGGCGTTCCCGCGACGGGAACGGATTCGGCTTTCGACAACTCCGCGTTCCCGCAAGATTCATTCGGGAAACGCCAAACATGCGCGGGAACGAGAAATCCGAAGCGAATTCCGAGAATCACGATCGGCAATCCGAAAACCGCGCCGAGCATCGACGGCAATTCCGGTCCGAGAAAACGCGCGGAAAAATACCACGGAATCGTGTATGCCAAACCCGCAAAAACGCAGAACGGCGCGATTTCTAAAATCGAACGAAAACGGCGTTCCCGCGATGTCGTCAGCACAAGAAACGCCACCGCAATCAGCGGAAGAAACGTTCCCGAAATCGAAAAAATTCCCGCCGTGTGTTCAATCGCGGACGCCATAAACGTTCCCGGCTCAATGCCCGCTTCGATAAAATTTTCCGACAACGTTTTCTGCACCGTCAGCACCGGCGTTCCCGCGCCGCCGAACGGCACCGGCATCGTGTTGCAAATAAGCGCAACCGCCACCGCCGCCACCGCCGGAAAACCCAGCCCGACCAACAACGGCGCCGTCAGCGCCGCCGCCGCGCCGAAGCCCGCCGCGCCTTCAATAAAGCCGCTGAACAGCCACGCCAACACCACCGTTTGCACGCGACGATCCGAGGAAATTTTCGAAAAGGAATTGTTGATCGCAGTAAGCGCTCCGCTTTTTTTCAGCACGTTCAAAAGAAAAATCGCACCGAAAATAATCAGAATAATGTCCAACGCTTTCAACACACCCAAAACCGCCGCTCCCGCAATCAGCCCGGCGGACATTCCCCAAACAAAAAAACCGAGACCGACAGAAATTATCAGCGCAACGACTAATGACGACGAGGGTGAAAACCGAAAAGCGCCTAAGAGAATCATCGCCGCAATGAGCGGCGTCAAAGCAAGAATTGCCAGCATTGTTTAGAGAGAGAAATGGCGGAGAGAGAGGGATTCGAACCCCCGGTGCCTTGCGGCACACCTGATTTCGAGTCAGGCACAATCGGCCACTCTGTCATCTCTCCGTGGCGAAAGAAAGCGGAATGAAAACCGTTCCCGCCGCACAAGTCAACGCTTTTCCCGCGTTCCCGC
>CAVFCB010000051.1:0-12460 GCA_963620895.1 Bacteroidaceae bacterium | reverse complement strand
AAATTCTCGCCTGAGCACACGCATTCGCATTGCAAAAAAAATCCCCGTTCCCGCGGGGATTTTTTTTGCGACAACGCGGGAACGCGTTTCGTTCCCGCGACGGGGCGCTTTTTTTGCGATGAAAATTCCTCTCGCGCGGGAACGCGCTTTGACGCAGAATTTCGCGTCAAATGTCCGACCGTTTCATCGAAGAATTTTCCAAGCTCGATCTCAGCCGCGTTCCCTCGCCGTGCCACCTGTTGCACCGCGGTTTGCTCGAAGAAAATTGTCGCGTGTTGCGCGGCGTTACGGAGCGCACGGGCGCAAAAATTTTGCTCGCGCTCAAAGGTTTCGCGCAGTTCAGCGAGTTCCCGCTCATTTCGAAATACCTTGCGGGAACGACCGCGAGCGGTCTGCACGAAGCCTTGCTCGGGAACGAATTTTTTCCCGGCGAATGCCACGTTTATTCGCCGGCGTTCCCGCCGCAGGACATGGACGCGCTTGTGAAATTCGTCGATCACATTTCGTTTAATTCGCCGTCGCAATGGCGGCGTTTCCGCGATGTCGTCGCGGCGAGCGGACGGAAAATTTCCTGCGGGTTGCGCGTCAATCCGCAATACGCCGAAGTCGAACACGAAATTTACAATCCCTGCGCGGCGGGATCGCGGCTCGGCACGATTCGCGCGGAAATTCGCGAGGGCGATCTCGACGGGCTCGAAGGTCTGCACATGCACACGATGTGCGAGCAGGGCGCGGACGTGCTCGCGCGCACGATTCCGCATTTTGAGGAAAAATTCGGCGAATTCATTCCGCGTATGAAATGGATAAATTTCGGCGGCGGGCACTGGATTACGCATCCGAGCTACAACGTCGATCTGCTCTGCGAAACGATTCTCGCATTTCGAAAAAAATGGGGCGAGCACCTTCAAATTTATCTTGAGCCGGGCGAAGCGGTCGCGATCCGCACGGGCGTGCTCGTCTGCACCGTGCTCGACATCGTGAACAACGGCATGCCGATTGCGATTCTCGACACTTCGGCGAGCGCCCACATGCCCGACACGCTCGAAATGCCTTACCGTGCGGAAATTCTCGGCGCGGGAACGCCGGGCGAGTTCGCGCACACGTATCGGCTCGCCGGCGGCACTTGCCTCGCGGGCGACGTGCTCGGCGATTACTCGTTCCCGCAGCCGCTCGTTCCCGGTCAGCGCCTCGCGCTTCTCGACATGTCGCATTACACGATGGTGAAAAACACAACGTTCAACGGCATTTGCCTGCCCGCCATCGCAAGCTATGATCCCGCGAGCGGAAATTACGAAATCATTCGCCGCTTCGGCTACGAAGACTACAAACGCAAACTGAGCTGACGCTTTTAACTGGGGGCGGAGACGTCCACGTCTCCGCCCCCAAGAAAATTTTGTTTTGCCGAGCGCGAAACGGAACGCTAATTTCACGCACCTTATGTTCGCAAAAATCATGAAAACGCTTGCTCTCGCACGAGAAACGTTGTGCGGGAACGCTTACCCCCCCCCCATTGACAGTAGCGCTCCCGCGCTGATTTCGCGCGACGATTCGCACGTTTTCAAAGGCGTTGCGATTTTGCTGATGATTGAGATTCACGCGTTTTTTTCAATCAACAGCGGGAGAATTCCGCTCGATTCTGCGGTTCGACAAGCGCTCATCGATCACACGTTGTTTGCGAGGCTTTGCCATCTGGGCTACGTTTGCGTGCCGATTTTTCTTTTCGTCACCGGGCTCGGACTTGCGCTTTCTGCGAAAAAGTCGCTTGCGGGAACGGCGAAAAAATCGCTTTTTCGCTTCTGGAAAATGTATCTGCCGTGCGTGCTGATCGGCGGAGCGATGCTTGCGTTTTTCCCGGTGGAATATCCCAATGGCGTCGAGCACACGGTCGGCGTGAAGCAGATTGCGCTTGCGCTCATGGGGCGCGGCGGAAATGTTTGCGGCGAGTGGTGGTATGCGTCGCTGTTTCTGACGGCGATCATCGTGTATTTTCCGATTTGCCGCATCGCGTTTGCGAAGTTCGGCGGCGGCGTGCGCAATGCGTGTTTCTGCGCGGGAACGTTGGGGCTTTGGATTGTCGCCTCATACGTGGTCGGAGGATCGCTTCCCTACTCGCTCACTGCACTCGCGTTCGTGCTCGGCTATCTCGCGGGAACGCTGAATTTTTCGTCGGAGGCGCCGATTGAATTTTTGCGAAAATTTCGCGAGAAAAATTTTGTGTTGCGCGCGGCAATCGCGGTCGTGTTTTTGGCGGCGATTGCGGCGATTGCGATTTTCATTCCGGTGGCCGACTTGTGGCGCGTTGTTGCGATGCCTGCAATTTTGTTTGCGATTTGGGCGCTCGTTCCGGCGGGAACGCTCGTCGGGAAAGTGCTTGCATTTCTCGGAAAATACAGCGGCTGGATGTGGCTGAACCACAGTTTTTTCCTGTATTACTATTTGCGGCACGAATTGTATTCGCTCGGCGGCGATTCCGAGCTCGGCAGCGTTTGCGCGGTGTTTTTCGCGACGACGGCGCTTTCGCTGATTACGGCGATTGCGACGGATTTTATTTTCACTCGCGTCGAACGGCTTTTTCAACGACGCGCGTAGCGGACGTCATTTGACGAGCAGAACGAGCGTTCCCGCGAGGATGAGAAGCGTTCCCGCGAGCGTTTTCAGCGAGAGCGGTTCGCCGAGAAAAATCGTGGCGAGCGCGAGCGTGAAGACGATGCTGAGCTTGTCCACGGGAGCGACGCGCGAGGCGTCGCCGAGTTGCAGTGCTCTGAAATAGCAAAGCCACGAAAGCCCGGTCGCCGCCGCCGAAAGAATCAGAAAAATCCACGTTGTGCGCGGAATTGTGCGGATTTCCGAAAAGTGTCCGCCCGCCGCCGCGAAAAGCGCGGCGATGAGCAGGACGACGCCGGTGCGAATTGTCGTCGCGAGGTCGGAATTGACGTCCCGAATGCCGATTTTGGCGAAAATCGTCGTGAGCGCCGCAAAGAATGCGGAGAGGAGCGCGTAATATTTCCACATGATTTTTTTCGAGTCGAAAGTCGCGGACGAAAATCCGCTCTTCGCGCGTTCCCGTCAACGGCAATTGCAACGCGGCGCGCTTCCTAACAAAAAACTAACAAAAGACTTATCGAAATCTTACACAAAACTCATAGATTCGAAACGCTTTTGAGGGTAAAGCATCAAACGTTTTCAAAACTATGGGCAACGACATCACGGTAAGAACATTGAATGAACGGCTTCGCACGGCGGGCACGAAAATTGTCGCGGGAGCGGCGCTGGCGGTGTTTCTGCTGTTCGGCGGAACGGCGTGGGAAGGCATTTCGCCGATTGTCGCGGAGTCGCTGATGTTTGCGGCGTGCGTGTGCGCAGGCGCGGGAGCGCTCGGTCGCGTATGGAGTTCGCTCTATCTCGAAGGGCGCAAGAACGGCGAGCTCGTGCGCGAGGGTCCGTATGCGCTCTGCCGCAATCCGCTTTACCTGTTCAGCTTTATCGGCGCGGCGGGAACGTCGCTCGCGACGGAAACAATCACGATTCCCGTTGTCGTTTGCGTGTTGTTCGCGTTGTATTATCCGACGATTGTGCTTGCGGAGCAAAAGCGGCTTGAAGCGATTTTCGGCGAGCCTTACCGCGCGTATGTGCGCGACGTTCCCGCGGTGTTCCCGCGAATTTTCGCGAAGCGTGCGCCGCAACCGGAATCGTGGATCGTGAAGCCGCGCCAATTTACGCGCCGCGTCGTCGATGCGCTTTGGTTCATCTGGGTCATCGGGCTTTTCGAGCTTTCCGAGGGCTTGCACGAGGCGGGCGTGTTGCCGATGCTTTTCCGGCTCTATTGATTTTTTTCGCGGGAACGTTTCGCGCGGCTGAATGCATTTCGTAAATTTACGCACGTTTTTTTTGTTATGATTTCCTTTGTAAAAAAACTTTTTTCCGGGCTTTTCGGAAATTACTACGTGCGCCGCGTGGCGCCGTTTTTCGTCGTGTTTTGCGGCGCGGAGCTGCTTGAAGTGCTCGCGACGTTCGTGTGGGATTTCCCGCAGGTGGACACGTCCGCGCCGCTGCTTGCGCACTCGGCGTTCAACGTTTGCGTGCAAACGCTGACGGCGTTTCTGTGGGGCATCGTGCCGTTTCTGATTTATCTTTTCGTGCTCCCGCGGCGGTTTCACGGCACGCGGCTCGACCGCGCGATCTCGCTTGTGATTTTCGCCGTGTTCGCGCTTGTGTGCGTGTTCACGGAAGTTTCGGAGCTTTTTTTCTGGGACGAATTTCGTTCGCGTTTCAATTTCATCGCGGTCGATTATCTGATTTACACGACGGAGGTCGTCGGCAACATTCGCCAAAGCTACCCGATGGTGCCGATTCTTTCCGGCGTGGCACTTGCGGCGGCGTTGGCGTGTGCGCTCGCGTGGCGGTGGCTCGTTCCGCACGTTCCCGCGCCGGGTTGGAAGACGCGCGGCGGCGTTCTCGCGGGAACGCTCGCGCTGTGCGGCGTCGCGTTTTTTTGCGTGGATATCGCGCAGGCGGAAGGCACCGGAAATCGCTACAACGATGAGCTCGGCAAAAACGGTTTTTACTCGTTCTTTTCCGCATTTCTGAAAAACGAGCTCGACTACGCGGCGTTTTATCCGACGTTGCCCGAAGAGGAAGCGACGCAAAAAATCCGCGAGGAATTTGCCGGCGCGGGAACGCGTTTTACGCACGCGGACGGCGCGGATATTCGGCGCCGAACGCTTCCGCGCGGTCCGGAAAAGCGGCTTAACGTCATGCTCGTCGTCATGGAAAGCATGGGCGCGGAATTTATGAACGAAAACCGCGAGGACGGCGCAAACCTTACGCCGAACCTGACGCGACTCGCGGGCGAAGGGCTTTATTTTTCCAACGCGTATGCAACGGGAACGCGCTCCGTGCGCGGGCTTGAAGCGCTCAGCGCTTCGCTGCCGCCGCTGCCGGGAATGTCCGTCGTGCGGCGCGACGGGAACGAAGGCATCGAGACGGCGGGAAAAATTTTTGCCGATCGCGGCTATGATGCGCGTTGGATTTACGGCGGGCACGGCGTTTTCGACAACATGAATCATTACTTCGGGAACAACGGTTTCGAAATCTGCGATCGCGCTTCGATGCGCGACGACGAAGTTACGTTTTCGACGATTTGGGGCGTGTGCGACGAGGATCTTTACCGTCGCGCACTGCGCGAAGCGGACGCGTCTTTCGCGCGCGGCACGCCGTTTTTCAATTTTGTGTTCACGACGTCCAATCATCGTCCGTTTGCCTATCCCGACGGAAAAATCGACATTCCGTCGAAGAGCGGGCGCAACGGCGCCGTGAAGTATGCGGACTTCGCCGTCGGCGAGCTGATGCGCCTTGCGCGGGAACGCCCGTGGTTCGACGACACGATTTTTGTCTTCGTCGCCGACCATTGTTCGAGTTGCGCCGGGCGGCGCGAGCTCAATCCGGACAAGCATCGCATTCCGCTGATTTTCTACGCGCCGAAACACATTGCTCCGCAACGCGCGGATTTTCTCGTCAGCCAAATCGATGCGTTGCCGACCTTGCTCGGGCTTTTGAATTTCGACGTCGAATATTCTTTCTACGGCAAAGACGCGCTTGCGCCCGACTACCGTTCCCGCGCGTTCATCAGCAATTATCAGCACCTCGGTTTTCTCGACGGGAACGGAACGCTCGTCGTGATGAAGCCCGTGCGGCAGATTCTGATTTATCGCGGTGAATCGGACGTTCCCGAGACTTACGTCGATTCCGCTCCCGCGCCGACCGATCTCGCAATCGCCTATTGGCAACACGCCGACAAGTGGCGGGAATTTCTCAAGCCGAAAAAAGACGCCGAGCAGTAAATTTTTCCCTCGCGCGATTTCGCGAGGTCTCGGTTTTGAGACGAAAAAAGGCGCTCCCGCGCGGGAACGCCTTTTTTCGTGAAGAGCCTTTTTGCTTACGCGATCGGGACTTCGAGTTCGACTTCCGCCGAGTAATCGACGCCGGGAAGCCCGAAGCCGAAGAGTTTCAGGAAGCCCGCCTGATAGCCGACAAAATCGGTGAGTTCGAGCAGATTTTCCGTCGAGACTTTCGGCCAAATTTCGAAGACTTCTTTCTGCACGTCGTCGCGCATTTCCCAGTCGTCGATGTGGACGAGTCCCTGTTCGTCGAACGTGAGCGCGTTGTCGTTGTACATCTGCGTTTCGAAGAGGCGCTGAATCTGTTCGATGCAATCTTCGTGCAGACCTTTCGCTTTCATCACCTTGAACAGAATCGAAATGTAAAGCGGCACCACGGGAATCGCGGACGATGCCTGCGTGACGACTGCCTTGTTCACGGAAACGAACGCGCGCCCGCGGCGAATTTTGAGAATCGCGTCGATTTCATTCGCTTTGGCGTAGAGGTCTTTTTTCGCCTGCCCGATGGAGCCGTCCTTGTAAATCGGCCACGTCAGCTCGGGTCCGATGTAGGAATACGCGACCGACTGGCAACCGTCCGCGAGCAGTCCCGCATCGTCGAGCGCTTCAATCCAGAGCTTCCAGTCTTCGCCGCCCATGACCTTGACGGTCGCCTTGATTTCTTCTTCGTTCGCGGGCTCGATCGTCACGTCGTTGACGAGCTTTTTGTCCGTGTCGAGATTCTTGGAATGGAAAGGTTCGCCGACGGTTTTGAGAACGGATTTATAAACTTCGCCCGTCACGGGATCGGTGCGGCGCGGCGCCGCGAGCGAATAGACGACGAGGTCGATTTTCGGCATTTCCTTTTTGAGGCGTTCGATGACCTGCGCTTTCATGTCGGCGGAAAACGCGTCGCCGTTCATCGAGGCGGCGTAGAGTCCGGCTTTTTTGGCTTCGGCTTCGAACGCGGCGGTGTTGTACCAACCGGCGGAAGCGGGTTTGCCGTTCGCGCTGGGGCGCTCGAAATAAATCCCGAAAGTATTCGCGCCGGAACCGAATGCGGCGGAAATGCGGGACGCGAGTCCGTAGCCTGTGGACGCGCCGATGACGAGCACGTTTTTCGGCCCGTTTTTCATCGCGGGGCGGCTTTTGACGTAAGCAATCTGCTCGCGGATATGGGCGGCGCATCCTTCCGGGTGAGCCGTGATGCAAACGAATCCGCGAACGCGGGGAGAGACGACTTGTTTTGCCATAGTGCCTGCGATTCTGCGCGAACGGCGTTCCCGCCGCAATGCGAAAGTTCCTCCATTTTCCCGTTCGACAAAATAACGGGAACGTGTTTTGCTGACTGAACATCTTTTTCCCTTTCGAAATGATCAGCAGCAAGACAGACGACACGCGCATCCAACGGCGAAAACCGCTTGTGACTCCGGCGCTTCTGATGGACGAAATTTGTCCCTCGGAAAAAGCGCTTCACACGGTTGAACACGCGCGTGAAGGCATCAGCCGAATCTTGAACAGGGCGGACGACCGGCTCGTGGTCATCACCGGTCCGTGTTCGATTCACGACGTTCCCGCCGCGCTGGATTATGCGGCGTTCGTCTCCGAATACGCGAAAAAATACGAAGCGGAGCTTCTGCTCGTCATGCGCACCTATTTTGAAAAACCGCGCACGGTCGTCGGTTGGAAAGGACTGATTAACGATCCCTACATCGACGGCACGTTTCGCATCAATGACGGATTGCACCTTGCCCGCAAACTTCTTTGCGACATTTCCGACATGGGCGTTCCCGCGGCAACGGAATTTCTCGATCCGATCACGCCGCAGTTTCTCGCGGATCTCGTTTCCTACGGCGCAATCGGCGCGCGCACGACCGAGTCGCAGATTCACCGCGAACTCGCATCCGGGCTTTCCATGCCGATCGGATTCAAAAACGGAACGGACGGCATGATTCAGGTTGCGATCGACGCCGTGCGTTCTTCGCATCATTCGCATTGGTTCCCGTCGGTCACAAAGGACGGCGTGGTCGCGATTTTCGAAACGCAGGGCAACCGAGATGCGCACGTCATTTTGCGCGGCGGTTCCCGCACGGGACCGAATTACGGAGAAGAATACATTCGCGAATGCGAGGAAAAGCTGACGGCGGCGAAACTTCCGGCGGCGGTCGTCGTCGATTGTTCTCACGGGAACAGCAAAAAAGATTACCTGCGTCAGCCGCTCGTCGCGGCGGATCTCGCCGCACAGATTTCCGCCGGGCAGGGCACGATTACGGGCGTGATGATTGAAAGCAATCTCGTCGAAGGACGTCAGGATTATCACAACGACGGCAACAGCTCCTGCGTTTACGGGCAGAGCATCACGGACGCCTGCATTTCCGTCGAACAGACGAAAAGCGTGCTCGAAGTTCTTGCGCAGGCGGTGCGTTCCCGCCGCGCGAAAAAAGCCTGAGCGGAAATTTTTCGTTCGCACAAAAAAAGCGTTCCCGCGAATTTTCGGGAACGCTTTTTTTGCGATTTTTTATTGCCAGCCGAGAAGCGTGAAGCCCTTGCGATTCGCTTCGGCGAAAACTTTTTCTTTTTCGAGAATGACGACGTTGTCCGCTTCGAGCGCGGCGGCGGCGATCCCGCCGATTTCCATGCTTTCAAGCGTGCGCAACCCGAAACACGGCACGTCGAAACGGTAGTCGTGTCCCGGCTTCACGGTTTTGACGTAGAGCGGATTTTTTTTCGGAATGTCGGCGCAACGCCGCAGCATATTGTCCGTGCCTTCGTAAGCTTCGACGGCGGTAACCGTGCCGCCGGAAACGACGACGCCCTGTCCGATGTCGAGCCGCGCGCATTCCTTGGCGATGCGAATGCCGTATTCGAGCGCGAAGTCGTCAACGCGTTTCGCTTTGCCGACGAGCGTTCCCGCGGCGGCGAGCTGGTCGTCCATAAATGCGCGCGCGTCGAGTTGCACGACGCCGATTTTCGCGGCTTCGTCGGCGACGGCGCCGAAAAGCGTGTGCGCGTTGCGTTCTTTGAGCCGTGCGAGAATCAGCGCCGCTTTCAGGTCGGGAACGAGCCCGCCGAAAAGCCGTTTCGGCGCCACTTGCCCCGCCATGACGAAGTAGCGCGCGCCGAGTTTTTCGAGCGAAGCGAGAAATTTTCCGAGTTGACCGAGCTTGACCGTGCGCACGCGTTCCCGCGGGAACGTCGCGACGAAATCTTCATCGACGTCGCCCTCAATCGCGATGAGCGAAACGTCCGTTCCCGCGGCGCGGGCGCGTTCCGCAAGCATTCGCGGGTAGGCGCCTTTTCCGGAGAGCAGCGTCAGCCCTGCGGCGGGATCGAAGTCGTCGGGAAGAAATCGTGAAAGCGCGTGCATGTTTTTATTTTCTCTTCTTTTCCGGGAACGGTTTCGTCTTTTCCGTTTTCTTTTTGCCGTTGATGACGACGGTGACGGTCTGTTCCGTCGGGGAAAAAAGTTCGTGTTTGGTGACTTTTCCGTTTTTCCAATCGAAATTGACGGTGATGTTCCCGCGAGCTTTCATGCCGCGCACGGAGCCGTCGGGCCACGCTTTGCAGGGCGCGGGCAGCAGCTCGATTTGCCCGGCGTGGGATTGCAGAAGCATTTCCGCGACGCCTGCGGGATAGGCGAAATTGCCGTCCATCTGGAACGGCGGATGCGTCGTGAGCAAATTCGGGAGCGTGTTGTGCGTGAAAAGTCCCTCAATCATTTCGTGCGCCTTGTCGCCTTCCTTGAAACGCGCCCAGAGCGCGGTGCGCCACGGCCACGACCACGAGCGGCGGGAATCGCCGGCGGTGCCGCGCAGTTCGAGCGATTTTTTTGCGGCGGCGGCGAGGGCGGGCGTTTTCGCGACGGAAATTTCGCTGCCCGGGAACACGGCGAAAAGGTGCGAGGTGTGGCGGTGTCCGCTGACCATGTTCGGGCGATCGATAATCCACTCTTGCAGGTAGCCGCCGGGAGCGATTTTGTCGGGCGCGAGCCGATCGCGTTTTTCTTGAAGTTTTTTCGTCCACGCGGCATCGACGCCGAGGATTTTCGCCGCTTCGATGGTGTTGTTGAAAAGATCGCGGACGAGCTGCTGGTCGTGCGCAACGCCGTCTTCCGTCGGTCCCCATTCGTGCGACCAACCGTTGGGCGCGACGAGCGTTCCCGCCGGCATTCCCTTGAGCTGATTGCGATCGGCGTTTTTGTCGCCGGACGCGAAACCTTTTCCGTCCTTGCCGAGTTCTTTCAGGTGATCTTCCCAGAATTGGCAGGCTTCTTTCATCATGGGATACGCCTGTTCTTTGAGGAATTTTTTGTCCTGCGTGAACTGAAAATGTTCCCACATGTGCAACGCGTACCAAGCGTTAATCGGCACGTTCCACATTGTCCAACCGCCCCAGCCCCACGGATTTTGGGAAATGCGCGTCGTCCATCCGCGATGATTTTCGCCGAACTGTTTTTTCGTCATTGCGCGCGAGGCGGGAGTGCTTTCCGTGATGAAATTGAGCAACGGCATATGGCACTCGGAAAGGTTCGTCACTTCCGCCGGCCAGTAGGCTTCCTGAATGTTGATGTTGTTGTGATAATCGCTCGCCCACGGCGCGTGAACTTTGTGATTCCAAAGCCCTTGGAGATTCGCGGGAAGCGTATTGTTCGACGAGGACATGAGCAGATAACGCCCGAACTGGAAAAGATTTTCTTCGAGGTCGGGATCGTTTTTCGTATCGGCGTAATTTTTGATGCGGGTCGCCGTCGGGAGCGCCGCAGTTTTTTTGTCGGTGGTGCCGAGATCGATGCTGCAACGGTCAAAAAGCTCGCGATGCGCGGCGATGTGATTTTTGCGGAGCGTTCCCGCGTTCGCATCGACGACGAGTTTTTCCGCCGCGGCGATCGTTCCCGCGGCGGCTTTCACGGGATCGCTTCCTTTCCATTTTTTCTTTTCGCTCATCACGTAGTCCGTGTTCATCGCGATGAGAACGACGACGCGGTCGGCGTTTTTGACGGAAATTTTCGGAAGTTTCTCGCCGTTCACCGAGGCGCGAAGATTGTCGCCGCCGCCGACGTATTTGACGGGGATTTCCGTGTTCCCGCCGCTTGCGGAAATGCTGCCGCCGTCGGCGAGCACGAGCACGTTTGCGGCAAATTTCATGCCGTTTGCGAGCGTTCCCGCCATCGTCAGGCGATTGCTCTGCGCGGAAATTCTCGCCGTGTGATTCGGCGAAAGGGCAAAGGTCGCGGTGATTTTTCCTTTTTCTTTTTTCGCCGTGCGATAAACGACGGCGATGACGTTTTGCGGCTTGCTCGCGAAAACTTCACGCAGGTATTCGACGCCGTCTTTTTTGAACGAAGTGAAAGCGATCCCGTCCGCAAGCGAGAGCGCACGGACGAAATCTTTCGGCGAATCCATGCCCGGCGATTCGATCAGCAAATCGCCGAACGGCTGGTAGCTTCCGAAAGCGTCGCGCCCGGCGAGCGGTCCGTAGGAATAGCCGCTGCAGTTCCCGCCGGCGTTTTCGCCGCCGCTCCAAAGCGAATTTTCGTTGAGCGCGATGCGTTCCCGCAGAGCGTTGCCGAGCACCATGGCGCCGATGCGCCCGTTGCCCACCGGGTAGCCTTCAAATTCCCAACCCCTTTTCGCGCCGCCGTTGTCTTCCGGAATGCTCCAGTTCGCATCAAAACTTTGCGCGGGAACGTCGGACCAAATCCAGTTTTCGGATTCAATTTTCGGAGCGGCGTTGACGAACGCGGAAAGCGCGAACGCGCTGATGAGTGTCGGGATGGTTGTGTTCATGTTTTCGCTTGTTGAAAAAAAAGAATTAAGGGTCGAAAACGCTAATGCAAGGAACGCGGCGAGAAAAGCCGAAACTCGCGCGGCGGGAACGCGCTCAGCGCGCGAGATCGTCCAAGTCCAACGCGCGGATTCCGTAGCCGGAGAGCACGCATTCCGTAAGGTCGAGATCGTTGGTGGAAAGCACGAGCCCGCAACGTCCCTCCGGACGGCAAAACAGCGGATAAAGGTAGTGAATGTTGATTTCCGCCTGCCCGAGCGCCTGCGTGATTTTCGGCAAATCTTCCGGCGTCGGAATTTCGGCAACGACTACGCGCGTTTTCGAAAACGCGATTTTCGCCTTTCTCAGCGCCTTTTCCGCCGCTTCCGCGTAATTCGGCACAAAGCGCACAACGGCGCAGTCCGTCTGGTCAAGACAACTCATGCCGAGCAGATGAACGTCGATGCTGACAAGCGCCTGCGTGATGACGTTGAGGCATCCGACCTTGTTTTCGGCAAAAACCGAAAACTGAAAAATGTCCTTTTTTATGCGGGAACGCGAAACGGATTTGGGCATGGCGCGCGGAGTGAGGATTGGCGTTTTTGAGGATTCCGATTTTCCGGCGGGAACGCCCTCGACGCAAGAGATTTTTAGACCACGGATGAACACGTGGCGGAGAAAACTGGGGGCGGAGACGTCCACGTCTCCGCGCGGGAACGGTTAACCACGGATGGACACGGATTTTTTTTAAGGAGTTTTTGCCGCAGGCAAAACCCGCACTTCACCAGTCCACCAGTTCTCCAGTCAACCAGTCTACCATC
>CAVFCB010000050.1:4731-12526 GCA_963620895.1 Bacteroidaceae bacterium | reverse complement strand
CTTCTCGCAAGTCGGGAAAAAACTACATTCGCCGCCGTTCCCGCGCGAGTTTTTTCTTACGCGCTAAACTTTCAGAATCACGCAATCGGCGTGACGCCTTTTTTCAGAATGATGTTGCCGTATTTCGCGGTTTCGCCGGAAATGACGACGGCGTAAGCTTTTTTCGCGCGTTCGTAAAATGCGAAACGCTCGACGCGCTCGATTTTCCCGTCGTAGCCGAGCGCCTTGCGATACTTGGCTTCGACGGCGGGATCGAGCGAATCGCCGGGAACGGCCTCCATCATAATCACGGGAACGGCGTAGGCATCGAGCTCGAAAAGCGGAATAATGCCCGCGAGCAACGCGTCCGCGCCGAGTCCGTCCGCGCGCACGACCTTTTCGTTGAACGTGTGCGCGGGGAAATGCGCATCGGAGATGACGATTTCGTCGCCGTGCCCCATTTCCGCGAGGATTTTGAGCAGCTCCGGCGAAACAACCGGTGAAATTCCTTTCAGCATTTTTTTCAGTAAATATTTTATCTGTTAAAACTTACTTCCCGGCTCTGCCGAGTTTGTAGCCGGCGTAGGTGTCGGTATTGTAGAGCGGTTGCCCCGCGGGAACGGCGTAGCCGATGCTTTTGCGAATGGCGAGAAAATCTTTCACGCCCTGTTCGCCGACTTGATTGAGCGGCGTCTTGTGCAAGCCCGCGAGCAGAACCATGCGGCAATACGCGTCCGCGTTTTCCATAAACCAAAACGCTTCTTCGACGTGGCGCGCTCCCGTGATGACGCCGTGATTTTCCATAAAAACGACGGTGGACTGCTTCGCGGCTTCGGCGACGGCGGCGGCGGTCTCCGGCGAACCGGGCGTGCCGTAGGGCGCAAGCGCGATGTGTCCGAGAAAAATGTCCGCTTCGGGATTGATGCCCGACGGCGGCACGATTCCCGCGAACAGAAACGCGTTGCAGTGCGGCGGATGCGCGTGAATGCAGGAATTGACGCCCACGGATTTCATCATCGCGATGTGCGTTTTCACTTCGCTCGTCGAGGGACGAATGCCCGCCTTTTGGCGTCCGTCCATATCGACGAGGCAAATGTCCTCCGGCTTCATAAAGCCTTTGGAAATCAGCGTTGGCGAGCACAGCAGGAGATTTTTCGCGACGCGGACGGAAATATTTCCGCCGTTCCCGTCAACGTATTCGCGCGCCCAAAGCCGGCGACCGATATCGCACATGCGCTCTTTGATAACGCAGATTTCGGAAGAATTAAAGAACGCCTCGACTTCTTCGCGGGAACGCGGATCGTGCTTTTCCCACGGGAAAATGAAGTTGGGCAATTCGGGTTTGATGAACCAATCGGAATTTTCAGACATATGGAAGGTGGAGGGTGTATGGTGGAGGGTGGAAGGTGTAAAGTGGAGGGTGGAGGGTGTTTTTACTGTTGATAACGGGAACGGTTTTCGCCGGGGAAACAGATTTCGTATTCGATCCCGAAAGCTTCGCGGGCGGCTTCGGGCGACGGGAACGTTCCCGCGCCGGCAAACGCGAACATCGCGGCGCCGAGCACCGTGCTTTCGGAAACTTTCGAAATTTTCACCGGAAGATTCAGCACGTCCGCGCGAATCTGCGTCCAAACCTTGTTGCGTGCGCCGCCGCCGACGAGCACGAGGCATTCGCTCTTGAAGCCGCCGACGGATTCGAGCCGCGCGAGGCGGGATTTGAGGCGATACGAAAGCGCTTCCATCGCCGCGCGATAAATGTGCGCGCGCGTGCGTCCGAGCACGAGACCTTCGATTGCGCCTTTGCGTTCGCCCGACGGCAAAAAGTCGGGAACGAGCGTCACGCCGTTGCTTCCCGGCGGGATCGCGGCGGCTTCCGCGTCCATGACATCGTAAGATTCGCCGGCGTAGCAGAGCGCCTTGACCCATTCGATGATGCCGGAGCCGATCCACTGCAAACCGGGATTGCGCAACGCGGGAACGGCGTCGAGCTCCGCCGTCGCGCCGTCTTTGTAATCTTCGGGCGAAAGTTTTGCCTGCGAAGAACGCGCCATGAGAATTTCCCACGTTCCCGAAGAAAGCACGGGCTGATCTTTTTCCGCGCCGGAACCGAAAACCGCGAACTGCGTATCGTGTCCGGCGGAAACGACGGGAACGCCCGCGAGCGCGGGAACGCCGAAAATTTCCGCCGCCGCCTTTTCCGTGACGCGCCCGATGATTTTTCCCGCGTCAATCACCGGCGGGAACAGCGATTTGTCGAGTCCGAGCGCGCCGAGAATTTTTTCCGAAAATTCGCCGGTCGCGAGATCGGTCATCTGCGACGTTCCCGCCATCGTGCGATCGGTCGCCATAACGCCGGTAAGCCGATGCGCGAAAATGTTTGAAATGAACAGCCACGCCGCCGCCTTTTCGACGAGCTCGGGGCGATTTTCCTTGAGCCAAATGAGTTTGTAAATCGTGTTGAACGCGAACGCGCCGACACCGGAAATGCGGTTCAGCTCTTCCTGCGAAATGTATTTTCCGACGTTCGCCATCACGTCCGCCGTGCGCGGACATTTCCACGAAATGACCGGATACAGCAGATTCCCGTCGGCATCGACGAGCGCGCCGTCCACGCCGAACGTCGTAATCGTAATCGCTTTCACCTGCGCCGCGTTCGTTCCCGCGAGCGCCTTGCGGGCGCACTCCGCGAGCTGCGACAAAATGCGATCCGCGTCCCAATGATGGAATTCGGGATTTTCGGGCGCGGGAACGGTCGAATTCGGCGACGATGCCTTGCCGACGATTTTCCCGGCTTCATCGACAAGCATGGCGCGAACGTTGGTCGCACCGCAATCCAGACAAAGAACCGACATTTTTTTCAAGAATTAGAAATTGGGAAAAAAATTAGGAATCAGGAACGAGAAAAAAGTTTTTCTTCTGATTTCTCGTTCCCGATTCCCGATTTTTTCAGCTTAGTATTTTCCGTAAATCGGACCGAAATTCGCGCAAGCGCGGAAGTCGGCGCCTTCGGGATCGGCGGTGCCGAAAAGGCTCCACGCCGCCGGGCGATACACTTTGTCTTCGGGAACGTTGTGCGCATACACCGGAATGCGAAGCATCGAAGCGAGCGTAATGATGTCCGCGCCGACGTGTCCGTACGTCCACGCACCGTGATTTGCGCCCATGTTCGCCATGACGGAATAAACGTCCGTGAACGCGCCCTTGCCGGTGAGAATCGGCGCAAACCAAGTGGTCGGCCAACCCGGATCCGTGCGATCGTCGAGCACCTTGTTCACGTTTTCGGGAAGCGAGCACGTATAACCCTCGGCGATGACGAGCACCGGTCCCTGTCCTTTGACGAGGTTCATGCGAATCATCGTCACGGGAACGTCGCCCTTGGAAACGAAGTGCAACGAATAGCCTCCGCCGCGGAAATATTCGCGATTCGCCGGGCACCATTCCGAAGCCGCCATCATCGCGTCGATGTCTTGGAACGTCGTTTCGCCGGTTTTTTTCATGACGGGTTTGCCGTCAACGCCGAGCGCCTGCATGTTCCCGTCGAGCGCGGTCGAGCCGGAGTTGATGAGGTGCATGATTCCGTTTTTCGCGTGCCCTTCCATCGTGTAGC
Source organism: Bacteroidaceae bacterium (assembly GCA_963620895.1). Lineage (GTDB taxonomy): Bacteria > Verrucomicrobiota > Verrucomicrobiia > Opitutales > UBA953 > Spyradosoma. The sequence continues at coordinate 8,940 of CAVFCB010000050.1, read as the reverse complement.
CGGTAACGCGTTTCACGGCGGCGGGCGACCAATAGGTGCGAATGTCGGAGAAACACGCCGCCTGCCCCGTGAGTTGGTGAAGCAGCAACATGCAGACGCCGTTCATCGCGTCGTTTTCGGTCGCAAACGGGATCGCCTCGCGCGGACCGTTCCAGTCGAACGTGCTGTTGAGAAGCGATTCCGCCATATCGCCGTTCGGATAATAATCCGTCCAGTGGCGCTGTCCTTGGAAGCCGCCGCAAATGGCGTTGAACCCGAGCCCTTCTTCCTCGCGGTCGATGGTCTTGAGGTAAGGATTGCCGTGCATCATGTCGCGGAAAATAATCGTCATCAGCAGCGATTCCCGCAGCGTGCGTTCCTTTTCTTCCGGCGAAAGCACGAGGTCGGGGCGGTTGCGATCCGGCCCGATTTTCACGTATTTTTTCGCCCATTCGAGCGCGAGCTCAAATTCTTTCTTGTCGTAAATTCCGAGTTCCATGCGGCGGCGCACTTCCGTCATATCGACGGGCTGAACGCGCATGCCGAGATAGCTTTCCCAGAACGAGTGGTCGAGAATCGAACCGGCGATGCCCATTGCGCAACCGCCGATCGAGAGGTAGCCCTTGCCCTTCAACGTCGCGACTGCGATGCCCGCTCGCGCGAAACGGAGAATTTTTTCCGCGACATCCGCGGGAATGCTCGTGTCGTCCTTGTCCTGAACATCGTGCCCGTAAATCGAGAACGCGGGAACGCCTTTCTGCGCGTAGCCGGCGAGCGCGGCGGCGAGGTAAACGGCGCCCGGACGCTCCGTGCCGTTGAAGCCCCAAATCGCTTTCGGCGTGGTCGCGTCCGTCTCGAACGTTTCCGTAATGTAGCACCAGCACGGCGTGACGGCGAGCGAGCAACCGACGTTGTTTTCCGCGAATTTCTGATTCGCGGCGGCAGCTTCCGCGGGACCGCCGATGCAGGTATCGGCGATAACGCACTGCACGGGCTGACCGTTCGCGTGTTTCACGTTCGCTTCGATGAGCGCCGCAGCGGCTTTCGCCATGTTCATGGTCTGTTCTTCCAGCGACTCGCGAACGCCGAGACGACGTCCGTCGATCGTGGGACGAATTCCGATCTTAGGTAACGTATTATACTTCATAATTTTGTTCCGGTTAAAAAATGTTTACGCGGTTTCCTGCGATTTTTTGCGAAAAGTAAGGCTGTATGCAAGCACGACTGCAAAACAAATCGCGGGAACGATGAACGACGCGCGCAGCGCCTGCGCCGAAGTTTTCAAATCCGTGTCCCACGTGCCGTCAAACGCAGACGTCAGCGAAAGCCACCACGAATCCGTGCTGCCGATGATGTCCGACATCCACGGCGTGATGATCGCGCCGCCGAGAATCGACATAATCAGCCCCGCCGCGCCGAGTTTCACCAACTTTTTGTCGAGCCCGCCGAGCGCGATCCCGTAAATCGTCGGGAACATCAGCGACATGCAACCGCTCATCGCGATCAGGCAAAGCACGTTCGCGGAAAATTTCAGTCCGCAAACCTCGAACAGCGTATCCGAGGGCAAATACATCACGCCCACGCTGCACGCGATCGCCGCAATCGCAAAGAGCGACATCATCGACGCGGGATTGAAAATTTTCATGAAATACGTCGCAATCCAGCGGCAGCAAATAAAGAGCACGATCGAAATCGTGTAGTAAATCGCCGCGTCCGCCGGCGTCACGCCGAGTTCTTTCTGACAATAAACGTTCATCCACGTCCACGCCGCGATTTGCACGCCCACGTAGAAAAACTGCGCAATGACGCCGAACCAATAGCGCGGCTTGCGAAGCAGTCCGAAAAGCATTTCGCGGTAGCTCGGATAAATCAGAATGTAGGCGATCGGGCCGAGCATTCCGCAGAGAATCCACAAAACCTTATCCATCTCCGGGAACGCGAAGTAAAACACCGTGAGCGGAACCATACTGAAAAGCGCCGCCACCAACACGCGCGTTCCCGCGCCGGAAACCTCCTGCGAAATTCCGGCATCGCCCGTCTTCTGCGCTTCCGATTTGTCCCGCAGGAAAAACAGCCAGATGCAGAACGCAATCGCGCAAAGCCCTACATACGGCGCGCACACCCAGAAAAGCTCGTGGTGAACGATCCCGCGCAATTCTTCCGGCGCCATCGCCGCGCGCTCGGTCGCCGTCGCGGGATTGAGATGCGAAAGAATCAGCTGCTGCGCAAGCACGATCCCGATCATCGAACCGAGCGGATTGAACATCTGCGCAAAATTCAGTCGGCGCACCGCCGTTTCCTGCGAACCCAACGAAAGCACGTAGGGATTACACGTCGTTTCCAACAACGAACAACCGCCGGCGACCACGAAAATCGCAATGAAATAAATATCGAAACTCTGCGCGATACACGCCGGGATATACGCCAACGCGCCGACAATATAAATGCCCAACCCGATGAGCACGCCCACGCGATACGAAAATTCCTCACTCAGAATCGACGCAAAAATCGCAAGCACCGCATACGCGCCGTAAAACGCAACCTGCACCAATCCCGCGCGAGACTGATCCATCGTGAAAATCTTTTGAAACGCGGGAACGAGATTGTCCGTCATGTTGTTGAGCAGTCCCCATAACGCAAAACAGGAGACCAACATCACAAAAATTCCGAAAAATTTACGGGGAACGACAGGCGCCGTCGGGGTCGGGGTAGGCTTGGGATTCATATCGCCGCAAATTTTCCCACTCCCGCAAAGCTCCGTCAATTTTGAAATCCTCCGATTTCGCTTTCGGGGAAAAAACAAGAGTGCCGCCGTTGCCTCCGCGCGTTCCCGCGCGAGGGATGTTTTTTATCCGCAAATTTCGCGAATTTTCACGGATTTTTTTACTTCTGCGGCTTCCGGTAAAAAAACGTTCCCGCGATTGCTCACGGGAACGCAAATAAAACTTTTCGTAAAAATTTTTACTTCGCGCGACGACGGCGACGCGCCGCGACAAACGCCAACGCTCCCGCGCCCGCAAGCAAGCCGAACGCCGACGGCTCGGGAACGACGACAAGCGCTTTCACCTCATCCGCAGAAAGCGCTCTGTTGTAAATGAGAATGTTGTCGATATTCATACTGGCAGAGTTGGAGTTGTCTCCGTAATAGCCGAACCGCAATTTGTTGATCGTCTCTGACACGATGTTTTTAGCGCCGGATGTCGAACTCGTCCCGACAAGAGCACCGTTGAGATAAAAATCCAACACTAAGGTGTTGGACGCCGCTGCCGTTCCGACGAGCGTAAGCGTTGTCCAATCGGACGTGTTAACGGCGGAGGAAATCGTCGTGGACACTGCGCCGTTAGGATTGCCGTGAAATTTCGCAGAAAGCGTTCCGTTGGTGTAAGAAATACTGATAGAGTAATTTGCCAAGCTCATGGCGAAAGTTGTCATCGACAAAATCGTTCCGTTCGAGGAAATATTGTTCGTGTCAAAGCTCACGGTGAATCCGGTCGTGGCTTTGAGCCCGGCGGATTCTGTGTACGGATGCGCAGTGGTCGTCGTGCACTCTCCGTAGCCGGCGGGATTCCACGTCGGAAGGTCTTCCCACGACGAAATGGTTCCCGCCGTCATGGAATTTCCGGAATCGAAATTGAAATACGCTTTCAGCGCGGAATCGGTCGTATCGATTGCAGGGTTCGTCTTCGCATTCACGAGAATCGTTCCCGCAGCGATAAGTGAAGTAATTGCGATGATGTTTTTCATGATTTTTATAGCTTGTGTGACCTGTGTGCCGAGCATTTCAAGACTTCGTTATCATAATGTCAAGTAAAAGTTCCTGCGGGAACGCCTCTTGCCTTGAACGGAGAAATTTGCGGACGTTCAATCATTTGCCGAATGAAACCGAAGCGCGTCACCGTTCTGCTGAAACCGGAGTTTTATGCTCTGGCGGAACGGCTTGCGCAGAAATTCGACAAAAACATTTCGGAGTTGATACGATCTCTGATCGCGGAAAAGCTACGGGAAATGGGGATTTTTTATAATCCGGACTGGCTGAAAATGCAGCAAGGCGCGCGAACAGACTTGGCAACGCCGGAGACAAAGGCGAAATTTCGGGAAAAATCGCGGGAACAGCTTGTCCGCGCCCGTGCCGCAAAACACAATAAGCGCAACCGGGAACGGGAATCTTCCTGATTTCCGCGCGTTCCCGCGCGAGGGATGTTTTTTATCCGCAAATTTCGCGAATTTTCA
>CAVFCB010000050.1:0-4632 GCA_963620895.1 Bacteroidaceae bacterium | reverse complement strand
ACGTCCGGCAAAAATTCGCGTTCATTTGCGAAAATTTGCGGACGAAGCATCAAAGTTTTTTACAGAAACGCGCGATGCGATCAATTCCTTTGAGAATAGTCTCGTCGGAAGTCGCGTAGCTGAGGCGCATGTAGCCTTCCGCGCCGAACGCAATTCCGGGAACGACCGCAACGAGTTCTTCTTCGAGGAGTTTCGCCGCGAAATCCGTGGAGCGCAAACCGAACGATTTGATGTTCGGGAAAAGATAAAATGCGCCCTGCGAACGATAGCAGGAAATTCCCGGGATCGCGTTGAGCCCGTCGCAAAGCAATTTGCGGCGGCGATCGAAAACCGCGAGCATTTCCGCAACGGCGACCTTCGCCTTTTCCGGCTGTTCATAAACGGCGAGCGCGCCGAACTGCGCGAACGTCGTGCAGTTCGAAGACATTTGGCTCTGCAAGCCGGAAATCGCTTTCGCAATCGGCGCGGGAGCGACGATTGTGCCGAGCCGCCAGCCCGTCATCGCGTAAGTTTTCGCAAAACCGGACGCCGTAATCACGAGCTCCGAGGCGCGCTCGGAAAACGTTGCGGGATGGCTTGCGACGACTCCGTCGTAGGTCAGATGCGCGTAGATTTCGTCGGAAAGCACGTAAATTCCGTGTTCGACGGCAACGGCGACGAGCGCCTCGAGCTCTTCGCGGGAATAGACCGCGCCCGTCGGGTTTGACGGGGACGTGAGAATGACGAGGCGAGTTTTCGGCGTAATTGCCGCGCGAAGCTGTTCCGCAGTGATTTTGAAACCGGCGGAATCTTCCGCGAGCACGAATTTGGGAACGCCGCCGGCGAGCTTGACCATTTCCGGATAGCTCACCCAATACGGCGCGGGAATGACGACTTCGTCGCCGGGGCTGACCGTTGCCATCACGGCGAGGTAGCAGGACATTTTTCCGCCGGGGCTGAGCACGACGTTCGCTTCCGTCAGGTTGCGGAATCCGCGCGTCGTGTAATCGGCGGCAATCGCCTTGCGCAAAGGCAAAATTCCGGGCGTGGGCACGTATTTCGTCTTGCCCTCGGCGAGCGCTTTTGCGCACGCGTCCTTGATGAACTGCGGCGTGTCGAAATCCGGCTCGCCGGCGCCGAACCCGCAAACGTCTTTGCCTTCGGCTTTAAGCGCTTTTGCCTTGGCGTCAACCGCCAACGTGGGAGACGGCGAGATGTTTCTTGCCCATGTGGAAAGGAACGGATTGGTGTTGCTCATCTTCGTGTTTAATGCGGTTGGAGAGGTTAATCTCCCGCCTCGTTCCCGTAAAGCGAAAAACGGCGGCGGGAACGTGCGCGAAACACATTTGACGTTCCCGCGGAAACGAATATCTTCTCCAATCACTTCTTCCTCAAAATTTTTTCAGCTAAAATCAACAGAAAGATTTATTGTGTCCATACGCAACGACATCAAGAAAGTAATGATTATCGGCTCGGGTCCGATCGTGATCGGGCAAGCCTGCGAATTCGATTATTCCGGAACTCAGGCGTGCAAGGCGCTCCGCGAATGCGGTTATAAAATCGTGCTGGTCAACTCGAATCCGGCGACGATTATGACGGATCCCGCCGTCGCCGATGTCACCTACATCGAACCGCTCAACGAAGAACGGCTCGAACAAATCATCGCCAAGGAACGCCCGGACGCGCTTTTGCCGAATCTCGGCGGGCAAACGGGGCTCAATCTCGCGATCGAGCTGAACAAAAAAGGCATTTTGGACAAATACGGCGTGAAAGTCATCGGCGTAAACCTTGAAGCGATCGAGCGCGGCGAAGACCGCCTCATTTTCAAGGAAACGATGGCGAAAATCGGGATCGACATGCCGCGCAGCGATATCGCTTACACGCTCGACGAAGCCGTGGCGATTTCCGGAAAACTCGGGTTCCCGCTGGTCGTGCGTCCCGCTTACACGATGGGCGGCGCCGGCGGCGGGCTCGTGTACAACATGGACGAGCTGAAAACCATCGTCGCGCGCGGATTGCAGGCGTCGATGACGCATCAGTGCCTCATCGAAGAATCCATTTTGGGCTGGGAAGAACTCGAAGTCGAAGTCGTGCGCGATGCGACGGGAGCGCTTATTTCCGTTTGTTTCATCGAAAACGTCGATCCCGTCGGCGTGCACACGGGCGACAGTTTCTGCACGGCGCCGATGATGACCGTTCCCGCGGACGTTCAGGAAGATTTGCAGAAAAAAGCGTGGAAAATCATCGACACGATCGGCGTTATCGGCGGCACGAACGTGCAATTCGCGCGCAATCCGAAGGACGGACGCGTCGTCATCATCGAAATCAATCCGCGCACGTCGCGCTCGTCCGCGCTCGCGTCGAAAGCGACGGGATTCCCGATTGCGCTCATTTCCGCAAAACTCGCGAGCGGGCTCACGCTCTCGGAAATTCCGTATTGGCGCGACGGCACGCTCGACAAATACACGCCGTCGGGCGACTACGTCGTCGTGAAATTCGCGCGTTGGGCGTTTGAAAAATTCAAAGGCGTTCAGGACAAACTCGGCACGCAGATGAAAGCGGTCGGCGAAGTCATGAGCATCGGCAAAAATTACAAGGAAGCGTTCCAAAAAGCGATTCGCTCGCTCGAAAACGGTCGCATGGGGCTCGGTTTCGCCAAAGATTTTCATGAAAAAACCAAGGACGAGCTGCTCGCGATGTTGCAGGACGCGACGAGCGACCGCCACTTCATCATTTACGAAGCGTTGCGCAAAGGCGCGAGCGTCGAAGAAGTGCAGGCGAAAACGTTCATGCACCGCTGGTTTATCGAGCAGTCGAAAGAACTCGTCGAGCTCGAAGAAGAATTGCTTGCGACGAGCAAAGGCGCCGTTCCCGCAGACGCGTTGCTGATTCGCGCGAAGAAAGACGGTTTCGCCGACGCCTATTTGGCGAAAATTCTCGGCGTTCCCGAAAAAGCGATTCGCGAACGCCGCATCGCGCTCGGCGTTGTCGAACGCTGGGAACCCGTTCCCGTCAGCGGCGTCGAAAACGCCTGCTATTACTATTCGACCTACGCGGAAAGCGTTCCCGCGACCGCGCTCCCGCCGAGCGCGAAAAAGAAAGTTATGGTGCTCGGCGGCGGTCCGAACCGCATCGGGCAAGGCATTGAATTCGACTACTGCTGCTGCCACGCCGCAATGGCGCTGCGCCGTCTCGGCTACGAAACGATCATGGTCAACTGCAATCCGGAAACGGTTTCCACGGACTATGACACTTCGGACAAACTTTACTTCGAACCGCTCACGCTCGAAGACGTTCTCGCAATTTACGAACACGAAAAACCCGAGGGCGTCATCGTGCAGTTCGGCGGGCAAACGCCGCTCAATCTCGCGCGCAAACTCGCCGAAGCCGGCGTGAAAATTCTCGGCACGAGCATCGACACGATCGATACCGCCGAAGACCGCGACCTCTTCCGCAAAATGATGGAAAAACTCGGAATTCCGATGCCGGAAGCGGGAATGGCGATCAACATCGACGAAGCGCTCGCAATCGCGCACGAAGTCGGCTATCCCGTCATGATTCGCCCGTCGTTCGTGCTCGGCGGGCGCGGAATGGAAGTCGTGTACGACGACGATGCCCTGCGCGAATACGTGAGCAAGGCGATCGGCGTCACCGAAGACGCGCCTCTGCTCATCGACCGTTTCCTGCAAAACGCGCTGGAATGCGAATGCGATGCGCTCTGCGACGGGAACGACGTTTTCATTCCCTCGGTCATGGAACACATTGAGCTCGCCGGCATTCACTCCGGCGACTCGGCGTGCGTCATCCCGCCCGTTCACATTCCCGCGAAGCAATATGCCGACATCGTCGATTACACGCGCAAAATCGCGCACGAGCTGAAAGTCGTCGGGTTGATGAACATGCAATACGCGATTGAAAAAGGAAAAGTTTACGTCATCGAAGCGAATCCGCGCGCCTCGCGCACCGTGCCGCTCGTTTCCAAAGTCTGCAACATTCAGATGGCGGGAGCGGCGACGGAGCTGATGATGGGCAAAAAGCTCCGCGAGCTGAACCTGAAACCTTTCGTCGCGGGAACGCATTACGGCGTAAAAGAAGCGGTGTTGCCTTTCGACAAATTCCCGGAAGTCGATCCCGTGCTCGGACCGGAAATGCGCTCCACGGGCGAAGTGCTCGGCATTGCGCCGGATTTCGGCACCGCATTTTACAAGGCGCAGGAAGCCGCGGGAACGCTGCTTCCGACCGGCGGCACAGTTCTCGTCACCATCGCCGAAAAGAACGATCAGGCGCTCGAAATCGGGCGCGGATTCGCGGCGCTCGGATTCAAAATCAAAGCGACCGAGGGAACGTTCGACTTCTACACGAAAAACGGCATTCCCTGCGAAAAAATCAAAAAACAACACGAAGGGCGTCCCAACATCGTGGACGGCATCGTGAACCGCGAAATCGCGCTCATCGTGAATACGCCGGCGGGCAAACGCTCCGTGATCGACGATTCCTACATCCGCAAAAACGCCATCAAGCTGCGCGTGCCGTATTTCACGACGCTCGCCGCCGCCGCGGCAACGGTGCAGGGAATCGCCGCAGTCAAAGCCGGCGCGGTGGATGTCGAATCCCTCCAATCCCATCACGCAAAACTCGCGAAAGCCTAAGCGC
>CAVFCB010000049.1:0-12693 GCA_963620895.1 Bacteroidaceae bacterium | reverse complement strand
AGCGGAATGAAAACCGTTCCCGCCGCACAAGTCAACGCTTTTCCCGCGTTCCCGCGACGCGACGCACGCGTTTTCCGTTCCCGCGGGAGACTCCGCTCATTCGGCATCGTTCGTCGCGTTGTAAATTTCGTGCCTGACAAGCGTGTTGTCCTTTGCCAACGACACGCATGGTTCTTCCAGCGCGTTCTCGTTCGGCTGACGCACGACAACGGGAATTCCGCCGTCGGGGATTTCATATAATTCGTGGCGAAACACACCATAGAAACTTTCACTTTTCTGCAGGCGCACCACATCGCCGACATCCGAAACGAACGCACTTCCGAGATATTTCCGAAAAGCGATTTTGTAAGCGTAGCCTTTGTGCAAAACACAATCGTCCACCTTTTGATAGTTGTCCGGGAAAATATCTTCAATTTTTGATTTCTGCGCCGCGGAATCCTCGCCCCAAAGCAACGTCGGAGACATCGGATTTATCAAGGCAAGAGCCACCGAGGATTCTTTCTGATCAATATCTGAAGATTCCAACGAGACCAACGCCACCTTTGCCGTAGCAAAACAAACCGGAGGAAGCACAAACAGCCAAATCCCCCACACGTCCGCGACGCTATACGCATAATACAATTCTCCGTTTGCTTGATTCTTATAAAGTCCGCGAGACTCGACACCGCCCCCCGCCCCAAACACAGCCGGACAGAACATACGACAGAAAAAACAACAATACGTATCTCATGGCTAACGCATAGACTTAAAATGAGCGAGAGGTTCTGCGTTTCACGACGAAGTTGTTCTGAGCGTATCGGGAGCAAGGGACGACACGTCCGACCTTTCAATAGCGAACAGAAACTCCGAAAGGGTATTGACACCTCGGAAACGTTGCATGCTTTTCACGCGTAGCTGTTTTCGAAAATACTCAAACACGTCTAAACATTCATCCTCGCACGGAAACCCTTTGACAGCGGAAAGCACATCAGAAAAAGAATCTTCAGGTCTTAACTTCAAGGGGTCGCAATCCATTATCGCGGAGATTCTCCCCCAGTGTTTGCAAAACGTCGAAAAATCCATATTGAGATTGGGATTTTTTGTCAGAACCTTCGCATAAATTTCTTCCAAAGGCAAAGACGGTCGGAGTTCAAATCGTTTTCTGCGCATAAGACGCCGCACATCATTCGTTCTCCATGCAAGGTATACGATCAAAATTCCGCCAACGACTGTAAACAAAAGTGGCAACAACATATAGACGCGTTGAACCATAAAACGTTCAGTAAGTAGTATCGTCCACTGCACAGATTCCAAGACAGCCAAGCAAGGCTCCAACCAAAAACGACACGGCAAACACCGTGACAACATTTGCAATAGGATTTAGTCCACGACCTATTTGCCTGAGTCCAATTTTTACCCCAGCCTTGAATTCGAAATAGCTGAGGAGTGTCGTCCATGTCGGCGTTGACCCAAACGGCGCACGAGGCTTCAGCGGCACACTCGTCGCGGGGAATGAAAGCCCCAGCAATTCTAGTGCCCATTGTGTGTTGCTTTTCTCCAAGCAGTTTAAAAGGCAAGCCCCGTATCGATTGTCGTCATTTTTAGGAAGACAATCACAAGAAACTCTTCCTAAACGATCATAAGAAGAAAGAGCGGCATTCCCGACAAACGCATACAGATTCAACCCTCCTTGTTCCTCGATGGGATCGCGGGAGAGGAAGCGTCCGAGCGCGGGCGAGTAGTGGCGGTAGTTGTAGTAGACGAGATCGAGTTCGGGATCGTAGAACTCGGAGCTGAACCGGAACGGATTATCTGCGACGATATCCACGTTCCCGATATGCGTTGCAGAGGACGTTCGTGTAATTGCCCCGAACGGCGCGTATTCATAGTGCGCCCCGATACCGTTCCCGAGCGCAAAGAAAAAGACGTCCGATACGTTCTTGTTCCCGTCCGATGTCTGCACACTCGACGATGCGGCATTAAACTTCAACGAGTATTCTTTTTTCATGGGGAGTCCTTTTCTTCAGTGGTAATTTCGGCGCGAATCATACCGAAACGCTCTTCCCGCGCAAGCGATTTTTCGCAAACAAATCCGTTCCCGCGAAAAGGCGGAGCGTGTAGGGTGTACGACGCTTCGCGCCTGTTGATTCCCGCTTCGCGGGAGAGTTCTTACTTTATTTTTTGCTGCAAGCAAAAATCACACTTAACCAGTCCACCAGTTCGCCAGCCAACCAGTCCTCCGCTTTTCCGTTCCCGCGGGAATCGGGTTGAACGCCGGACGGAAAAAAACTTTAATTCCCCGCAATGAACATTTATCCCGCAATCGACATCAAAGGCGGCAACTGTGTGCGGTTGCGCCAAGGTGCAGCAAACGATTCCGTCAAATACTTTGAAGATCCCGCCGAACCCGCGCGCGAATTCGCCCGCGACGGGAGCAAATGGATCCACGTCGTCGATCTCGACGGCGCTTTCGACGGCGCGCCGCGCAATCTCGACGCGATGAAGCGCATCGCCGAAACCGGCTTGAAAATTCAGTTCGGCGGCGGGCTTCGCACGGCGGAAAACGTCCGCGCCGTGCTCGACGCGGGAGCGACGCGCGTCATCATCGGCACGCGAGCCGCGCACGACGATGCCTTTGTCGCCGAGCTCGTGAAAACTTTCGGCGGAGAAAAAATCGCCGTCGGCATCGACGCGAAAGACGGCTTCGTCGCCGTGCGCGGTTGGGTGGACGTGACGACGCGCCGCGCCGCGGAGCTCGCGGGAACGGTCGCCGCGCTCGGAGTTCGCACGATTATTTACACGGACATTGCGACGGACGGCATGCTCAAAGGTCCGAATTTCTCGGCGCTCGAAAAAATGCTCGCGAGCACGTCGGCAAACGTCATCGCTTCGGGCGGAGTTTCCCGCCGCGAAGACATTTTGCGTCTGCGGGAAATTGCGGGAACGCACGCGAATCTCGACGGCGCGATTGTCGGCAAGGCGCTTTACGAAAAACGCGTTTCGTTGCCCGACCTGCTCGAAATCGCAAGCGTGGCAACTAACGCGTAAAAAGATTAACGCTTACGGGGAAAAGATTTCTTTCCCCTTATTCCTGCGTTTTCTCCGGCGGAATTTCCGTCGCGGGAACGTCCGTCGGCGCAATTTCTGCGGGAATAATTTCCGCGGACGGAATTTCGGCGGCGATGTCGTCGGGCTTTTCCTCTGCGGGAACGCCGTCGGACTTTGCGCCTGATTCGCCGTCTTCCTTGGCGGCGACTTTTGCCTGTGCGGCGGTCATTTTCGGATAAGTGAAAAGCGAGCCGTCGGAAAGTTCGGAAACGTAGCCTTCGAGCACGAGCCAACGCAGGCAGCCGAGCAACTCGGAAAGTTGCGCGTTGTTGTTCGGTTCGGCGGCGGGCGCGGCTTCCGCGGGAACGGTTTCCGTCGAGGCGCCTTCTGCGGGCGCTGCGGGAACGCTCGGTTCTTCGCCGATGCCGAGCATCATTTTCGGCAAATCCTGAACCTTGGTGTTCGGGTGTTTTTCGAGAAAATCAAAGACGCGCTGAATCGTTTCGGAAAACACGGAATCGGGCGTGCGGAATTTGCGGCGAACCGCGCAGACGAGCGTGATGCCTTTCGCCCCGCGTTTGAACAGGGAAAAGCCCGCGCGACGCAGACGCCCGCGCAGGAAATTCGCGGTATCGAGCGGGAAGCGACGCTGAAATTCGAGTTCTTTTTCGATGCCCGCTTTCATCGGTCCCATCGGCATTTGCTCCAAAAGTTTTCCGGGGAAACGCGCCGCGCCGACCGCGCGCACCGCTTTGTCTTTTCGCGATGCGAGCAAAAACGCGCGCGCCGCGCCCGCGCCGTCGAGCGTTTCCGGTTCGCCGTCCTTGCGATCTTTGATCGTATAGCGCACGACGGTTTTCATCTTGGCGATCCACGCGTCCACGGATTCCTGATCCCGAACGGTTTCGAGGCGCGACATAAATTTTTCGAAAGGCATTTTCGGGAAATTGGCGGCGTGCCAATCGCGCAGAATCTGCTGATACGCGTGATAATTCGGCGGCGCGAGCAATTCGCCCGTGAATCCGCATTTCGCGACCATCGTAAAGTTGCCCTTGGGCGGCTCGACTTCGACCGTTTCCACGGAGAAAAATTTGTCCGCGTGATGTTCGAACGTGTATGCGAACGCGTCCGCTTCGCTGAGGAACGGCATTCCGTCGGGAACGCAGACGTAAAGCATCGGCGCGGCAGGCTTGCTCGCCTCGGCGGGAACGTCCGCCGGCGCCGGTTTTTTCTTCGCGGGAACGAAAGGCTTCACCGAAACCGTGAAGCGATCCGGTTTTTCGAGAATCAGATTCGCGATTTCAAAAAGCGCATACGTGCGCGCGGACGCTTTCACCGCTTTGATGAGCACGTTGAACGGTTTTTCCTCCGGGAAAAAAGAAACCTCGACGACGCGCGGCGGCGGGAACGTTCCCGCATGCGGACGCCCGCGATGAGCGTTCCCGCGCGGCGCGTTTCCGCGAGCGCCGTCGCGATGCGAGTCTCCGCGAAATTCGCGACGCGGCGGGCGATTTTCTCCGCCGAAAGAATTGCGCGGCGCGCCCGCATCGTCCGTGCGGGGACGCGGCGGACGGCGATCCCGGGAAGCGCCGTCGGAACCGGCGTGACGTTCCCGGCGCGGAGCGTTCCCGCGACGATCGTCTCGGGAAATGCGCCCGACGGAAATTTTTTCCGCATTGTCGCCCGATGCCCACGCGGGGCGAAAACTGAGCGAGGAAAGCGAGCTCAAATCGAGTTCGCCGGGAAGTTCTTTGTCAACGTTGTTGCCGTCCATAGACTTTCTTGAAATTTCGGAGATTGTTCAGAATTAAACCGAGCCGCGCGCCCGCCTGCAAATTGAAATTTTCAAAGATTGCGCGATGCGAAACGCGATTTGCGCTTCATCGGAAATACTGTTGCGCGGAAATAATTTGGCGTTCCCGCAAGTCGGCGTTCCCGCGCGTGCGCGAAAAATCGCGGAAAAGCACGAACGCCATAAACGCCAACAACGCGAAGACGAACACGGTTTGAATTTTTCCGAGAACGTTGCGCGAAAGCGGGCGGCGGCGCAACCGCTCAATCGTTGCAAAAAGAATGTGCCCGCCGTCCAACACGGGAATCGGCAACAGATTCAGAAACGCGAGATTGATGTTGATCAGCACCGTGAGCGCGAGCACGCGCCGCAGATCAAACGAAATTTCGTAATACGTGTCCGCGATGGAAAAAATCCCGTTCAGGTGTCCGACGCCGATGTCGGAATTCGGATTGAGCAGCCCGGCAACGGAATCATACGTGAGCTTCGCCGCGTCCGCGATTTGCGTCCACGGCGTCTCGCGCACGTATTTGATCGGACGCGCAATCGGCAAGCCGGCGCGAAGTTTTTTCTCCTCAGGCTCGACGGAAGCGACGGCATTTTCCAACGAAACCGTCGCGCTCCCGCCGCCCGGAAGATCGAGCAGAAGCGTCAGCGCGTGCGAAGACGACGCGGGAACGCGCGCAAAATCTTCCGCGCAGGAAACGCGAAAAATTCCCGCCGCGCCGTCGGAAATTCCGACAAGTTTCGCACCGATCGGACAATTTTTCGCCGCCGGCGAATCCTCTGGAAGCGCGTTCAGCACAACGAGATTGCGACGCGGCGAAGTTTCCGAAAAATCCTCGATGTCGTCCGGCACGGGAACGAAAAGCAATTCCCGCGCAACGCCGTTTTCCGAAAAAGAAATTTTTCCGAGCGCCCGCCGCACGGGAACGAATTTCGGCGTGAGCGGCACCGAAACTTCCGTCGCGGGAACGCCGCGCTCGACGACGATTTGCGTCGGCGCTCCGCGGGAACACGCAAGCGCATCGGCAAAATCATTCAACGAAAAAACGCGCCGCACGCCCGCGCCGCCGGGCAATTCGACGGCGACGATGCGATCGCCTTTTTCAAATCCGGCGGGAAGTTTTATCCGACCGCCTTCGTCCGTGATGACGAGCGGGAGCGTCGGCTCCACGCCGAGCGTTCGAACAAAATCGCCGCTGCGCGGATTGTAGGAAACGAGCGCGGGAGCGACCTCGCGCACAAATTCTTCGTTCCCGCGACGAATTTTCAGCGACGCGGCGGGAGCGCCGTCCGGCGTGCGCCGCAGTCCGAGCGCGATTTTCAGCGCGATTTCCTTAAACGAGGAAACGGGAGCGCCGTCGATTTCCAAAATTCTGTCGCCGGGCAAAATTCCCGCTTGCGCGGCGGGCGAACGCACGAACGTTCCCGGCGTCGTTTCCAGCGTTTCCTGCACGTAGCCGACCGTTGTGTCTTCGAGTCCCGCGCTCGTCGGCGTTTTCGCAATCCAAAGCGCGACCGCGCAAAGCAACGCGAAAAGCACATTAAAAAACGCTCCCGCGGCGAAGACGATGACCTTATCGAGATACGAAAGGCGTTTCGCCGCGGCGGTGTTATCCGACGTCGATTCGCCCTCAATCATTTCCATATCCGCGAGTTGCGGAATGGAAACGTATCCGCCGAGCGGCAAAAGAGAAATGCGGTATTCGGTTTCGCTCCGCCCTTTCCACGAAACGATTTTCGGACCGAAGCCGATTGAAAATCTGTCAACTTTCAGCCCGCGTTTTTTCGCCGCGAGAAAGTGCCCCAACTCGTGCACGAAAATCGAGCCGCCGAAAAATACGACGATGTAGAAAATCCCGCGCACAGCGGGAACCAAAGATGCGATCGCGTCGAACATGGCAACGGCGGGAACGCGTTCAGCGTGCGTAAAATCCGCCGTCGCGCGGCGTGCCGCGATAGACGACGAGTTTTTTTCCGCGCAGGCGTTGCGTGTGGCGCGCGACGGATTTGATTGTGCGCTTGAATTCCGCCGCGATCGCATAGTGATTCGCGCCGGGATGCGTGCGGATAAATTCGAGCACGAGCGCCGACGTCATGCGCACGGGAGAAAATTCCTCCGCCTGTTCGGGATGTTCAAGAAATTGCAATCCCGCCGGTTTCAGAAAATAACCGCCCTTGTTCAGCGAGCCGCGAAATTCAATGAAATCGCGGAAACGCAACTCCGTCGTAAACCGCGCAATCGTTTTCAGCGTCTTCGTAAAAAACCGCGCGAGCCCGGGCGAATTCACGCCCTGATGATTCGCGATGTAGCGCAGAACCGCCGCAGAAGTCAGCACGCCGCGCTCGCCGTTTTGCGCGGGAGTTTCAAATTCCTCCGGACGCGTGGGACAATCTTTGTCTTCGAAGACAAGCCGAAGCTCATCCGGCAGAAGCGGCAACGGACGCTGACGACGTTTTTTTCGAGTGCTCATGTTTTTCTTTTTTGAAATGCGAAAAAAAATTTGAGAGCCGCGCGGGAACGCTCACGGAATGCGCTGCTCGTCAAAATCAATCATATCGGCGAAAGAAATAATGTCCGTGCGGTCGAGCGCTTCCATTTTGCGCTTGGCATCGTTGAGCGCCTCGCGCCCCATTTCGCTCATGCCTTTTTGAACGCATTCGCGATTCCATTTCGCAACGCGCAAATCTTTCGGAAAAATTTCGAGCAACCGCGCATCGAGCGCCGCTTCGTCGTTCCCGCATTCGCGCACGGCATCGACGACTGCCTGCGGCTCCACGCCGAGGTGAAGACAGAGAAAACGATCGAAGCCCTTGCAGAAATTTCGGCGATAAGATTTCGGGAGCGTTCCCGCGAGATGCTTGCGAATCTTTGCGATGAAGCGCGGCAAATGCAACAGCCCCGTCGCCTTGTGCGGAATGTAGGGCGACGGCAAGTCGAGGCAGATTTCGCCCGTCGCCGAGCTGTAAAGCATGTTCGGATCGTCGGTGGGAATCGGTCGGATCATAGAAAAAATTTATTCGAAAAATTTTTCGTGTTTTTCGCTCGTCGTTTTTCGGATTTTCCGGCGATCAGTTCGCGACGGACAAACGAAGAACGATTTCTTCCGCGAGCTGCGTCAGCGCGGAATCCAACGCGCTAACGTATGCCGCGCAATCGTTCGGCGCGGGAACGGGAACGGACGCGCGAAACAGGCGCGCGCCCGATTTTTCCGTTTCGTAAAGCGCAACGATTTCGACGTTCCCGTCGAACGTGCCGTCGAAGCGTTCAAGCGCGACCCGCACGGGCTCTTTCGTCGGCGTCGCCTTTTTTTCTGCGGCGATGACGGCGCAACGCAACGTGAGCACCCGCGCAACGCCGCGCACGAGCGGCTCGCCCCAAAGATTTTTTTCCTCGCGAAGAATTTCGCTCCCGTTGCGCGTCACGATTTGCGGAACGTCGAGATACGACGGCACCGTGATTCGCCCGAAAGCGAACGTCGCCGCGTCCGTTCCCGCCGATGCCTCCGAGGAAAGCACGTAGCGATGCGTCGGCGTCTCGCTCGACGAATGCGGGAACACGGAAACCAGCGGCGCATTGCATCCGGCGGAGAACGCCGCGAGCGCGGCGAAACAACAAAGAGCGGAGATTCTGAACAAGCGTTTCATCATAAAATTATTTTTTCAAAAAAAGTTTGCGGAAAATTTCGCGGAAGTCGCGGGAACACAAAATCATTTCTCGGACGTTTTCACTTCCTTGCTCGAAGAAATTTCGGTTTGCAGTCGATCCGCGAGCGCGCGAACGGCGCGGGCGGCGTCGTTGACCTGCACGAGCGCCTCGCCGAATTCCTGCCCGAACGCGCCCTGCTTCGGCGAGAACGAAGTGCGAATCGCGGCAACGACTCCGCCGATTTCGGAAAGCGTCGCCCGAAGCTCGGCGAGACTCGTGCGAATGTCCTGCGCCACGGGTTCCGCCTGCGCGGAAACGTTTGCCGAAAGCACATCGATTTCTCCGATCAGCGCGTTCACGTTTGCCGCGAGCCGGCGAAGTTCGGGATCTTCAAGAATCGTCGCGGCGGAATCCGTGATGCGCACGACGTTGTCGTTGATGCGCTTAAATTCGATTTCGGAAATTCCGCGTTCGAGGCGCTTCGCGGTTTCGCGCAACTGCGCGGAAAGCCCGGAAAAATCCGCCGCGGAAACGTCTTTCAAAATCGTGGAAACGGCGTTCATCAGCTCCGTCGTGTTCGACGGGATCGTGGGAATTTCCGGCAAGTCGATGATGTCGTGATTGCCGCGAAACACGGCGACCGTTCCCGGGAAGAAATCGAGATCGACGTAAAGCAAGCCCGTGACGATACTCGTCAGCTGCACGCGCGCGCGAAGTCCCATTCGAATCGCTTCGACCAAATGTTCGCGGTTGTAGCCGTCCGTCGCATCGGAGTGCTCGATTTCGATGATCACGGGAACGGCAAGATCGTCCGAGCGTTGCCCTTTGAGGTGAAGCTTCACCGCCTTCACGCTGCCCACTTTCACGCCCTTGAATTTTACGGCGGAACCGATGTCGAGCCCGTTCACCGAGTCCCGAAGATAAATCACGTATTGCGCGGAATCGTTGCCGAACGAGGCGCGCCCGAAAAAGGCAATGCAGGCAAGAAGAAGCACCGCAAAGACGACGACGAATCCGCCGATTGCTGTTTTGTTTACAGGTTTGCTCATGAAATTTTTCCTCCCCGTTCCCGCGCGTCGCGAGTCGCATCGCCCAGCGTTCCCGCGCGGGAAAGAAATTTGCGAACATTCTCGTCCGCGTTTTCGCGAAGCTCCCGAGGCGCGCCGAGCGCTCCCGCAGTCTTCGTTTCGACGTCGAGAAAAAGTGCGCGATCGCCCACGGCGAAAATGCTGTCGAGCTCGTGCGTGACGATGACGATTGTCGTGCCGAGCGAATCGCGAATGTTCAGCGTGAGATCGTCGAGCTCCTTGGACGCGATCGGATCGAGCCCCGCGCCCGGTTCGTCAAAAAATAAAATTTCGGGATCGAGCGCGATTGCGCGCGCGATGGACGCGCGTTTCGCCATGCCGCCGGAAATTTCCGCCGGATATTTTTCTTCGGCGGCGCCGAGCCCGACGAGCGAAAGTTTGTAGCGGGCGAGTTCGAGGCGTTCCCGCGCGTTCAGCGTCGTATATTCTTCAAGCGGAAGCATCACGTTTTCGAGCAACGTCATCGACGACCACAACGCCCCGCCCTGATACATCACTCCCGTGCGCCGCAACAGCGCCGCGCGTTCGGACGGCGCGCACGCATCGAGATTTTTTCCGAAAAGAAAAACGGCGCCTTCCCGCGGACGCTGCAACCCGATGAGATGCCGGAGCAGCGAAGATTTTCCGCAACCGCTCCCGCCCATAATGATGAAAATTTCTCCGGCGCGAACGGAAAAATTCAAATCGCGCATAATCGGCGGTTCGTGCCCGTAAGCCATAGTCAGCCCGCGAACCTCAATCGGCGGCGATTTTTTTTTCTGCGTTCCCGCGTTCATTTTTTTCAAAATCCCAAAATGTTGAACGCCACGGCGAAAACGCCGTCGCCGATGACGATGAGCGTAATTCCGAGCACGGACGCGGACGTCGCCGCCTCGCCCACGTCGAGCGAACTTTTTCCCGCCGTCATTCCGCGGAAACAGCCCGCCCACGCGACGAGCCAACCGAAAACCACCGCCTTGATGAGTCCGGAAAAAAGATGCGGCAAACTCATCGTGAGCACGGTCATGTTCCAAAATTGCTCAAGCGTTATGCCCATCGTCGAAATCACGGCGAGCCCGCCGAGCATGCCGACGAGATTCGAATAAAGCGTGAGCAGCGGCATCATCAGCGTCAGCGCAATAATGCGCGGGAGCACAAGATACTCCACGGGATTGATTCCGAGCACGCGCAACGCGGAAATTTCCTCGCCCGCCTGCATGCTTCCGATTTGCGCCGCAAACGCCGAACCCGTGCGCCCGCACATGATGACGCTCGTCATGATCACGCCCATTTCCCGAAACATCGCAATCGCGATGAGACTCACCACGTAAATCGTCGCGCCGAATCGCTCCAACTGCATCGCGCCGATATACGCGAGAATCATTCCCGTGATGAACGAAATCAGCGAAATAATCGGCAACGCGTCGATCCCGCAACTTTGAACAAAATACAGCACGTCGCGCCCGCGATAACGCGCACGCCCGCGGAAAAAATTTCCGAACGCGCACACCGTTTCGCCGAGAAATTCCAACTGCTTGCGGCAACTCTCGCCGAATCGCGTCACGCGGGAACCGATGCGGAAAAACAAATTGCCCTCGTCAATCGCCGTTCCCGCCTCCGCGCGAACGTTCCCGCGCGCTTCAAGCGAAAGCTCCGCGAGCCGACGCATGTCCTCCGGAAGCCCGGAAAAATCCGCCGCAATCTCCCGCGCACGACAAAGCGCAACGCATTTCAGCAAAAAACACACCAGACTGGAGTCATACGAAACAACGCCGCCGCAATCAAAACACAACGCGCGAATTCCGCGCGTTCCCGCCGCCAACTCCGCTTCCAGCTCGCGCGCATCCGAAAGCCCGTCGCGCAACGACCAACTCCCCGACGGACACACCGTAAGCGTTCCCGCCGCCTCGTCCCGAATCACGGGAACAGGCGGACGCACCGTCGGCGACGTCTTTTTGCGAAAGGATAAACGCATTTTCCGCGAAAACTTACCCCCCCGCTCTTTTTTTAGCGAGAAAAAAATCCGCTATGCGGGAACGCGCGGCGCCTATTTTCCCACGCGCCAAATCGGGCGTTCCCGCCAATCACACGGAAATCCCATGCCGGTTCTAACAAAATCTTCTTCGGCTCTCACGAGCGCGCACAGTCGAGGGTGCCATTGAGACTGAGGGGCGATTATCTGTAATAAATGCGCAAGAACCGTGAGAACATTGAAAACAGATTTCTCGCCGCGCACTAACGAATCTGCAAGCGGCTTCGGGTTTTTCGGAAATTTCATTTCAAAGAAAAGCTGCTTGTTCCAAAGACGGCCATGGTGCGCACAGATGTTTCGCACATTGCGCAGAACATTCAAAAACGAACTCATTCGCTTGGTGTCCAGTCCAAGCCCGGCGAAAATTTCATCTTTCGACTTCCTGTCCGTTAGGCAATTTATCAACGTAAACAATTGCCCCTGCGTAAGAATTTCGCAAACGCTCCAAATCGGAATACGCTGCGGGAATGTCGCATCTTCCCGAAAATGCACAATACACGGCTCTTTCGAAGTCGCAATCGCTTCGTAAATCCCCCAAAGCGCGTTTTGAAAATGCACGCCGGAGTGAATTCCCGCATTTTCGTAAGCCAATGCGCCATACTTTAACCCTAGAACACACGCCCAACGGGAACGCAACGCCGTCTCCACGCGTTCGATTGCATCCAGCACAGATAGCCGTAACCGTCGATCAAAAACATAAAGATTCCAAATATCCGAAAAATTCGTTCCCGGACGAAATTTGTCCGCATCGTCTTCGCAAACAAACGGAAATCTGTACGCCATCAGCCGATAGTAATGGCATTCCCGAAGTCGCCTCATCGCAAGGCCTTCGTTCGAAATGCACAATCCCCGCTTTTTCAATATCGCGACGAGCTCCTCGGCGGTCTTCGCAAGCTTCTTCGGGGATCCGCAAGTCTTCAAATAATTATCAACGTTCGCGCGACGAGTGTCACAAGCGGAACAACGCGTTTTTTCAAACATCGTGCACTCCGACTCCGTAAAAAAAGCGGCTCCCCGTGGTGCGCATTGTGAAGAGGCGTGGGGAGCATTCATGTTAAGAATTTTCCTAAACCGAATCCGCGAAAGCAAGCTTATTCCGGTATTATCCCCTGCGGGAACGGCG
>CAVFCB010000048.1:0-12770 GCA_963620895.1 Bacteroidaceae bacterium | reverse complement strand
TCGGGGGATATAGAACTCTCGCAGTGCCTTCGGCGTTTTCTCGGAGATGAACGTCGGCGACGTGAAGATGAAGCGCAAATTGTCAATGCGTTCAAGTTGCGGCTTAAGTTTTTGGTATGCGTAGATGGAAAAGCATGCGGCGGCAATAGATATTTCGCTGCCGTCGCGGATGCTTGCGGCGATGTCGTCGCCGACAATGTTTGTGACGTTGTCAAATGTTTCCATCGAAATCTGCCGAGTAGTGCGTGAGAATTTTGAGCTATGGGGCGCGTTTTGCGCGGATGCGTCAAATCTGATTTAGAAGGCGCAATTTTGCAAGCCGAGGATCGCCGTTCCCGCGCTAAAGGCGCCGCTTGAATCCGGCGCTTTTTCAAGCGGCGGCGGAGAACCGTTTGCGCATTTTTTGAGTTGTATTAAATTTACCTCAAGGAGTAAAAAATTCTTTACCTGCGCGGGGAGGTCGTGCAACATCGGGCGCATATGGGTAATCTGAAAAAGCTTCGATTGAATTTCGGGTACACGCAGGGTTCGCTTGCGGAGGCGATCGGCGTATCGAAACAGACGCTCATTGCCTACGAAAAGAACAGCGGGAACATTCCCGCCGGCAAAGTCGCAGCCTTGGCAAAGATTTTTGAAGTCGATTGCGATTGCATCATCAACGACACGCCGCCGCGGGAATATCATTACGATATTGCGCCGGGCGCGGGAACGCCGACGCAGTCCGAGTCGTCGGAGGTTCGCATTTCGATTCCGCAAAAAAACGTTGAGAAGTTCAAGGAAGTGTTGCTCTACGTGCTCGGACGCGTGGGTGCGCGTCCGAATGTCGGGCAGACCGTTCTTTACAAATTGCTGTATTTTATCGATTTCGATTTTTACGAAAAATTCGAGGAGCAACTCATCGGGGCGAAATACATCAAAAACACGTTCGGCCCGACGCCCGTGGATTTTGCGAAAATCACTCGCGAAATGGAGCGCGGCGGCGAGTTGTCCATCGTAAAGGATAAATATTTTGCGCGGGAACAGACGAAGTATCTGCCGCATCGCGATGCGGATTTGAGCGGCTTCTCGGCACGGGAGCTCGCGCATATTGACGATTGCCTCCGGAAATACGCCGGCATGAGTGCGCGGGAAATTTCCGCTTATTCGCACAAAGACGTGCCGTGGATCGTGGCGAAAAACAGAGAGCCCATCGACTACGAGGCTGTTTTTTATCGGACGCCGGAAACCTCCGTGCGCGAATACGATGCCGAGAAATGAACGCATGGGCGCCGCGGGGTTGAGTTATCGGGAAACGGCGGAATTCGCGAAAGATTTCAAGCGGCTCAAAAAGCGTTTTCGTTCGCTTGACGAAGATTTTGCGCTGATGAAGCGCGCGGCAATTGAGTTGTTGCATCTCGACGGAATCGATAACGGCGCCTGCGTGGAAATCGAGGGGTTCTGTCCCCGCCCGAAATTATCCTACAAGGTCGTGAAATTCGCTTGTCGCGCGTTGAAACACAAAGGCGCGCGGAGCGGTTTGCGCGTCATTTACGTTTTCGATTCGGAGACGTTCACCGTGCACTTTGTCGAAATGTATTATCATGAAAAGGACGGAAGCGATCTGAACCGCGCTCGCCTTTCGGCATTTCTCGCCGCGTTGTCCTAGTTCCCGCGTTCCCGCGCGCGGTTTGCGCTGCTTCGCATCTTTTCCCGCAGATATTTCCCCAAGCGCGTTCCTTCGGTGTCCTCCTTAATGAGGCATAAATCGGAAAACGGAAGCCTCCTTTATTTCTTGCAGGCGGGAACGCGTGAGCATTTAATCGTCGGTTGCTGTTCCCGCGGGAATTTTCTCTCCGGGAACGCCTCGACCCGAGAGGGCGCATTGACAGCATGTTAGAAAAATTTCTGAAACAGACGGTTTTTACGAGCCAAGAAGACTTTGTAAAAAATTTTGAAATTATCGTTCCCGAGAATTTCAATTTTTCTTACGACGTCATTGATGAATGGGCACGGACGCATCCCGAAAAGCGCGCGCTTTGCTGGGTTAACGACCGCGGAAAGCACGTCGAGTTCACGTTCGCCGACCTGAAACGGGAAAGCGACCGCACCGCCGCGTTTTTCGCGTCTTGCGGGATCGGGCACGGCGACAAGGTCATGCTCATCCTGAAACGTCGGTACGAGTTCTGGTTTTCCATTCTCGCGCTGCACAAACTCGGCGCCGTCTGCATTCCCGCGACGCATTTGCTGACGAAAAAGGACATCGTCTATCGCTGCAACGCCGCTTCGATCAAGGTGATCGTTTGCGTCGGCGATGAGCTCGTCACCGACCGCGTTGCCGCGGCGAAAGCGGAATGCCCGACGTTGGAAACGGCGATTTCCACGGGACCGTTCGTTCCCGAGGGCTTCAAGGATTTTCATACCGGGCTGGCGTGCGCGCCGAAATTCGTTCGTCCCGAACACGTGAACGAAAACACGGACATTTCCTTGCTCTACTTCACTTCGGGAACGACGGGAAACCCGAAAATGGTCGCGCACGACTACGTGTATCCGCTCGGGCACATCGTCACGGGCGCTTATTGGCACAACTTGAAAGAAGACAGCCTCCACCTGACCGTTGCCGATACGGGCTGGGGCAAGGCGGTTTGGGGAAAACTTTACGGGCAGTGGTTCGCGGGAGCGACGGTGTTCGTTTACGACCACGAAAAATTCACGCCGGCGGACATGCTGAAAGTCATTCAGGATTACCACATCACTTCGTTCTGCGCGCCGCCGACAATTTTCCGCTTCATGCTCCACGAAGACATGGCGCAGTATGATCTTTCCTCGCTGAAATGGTGCACAATCGCCGGCGAGGCGCTCAATCCGAGCGTGTATGAGGATTTTCGAAAAATTACGGGAATCAAACTTCGCGAGGGATTCGGGCAGACGGAAACGACCTGCACGATTCTGACCACGCCGTGGATGGAACCGAAGCCCGGCTCGATGGGAAAACCGAATCCCGCTTACGACGTCGATCTCGTCGATGAAGCCGGGAATCCCGTTCCCGCGGGAACGCAGGGCGAAATCGTCATTCGCTGCAGTCCCGAAAATCGTCCCGCCGGTCTTTTCAAAGGCTATTTCCGCGACCGCGCGCTCACGGCGAAAGTTTATCACGACGGGCTTTACCACACGGGCGACATTGCGACGCGCGACGAGGACGGCTACTTCTGGTTTGTCGGGCGCAACGACGACGTCATCAAAAGTTCCGGCTACCGCATCGGCCCGTTCGAAGTCGAGAGCGCCGTCATGTCTTACGAAGGCGTTGTCGAATGCGCGATTACGGGCGTTCCCGATGCGATTCGCGGGCAAGTCGTCAAGGCGACGATCGTGTTGTCCAAAACTTTCCGGGAATCGGTTCGGAATTTTGAGGAGCTGAAAAAGAAAATACAGGATCACGTCAAACGCGAGACTGCACCTTACAAGTATCCGCGAGTCATCGAATTCGTCGAAGAATTGCCGAAGACCATCAGCGGAAAAATTCGCCGCGTGGAATTGCGCGATCAGGCGAAAAAAATGCCTGACGGTTCCGCGCCGCAACTCGGCTGAGCGCGCGTTCCCGCGAGCGCTCGCCATCGGCGTCGGCGGCGGGCGAGTGCGCGGCGCACCTCGGTTTTTTTTCAAAAAAATTATGAAAGACGAACATCGTGGAATTTCTATCGGACGCACGGCGCTCAGGAAAATCGTCGCGGCGTTGGTGATGTGTCTTTTTCTGTGCTTCGTCGAACCCGTCGTCGTTAGCGGCGTGGAGCTTCTTTCCTTTTACCTGCTGAATCCGACGGCGATTCGCGTCTGTTTTTGGATCGGTGGTTTGTGGGGCGTTTTCTGTTGCCTGCGGGAACGCTGATTTGCGCCGCGGGAACGCGCCTCGGAGATTGCAAAAGGGCGGGAATGTGTGTTTCATAATCCCGCAATATGGCAGAGGGCTTTCAGGTAATCGCGCGGCGTTGGCGTCCGCAGCAGTTCGACGAAATCGTCGGGCAGGAACATATCGTGCGCACGCTGAAAAACGCAATCGCGTCCGGCAGAATCGGGCACGCGTATCTTTTCGTCGGGCCGCGCGGCACGGGCAAAACGACGACTGCGCGCATTTTCGCAAAAGCTCTCAACTGCACCGACGGACCGAGCGTTTCCCCGCCGGAGGACGATCCGATTTGCCGCGCCATCACCGAGGGCTCGTGCCCGGACGTCACCGAAATCGACGCCGCGACGAATCGAAGCGTGGACGACGCGAAGCAAATCCGCGAGGAATGCTACTACCCGCCGATGCAATGCCGCTACAAAATTTACATCATCGACGAAGTTCACCAGCTCTCCAAAGACGCATTCAACGCGTTGCTCAAAGTCATCGAGGAACCGCCGGAATTCGTCAAATTCATCTTCGCGACGACCGAGTCCGACAAAGTGCTCGAAACGATTACTTCGCGTTGCCAACGCTTTGAATTTCAGCCGATTCCCGAAGAAAAAATCGCCGATCGGCTTCGCGAAATTACGGAAAACGACGGCGTCGAGGCGGATCGCGATGCGCTGATCGCGATTGCGCGGCTCGCGAACGGCGGGATGCGCGATTCGCAGTCGATTCTCGATCAGGTCATTTCTTTTTGCGGGAAAAAAATCACCGAGCGCGATGTTTCCGACATTTACGGGCTCGCTTCCAAACAGGAAGTCGAAGAGCTCGCCGCCGCGATGGCGCGCGCGGACAACGCCGCCGTCATCGATTTTTCGGACAAATTCATCGCCGAAGGGCGAGATTTGTTGCGCGTGCTCGCACACACGCAGGCGCGGATTCGCGAGGCGTTGCTCGATTCCGTTCGCGGGAACGGAAAAAGCGCACTGCTCGGCACGACGATGCGCACGGAGCAACTGTTGCGAATGCTCGACGCGCTCAATTCCGGCGAGGGCGGGATAAAATTCGGTCTGAGCGAGCGCGCAAATTTCGAAGTGACCTTGCTCAAAGCCGTCGAACAGAGCCGAACTCGGGCAATCGACGCGCTGATTAAAGACATTTCCGCTCTCGCCGATTCCGTTCCCGTCGGCGAAGCAAAAAAAAAATAACCTGACGGAGAAATGCGCGGCGGCGCTCGCCGAATCCGCCGCCGAAGAAGAAGCGCGTTCCCGCATTCCCGAAAAAACCGTTCCCGCGTCGGCACCGAGAAAACCCGTTCCCGCGGCGAGAAAATCCGTTCCCGCGTCGGCACCGAGAAAACCCGTTCCCGCGGCGAAAAAACCGAGCGTTCCCGCGCCCGCCGAAAAAAAACGCGAGCCGCTCGCGCCGCCGCCGGCTCCCGCAAACGACGATTTTGCGCAGCAGTATGCGAATTTCGACGAAGCGTCCGTGGCGCCGACGGAAACGAGCGTTCCCGCCGAGCCGTCCGCGTCCGCTTCCCGTCAATCCGGCGCGCGTTCCGCTACGGCGGAGGAAGTGCGCGCGAGCGTTCCCGAAGCGTTGCGCACGCTTGTCGGAGAAAATTTTCACGCAACGTTCACGCGCATCGTTCCCGCATCGGACGTGCGGATTTTTTCCCGCCACGGCGAAATTTCTTCGGACAAATCGGACGTTCCCGCCGAGGATTCGGAAGCTTCCGGAGAGCTCGGCGAAGATTGAACCGCCGCCCGCGAAAAAAAATTTCTCACCGTCTCGAAACTTTAACCTCAATTGCTCCAAAAAAAATGAATCTCGGATCTCCTCTGCGAATCGGCATCGTTTCGGACACGCACGGCTTGCTGCGCCCCGAAGTCGAAGAAATTTTTCGCGGCGTCGGCGTCGAACACATTCTGCACGCCGGCGATGTCGGCGATATTGCCGTGTTGCAGGCGCTTTCGGCGATTGCGCCCGTCACCGCCGTTCGCGGGAACACGGATTCCGCGCCCGGTTGCCGAAATCTTCCGATTTGCGAAACGGTCAGTCTCGCCTCGGCGGAAATTTTCATGCACCACGGGCATCTCGACGAGTTCAACATTTTGCCGCGCGGCGCGAACGTGGTCGTTTCCGGGCACACGCACGCGCCGCTTATCTGCTGGCGCGAAGGCGCAATTTTCATAAATCCCGGCTCGGCGGGACCGCGGCGTTTTCGTCTGCCCGTGAGCGTTGCCGTGCTTACGATTTTCAATCGAATCCGCTCCGCGCAGATTTTCGAAATTCCCGTCTGAGTTCGCTCCGCAAAAAAATTCAATTTGTCGCTGCGCGCGGGAACGCATAAATTTTTCGGCATGAAAACGCTTGCCGAACTTTTCAGAAATATTCCCGATGTCCGCTTTTTCGGCGGCGATCCCGCCGCGTGCCGTCCGCAAAAATTGCTTACGGATTCCCGCCGCGTCGTGCCCGGCGCGCTTTTTTTCGCGATGGACGGATTGCGTTCCCGCGGCGCGGATTTTGCGGCGGACGCCGTTGCGCGCGGCGCAGTCGCGGTCGTTTCGCGGGAACGCATTTCCGCGCTTCCTCCCGAAATCGTGCAGGCGATCGTTCCCGATGTCGCGGAAGCGGTGGCGCTTGTCGCGCGTGAATTTTTTGACGATCCCGCGAGCGCGCTGACACTCGTCGGCGTCACGGGAACGAACGGAAAAACGAGCGTTGCCGCGATCACGCGTTTTCTGATGATGCGGCAAACGTCGGCGCCGTGGGGACTTGTCGGCACGGTGCGTTATGAGCTGGGGCGGCGCAGCATGCCGTCCTACAAAACAACGCCGGAGTCGCTCGATCTTGCGGAGCTTTTTGCGGAAATGCGCGATGCCGGTTGCGTCGGCGCGGCGATGGAAGTCAGCTCGCATGCGATCGACCAGAAGCGCGTTTTCGCGTTGCCGTTCTCGGTCGTCGCGTTCACGAATCTGACGCAGGACCACATGGATTATCACGGGAACATGGAAAATTATTTTGCCGTGAAAAGCCGGCTTTTCGACGGTTCGCAGGGCGCGTTCCCGCGCGCGGCGGTCGTCAATGCCGACGATCCGTGGGGACGGCGCATTCTCGCGGCGCTCCCGGAACGCGTTCGCGCCGTGCCGTTCGGATTGAAATCGGACGGCGAAAAAATTCGCGGGAACGCCGACGGATTTTTCGCCGCGGACGTGCGGCTTTCGTCCGGCGGGAGCGCGTTTTCACTGCATTGCCCGGCGGGAATTTTTTCCGTGAAAACGCAATTGCCCGGCGATTACAACGTGAGCAACGTGCTTTGCGCGCTCGCGCTCGTCGGCGCGCTCGGCGGGAACGTTGCTCGCGCCGTGCGCGATGTCGCCGAATTTCCCGGCGTTCCCGGACGCATGGAACGCGTTCCCGAAAATCCGTTCCCGTTTGAAGTTTTCGTCGATTACGCGCACACGGACGATGCGCTGACGAATGCGCTCGGCATGCTGAAAAAAATTACGCCGGGGCGCGTGCTCGCCGTTTTCGGATGCGGCGGGAATCGCGATCGCGGCAAACGCCCGAAGATGGTGCGCGCCGTGCAAAGCCTCGCGGATTTCGCGTGGGCGACGTCCGACAATCCGCGCAAGGAGCCGCTCGAACAGATTTTTTCCGATATGAAAACCGGCGTGATTTCTCCCGAAAAAATCGTTTTCGAGCCGGATCGCCGCCGCGCGATCGCCCTTGCGCTCGACGCCGCACGCGAAGGCGACAGCGTTCTCATCGCCGGCAAAGGGCACGAAACTTATCAGGAATTTGCCGACATCACGTTGCCGTTTGACGACAAAACCGTTGCGCGGGAGCTTCTCGCGTTGCGAAAACTTCGTCCCGACGCGTGAGCGTGCGCGTTCCCGCCGCGGCATTTTCTGTTTCTGAAAACGATCTGTTCCGTTATACTCGTGCGCGATGTTTGAGATGCTGAAAACGACGCATGCCGCGTTCCCGTGGTTTTTTACGGGAACGTTCTTCGTGTTCGGCGCGATTGTCGGAAGTTTTCTCAACGTGTGCATTTTTCGCATTCCGAAAGGCGAGAGCATCGTCGTTCCCGGCTCGCATTGCGATTGCGGAAAACCGATTCCGCTTTACCTCAACGTTCCCGTGCTTGCGTGGTTTTTTCTGCGCGGGCGCGCGGCTTGTTGCGGCAGAAAAATTTCCTTTCGGCATCCGGCGGTCGAATTGCTTACGGCGCTCGTCTTCGCGTGCGCGTGGCATTTCCTGCCGTGGGACGCGGCGTTGCGCGCGATGATTTTTTCCGCGTTCGGGATCGTGCTCGCGTTCATCGATTGGGACACGATGTATTTGCCCGATTCCGTGAACGCGCCGTTCGTGCTCGCCGGGCTGTTTTGCGCGGCGGCGTTCCCGCATGCCGCGGGCGAAGCGGACGCATTCGCCGGGCTTTTCGCGGGAACGCTCGGTTTGGGCGTCGGCTCGATGTTGCTTTATTGGTTTCGCTATTTCACGTCGCTGATTTTGCGGCGGGAAACGATGGGCGAGGGCGATGTGATTTTGCTCGGCGGGATCGGCGCGTTCTGCGGCTGGCGCGGCGCGGTTTTCGCGTTTTTCGCCTCGGCGTTCATCGGATTGTTCGCGTGGGCGATCGCGCAAATTTTCGGCGCTCGCGGACGCGGGAACGCCGCGCGGCGCGCGAGCGAAGCTTCGAGACTTTCGTTCGAGGGCGACGACGACGGCGCGGAGGCTTTCGGCGCGGGAACGTCCGCTCCGTTCCCGCTCGGTCCGTGGCTGATTCTCGGCGGTGCGCTTTATCTCGCCTGCGGCGAAAAAATCTTTGCCGCGCTCGCGCCGTTTTTCGCCGTGTAAAAAAATGCGCCGCGCCTTTCGCGGCTTACCTTGCGGCGGCGCGGGAAAGCCTGTCGTTCACGGCGACGCCGATTCCGGAGTCCGGCGATTTTTCGATGAGAATTTCGGAAAATTTTCCGCCGTCCAATTCGCGCAGCAGGGAAAAAATCGCGCGCGCGACGTCTTCCTGATTTCCGTTTTCGGACAATCGGAAAATCTGCGCATCGGCGGGAAGACTCGCGGTTTTTTCCGCCGCCGGCGGCGCCTGAAAAACGATCGCCGCGTTCGCGGGAACGTCGCTCGGAATTTTTCCGAAAGGGAAAAGCCGCACGGGAACGCGCGGGCTGTAATGGCGTTTCAGCATTCCGGGCGCGAGTTGCGCACGCGCTTCGTCCTTCCCGGAATCTGCGGTGCGCGGCGTTCCCGCCGAGTCGTCGCCGTCCGCGAGTTTTTCGAGATGACCTTTCGCCGCGGCAACGGGCGTGCCGAGCACGGTTTCGAGCTGTTCCCGCGTGATTACGCCCGGACGCAACAGCCGCGGAGTGTCCGCAACGAGCACAATCGTCGATTCCACGCCGCAGGTGCACGGCCCGCCGTCCACGATGAGCGGCACGCGGTCGCCGAGCGAGCGCCGCACGTGCTCCGCCGTCGTCGGGCTGACGTAGCCGAACGGATTTGCGCTCGGCGCCGCGAGCGGAACGTTTGCCGCGAGCAGAATTTTTCGCATCAGCGAATGCGAAGGCATGCGTATCGCAACGGTCGGTTCGCCCGCCGTGACGATGTCGGGCACGATATTTTTTTTCGGCAACACGAGCGTGAGCGGTCCCGGCCAAAACGCATCGGCGAGTTTTCGGACAAACGGATGAGAGATGTCCGCGAGCGTTCCCGCCTGCGCGAGCGAGTGCACGTGCACGATGAGCGGATCAAAAAACGGACGCCCTTTCGCCGCAAAAATCGCGCGCACGGAGTCTTCGCGAAACGCGTTCGCCGCAAGCCCGTAAACCGTTTCCGTAGGCACGGCGACGAGCCCGCCTTCGCGCAAAACCGTTCCCGCGCGCGCAATGTCCGCATCGCTCGACGACAATATTTCGACCATGATTCCGAATATTACGCGTTCCCGCGCGCTTCGTGCAATGCGTTTCCGCGCTTACCAATGCGGCGGTTTTTCGTTGGCGGGAGCGGCGTTCCCGCCGTCGAGAGATTCCGTTTTTTCCGCGAGCGAACGCAACGCGCGTTTGAGCCGCTCGATTTCGCGAACGAGCCCGACGAGCGTTTTGTTTTGCTCGGCAACGTAATCGTCGAGAAACGTGAGCTTGATTTCGAGTTCGCGCAAACGCGCCTCCGTCGAATTTTTTTCGTTCCCGTTCATGTTTTTTTTCTCAAAAACGTTTTCCGAATCCGACGTTGAACGATTGGCTCCATTCGCCTTTGAAGGAACATTCCGTGCGGAAAACGGCGTCCGCCGTCCAACCGTCGCCGAGCTCCAAGCCGATGCGCGGCGCGAGCTCAAACGTCATGCGATCGCCGATTCTCGCTTCGCTCGTCGTGCGGGATTGCGCGTATTCGTCGAAATCTGCGGAGATTTTCATGCGTTCGCCGAACGTTGCGTTGAAGCCGAAATCCAACGCAAAAATTCTCCCGCCGCTCGCTTGGTATTCGAAGCCCGAACCGAAGTGCGCGCGGTAGGTGTTCGCCGTCATGCGATCGACGTTCAGCCGGCTCGCCGAGCCGTGCTCGGAGAAACTTCCGATGTAGGAAAAATTGTATTCGAGGCTGAGTCTCGGCGTGAAGAAAAGATTTTCTTCGAGGCGGGAACGCCCGTTCAGCGCGATGAAGATTCCCGCGTCCGCTCCCGCCGTGGAAGCGGAATTGAGACCGAGCGCCGTTTCGCGTTCCGCGTCGTAGTGATGCGCTCCGAACGTGCCGCCGAGCGTCAGAAACCAGTCGGAAAATTTGGGCGCGAACACGGCAAAAATTTTTGCGCGAAACGCCGCATCTTCGAGCGAACCGCCGCTCCCGTGCGGAGTCGCCGCGCCGCGGTGAACGCCGAACGCGAAGCCCGCCAACCGTTCGTCGTCCAGCCACGTGTGCGCTCCCGCGTAGGCGCCGATGGAGTTGAAATCATACACGGGCGAGGTGGCGTCGTCGTTCGAGTGATTGACGAAATCCGTCGTCAGCCCCGAAAAAAACGAAAAATTCGCGGGAACGCGCACGCCGTCGGGCGAGTTCGGTCGGGCATCGCGGGAATGCGCGATGTTGAGCAAAATCATGTTCCATTCGCTTTCGGATTGGCGCAACGCCATTTCCGCGAACGCCGAATAGGCGAGCGGAGAAAAATTGTTCACGACGTCGGACACCGAGTCCGCTCCCGCGAGCGCGACGGCTTGCGCGACTTTGTTCATGCCGTCGGATTCCGCCACAAGGTAATCGACGAAATTGCTCAGCCCTTCGTGTTCGTTGAACGAGGCGCGCTTGCGGACGTTGCGGTTTTCCGTCGTCGCGATTCCGAGTTGTCCGTCCTTGATCCCGCCGACGCCCGGCAGGAGCAGCGTGACGTTGCTCGATCCGTAAATCACGTTGTCGAACGCGCCCGTCGTTTTTTCGGGATCGCCTTGGAAAAACACGGCGACCTGTCCGGTTTCGAGCCCGGTCGCTCCCGTGAGAATCAGCGTTCCGCCGAGCGAGACGTTGCCGTTTGCGATGATTTTTCCCGCGCCGAGCGTGCCGAAATCCACTCGCACGGCGCCGCCGGAATTTCCTTTGAAATCGGAAATGTAAGTGTAGCCGTTCTGCGTTGCATACACCGGTTCGATCTCCGTTTTCGCGAGGGTCAAATCTCCGTCGATCGTGATCGTGTCTCCGCTCGTCGCGTAGAGCGTTCCCGCGCCCGAATACCACGCGCCCCACGTGTAGCCGTGCGTCTGCGTCCAATCGGCGTAGGACGTGAACGCCGTGCCGTTCACGTTCACGTTGCCTTTCGCCGTGACGTGCCCGCCGAACGTTCCCGTGGCGTTGACCGCAATTTCCGACGAATGCACCGCCGCCGCGCGCGCATCGGGATCGTAGTATTCCGTGCCGTTGACGGTTTGCGTGGCGCGATTGAAAAACATGGCGCCGGCGTTAATCGTCGTCGTTCCCGTGTAAGTTTGGTCAACGCCTTTTTCGAAAGAAACATATCCGTTCCCGTTGAAAACAACGTTCCCGTCGCCGGAAATTTTTCCGGAGTAGGAAATGGATGCGTCCTTGCGGTTGAAGATGAGCGCGGCGTTTCCCGCCAGCGAAACGTTCCCGGAAAGCGTTGCGTTGGAGCCGGCGTCGCCTGTGCCGAGCTGAAGTTTCGCTCCGCTCGCGACCGCGATTTCGTTGAAAGTCGTTTCGTTGACGACGATGAGCGTTCCCGCGTTCACGCGCAGTTTGTCGCCAGAAAGCCCGCCGACTTTCGTTTCTCCCCAGCCGGTATTGACCACGTTCCCGTCGCCGGAAATCACGAGCTGCGCGAGCGCATCGGAGCCTCCGCCTTGCGCGAGAACAACGGTGCTGCCGTTGGAAACCGTGAACGAGCTTTCGGGCAACTCAATGCCCGCGCCGAACGTGAGCGTGCCTTCTTCCGCGGAAATCGTGCCGGAAGGCAGGGAAATCTTGCCGGCGAGCGTCAGGTTCGCCTCGCCTTTTTTGACGAAAGAGCTGTTCGCATCGCCGGAAAGCGTTCCCGTGAGCGTGCCGTCGATGTTTTGAATAACCGTCAGTTTCTCGGAAAGGGTAATGTCTTCTTCCCCGTCGAGATTGTAGCGTGTGATGTCCGCAAATACGGAAGTCGCCGTGAAAATCGGGGCGGCGGCAAACAGAAACAAAGCGGGAATGCGGCGTGTTTTCATCTGGTAAACTGAAAAAATAATTTCCCCTCGCGGGAACGGCGGGAGCGACGATTCGCCGCCTCCGCAAAAACTTCGGGAAAAGATAAATAAAAACGATTCTCCTTAAAAGCTGAAAAAGCGCGGGAACGGTTTTGTCGCAATGCCTCACCAAAAACGACACCGAAGGAGACTTGCGTTTTCCGGGTTAT
>CAVFCB010000047.1:0-12947 GCA_963620895.1 Bacteroidaceae bacterium | reverse complement strand
CGTTTAACGTCAATCTTGACGCAACCGCGAAGCTCAAAAACGGCGCAACGCTGACGGATGCCGACGAAAACGGGAGCGCCGGGCTGTCGATTTACAACGGCGACGTGGTTTTTGCGACCAAGGTGAAAAACTCGATGGCGAGCGGCATTTACCTCTACGGCGGTTCGCTGACGGTTTATTCCGCCGATGCGCTCGGCTCGGCCGATTCCGCCGCGAACGGGGTCAACCTCGCGGGCGGTTCGCTCAAATTCGCGAAAGTCAATGGTGATTTCGTAAAATCTTTCGAAATCGAGGTCGCGCAAAGCGTGACGCTCGGTTCCGCAGAAAAGGAAACGACGAGCACCGTGGATGTTGCGGATACCGGGACGGTAACATTTGTCGAAGCCTTGAAAAAAGCATCGGGCGAGCGTGCCGCCAACCTCACCAAGACGGGCAAGGGCGCGCTTTCGATCGACCGCGGCTCGGAGATTGACCTGCTTACGGTTTCCGCCGGCACGGTTTCCCTGACGGGAACGGCAACGCTCGGTGTCGGCTCGGTTGCCGTCACGGGAACGCTGAACATCGCGGGCAACGCGGACGACAAAGGCGCGTCCACGGCGTTCGACTCGGTGGCGCTGACCGGCGGCGCAATCAATTTGAAGGACGGCGGCACATTCCGCGCGGGAACGCTCTCCGGAAACGGCACCGTTGCGGGAACGCTCGCCGTCGGCGAACTCACCGTCAACGAGGACGGCTCCTATACGGGAACGGTCGTCGACACGACGGGCGACATCACGCTCAGCGAAATTATTTCCTACGAAGAAAACGGCGCGTTTGCAAAAACGGGCACGAAAACGCTGAAAATGGGCGGAACGATTTCGGCTTCCGTTCGTCTCGTCCAAGGCACAATCGAAACGGCGTCGGGCATGCTCGGGAAACTCACCGCAGCCGGCACGGGGCTGGTATTCCGCAACACCGGCGGCACCAACAGCTCGAACGTGATTTCCGGCGGAGTGAATCTCGCCGCCGGCGCGGGAATTACTTTCGTCAACTCCAACGCAAAGGCGACGATGGGGATCACCGGCGTTTCCGCCGACGGGAACGCGTCGACTACGCTCACCAAGGGGAATTTTGAAATCACGGGAACGGAAGCGAATTTCGGCTCGGGCGCTTCGAGCTCGCTCACGATTACGAATAACGCGAAGCTGACGGTTTCTGCGGGAACGTTCACCGCGGGCGTGCTTACGCTCGGCAATATCACGACACTGAAACTCGACAAGAACACCGAAGCAACGGTCAATGCGATTAAAGTGACGAGCGCTTCCGGGTCTACGGCGGACGGAGCGACGATCGATCTTTCCGACGGCGGTACGCTGACGGTCGTGGGCGTCAAGGGCGACGACGGCGTTGCCGTGCTCGGCGAGGGCAAGCTCACCGTCAAGGGCGTTTCGGGCGATGCGACCAAAGGAAGCCTCGTCGTCAAGGGCGCCGGCAAATATCTCGCGACCGGCGGGATGTCGATTTTCCTCGAGAGTGCAACGTTCGAGTTCGATGTCGGGCTCGGGAACGAGGGGGATTTCGCGATTGCGAATCTTTCTGCCATCAAGACAACGGCAAGCAACACCGAGGGCATCGTGAAAAAATCCGGCGCGGGAACGCTCTATGTTGCCGACACGGCGGCGACACTCGCGTTTACCGGGAAAATTTTGGTCTCCGAGGGCGCGATGTGCCTCACTCCCCGCATGACGAATGCGAACGTCACAATCGACGAGGGCGCAACGCTGGTGTTCTTCGGCTCTGCCGCAACCGCAGTTGACGGCGAGGTAGGGAGCGAGACCTACAAGGCCCCGCTCGCCAAGAAATTGTCCGGCGCGGGAACGCTTCTGATAGCCGGAAACTTGCTCACCAATCGCGTTAAGGAATATTCCGAAGACGGGAAGACGTGGACGTGGGGGAACAGCGGGCTCGAAGATTTCAATGGCACAATCGCGGCGGACGACAACGGCGTCATCTATTCGGGTGTAGTTCTCGCCGAGTGGGAAAAGAACGGCGAAGCCGGCACTTCCCGCGATGTTGCGCTGTGGGACGGCGGCACGCTCGTTTTCGGCGGAGTCGATGAAACGGAAGCGAACACACTGTATCACCTCAGCGTGAGCGGTAGCGGAACGATTTTCGGGAACGCGCGCGGAACCGTCATCGATATCTTTACGCAAATCGACGCAACGGCGGGCACGTCTCTCAACTTGGAAGGCAAGGGCATCATCGGCGGAATGACTTTCGCGGAGGGAACCGATGATGCCGGCGAGTCCATTGCCGGAAGCGTTTCCTTGGGAAGCGGTGCCGAATGGACGTTCGCGGGAACGAACAAGGGACTGAGCGAAATCAATGTCTCCGATTCGTCGCTTATCGTGAAATCTGCGGGAGCGCTCGGCGCGGCGGCAGTTATTGTCAAGGACGGCTCGCTTACGTTCGCGGAGGTCATCGGCGAGGACGGCGAGGCAGCAACGTTCTCCAACGCCATCAATCTACGCGTGCTTGACGGCGGAGACGGAACTTCAAGCATTTCCGCCACGGACGGCGCAAACGTCGCGCTGACGGGAACGTTTAGCGGAGTGAACACCGCGAAGGTCAACTTCTCGGCAACGAATGCTTCGACGCTGACCTTGTCGGGGTCTGCGCTGGGCTTTGCGTCGAAGTTCACCATCGGCAAGGGATCGACTATTTCCATCGCCGCGAATTCTGAGCAAACTCTGTCGGCGGACACTTGCGTGCTTTCCGGCGCGGGAACGTTTGAAAAAACGGGCACGGGAACGCTCTCCGTTTCGGGCAATGCGGGCACGATCGGCGCGTTGGCGGTTTCTGCGGGAACGGTCAGCTTCGACGCAAATTCGAAAATTGCCGCCGATGCCGACGGCGAGAGAACGCTCTCCGTTGCGTCCGGCGCAACGCTGAACCTCGCGGCGGGAACGGATTTGTCCGGCTTTACGCTGAGCGGCGAGGGCGCGGTCGCGATTTCCGCGGAATCGTCGAATTCGGCGAAACTCGCCGAAATGGACGGCGCGAAAAATGTTTCGCTCACGGCGGGAACGCTGCAGGTCGGCGGGAACATTTCGGATTCCGAAATCGCGTTTGCCTCGGGCACTGCGTTGGAAACGACCGGCGCGAACGCTAAGGTTTCGGGAACGCTGCTCTCGGGAACGAAGCTGAAACTGATCAACTCCGGCACGGCGACTTACGAAAGCTCCGTGGCGCTGGACGGTGCGACGGATCTCACGCTCCAAGCGGGCTACAAAAAAACCGGCACGTTCGGCGCCGCGTATTCCGGGAATTTGGAGAAAACCGGCAGCGGCACGTGGACGGTTTCGAATTACTCGTTCGGCGTAAAAGACGGGCAGAAGCTGACGGTTTCCGCGGGAACGCTCACGTGGGAAGCCGCGAATTTCGGCACGAAAGCTTCGACGCTTACCGTGGAGAAAGACGCGACCTTGAAAATCGCGAGCCTCGAATCCGGGAACGAGCTGAACACCACGGTTTACGGCGCCGGTATTTTGGAACTCGCGAACTGCGGCACGGAGGGAGCGTCGTTGAAGATGAACGCCACGGCGGGCGCCGGCGCTTCGTGGAGCCTGACGCTGTCCGGCACAAGCTACGTGACCATGTCGGCATCGGGATTGCCCGGCGCACTGTTCGTCAAGAATACCGCAACGGGCGAACTGGATTTCGCGGACGATGCGGAAATGGGCAAAAACAACCGCATCTTCGTCGAGAACGGTGCGGCGTTGATCAAAACCGGCACGGGAACGCTGACGATTTCCGAAACCGGGGATTCGCTGAATCCGCAAACGCTCAACGGCACGCTCTACCTCGTCGAGGGCACGGTCGTGCAGACGGGCGATATCGCGTGGACGACGCAGGGCATGCTCGACATCGCCCGCGGCGCGAAGTTCTCCGTGAATCTCACGGGAAAACTGCTCCGCGAAAATTCGGCGGCGCTGACGGGCACGGGAACGTTCGCCGTCGAAAACACGGCGGACAAAGAATACTCGCTCGGCGGAAACGTCAGCGCATTCGAGGGAACGGTGAACATCGCCTCCGGCACAAAGTTGGCGCTGACGCGTGAAACGTTTGAGGACGCCAAAGAGGTCGCCGTCAACGGCACGCTTCGCGTTGCGATTTCCAATCCCGCCACCAATGTTTCGCGCTCGCTGG
This sequence comes from Bacteroidaceae bacterium, assembly GCA_963620895.1. GTDB lineage: Bacteria > Verrucomicrobiota > Verrucomicrobiia > Opitutales > UBA953 > Spyradosoma. Next base: position 8,759 of record CAVFCB010000047.1, on the reverse strand, counting down.
AAAACCTTTCCGGCACGGGAACGCTCATCGTTGACGCGCCCGATACCGCGAATCTGTATCGCGCCGTGCACGAATGGGGCACCGGGAACACGTTCTCCGGCTCCGTGCAGGTGAAATCCGGCGTGCTCTCGCTTTCCGCCGACGGCCTCGGCGCAATGACGGCGACGAGCGTGAGCATCGGCGGCGATAAGGCGGCGACCTACAATGAAAACGGTTCGAGTGCCGGCATTCTCCAAGGCGGTTTCCTCCGCGTGACGGGCAATTCCGCCGCCGAAACCGACGTTGCGGACAAAGTTTTCGGCAACAGCAAATATAGCTTCACTTCCAAGGGCGGCTTGCTTTTGTCCGGCGGAACGTTCGGCATCAACGCGAAAGAAAAGGCGGCTCTGTTCGTCACGGCGGACGGCGCGAACCTGCATTTGCGCGACGGCGCGGAACTCGACGGCAGCGTATTCGTCGCTCGCGACACCACGTTGTTCGTGGGCGAAAGCAGCACGAATTCCGCTTCGGGAACGGGAACGGACGTGACACTGGCGGATTCCTCGGTTTCGAGCGGGAACGCGACAAATTCGAGCGTCTCCGGCGATTTCACGCTGAACGGCGAGCTGAAAATCACCGTGACCGATGCTTCGCTCACCGCGGGAACGCCGTTGCTCGGCGTCGGCGGGAACGTCGTCGTGAATACGGATTCGAATAAGAGCAAAAAGGCGGAAATCGTCTTGGATTTGGCGAATGTGTCCGTTTCGCTCGAATCGACCGTGGTCAAGATTCTCGGCGGCGCCTGCCAAGAATCCGCGAGCGAGCTGGATGATTTGCTGACCGTTGAGGACAGCGCGGGAACAACGTGGAACGTTATCCGCGATGTGAACGGGAATCTCGTGCTTTCCAACAGCGCGGCGGAATACAAAGATCCGCCGAAGGGATTGCGCGAACTTTACGAAGTCGTGAAGAAGAACGAAGATCTCAACAAATTCGTTCAGGATTCCGGCAAGAGCGAGGAAAAACTCGTGGCGCTGTCTCCGGTGTCGTTCGGCGCGTTGCTGGAAATGCAGAGCGGATTTGCTTCGCTTGAAAACGATTTGCTGCGGGAACGCCTCGAACAGCGGCGCTACGAACGCGCAGTCGTGGGCGACGCGAATCTGCGGTTCAAGCCGTTCGTGAACGTGTTCGGATCGGATCGCGAGGGCGACGGCAACGGCACGAAGTCGGCGAACTACGACATGACGCACACGGGCGTGTTCGGCGGCTTTGACGCGGCGGTTTCCTCCAACACGATCGTCGGCATCAGCGTCGGGCTCGATTGGGCGAAAGCGCGTCTGCACGACGGCGCCGGCAAGCACGAAGGCAACGGCTCTCGCCTCGGCGTTTACGGAATGTCGCAGTTTGCGAACGCGTATTTCGGCTACGGGCTGAGCGCCGGCGGCATGAGTTTCGAAACGAAACGCAACACGGGCTACAATAACGAATCGGTCACCGGCGATACGGACGGGAACGACGTGAACGCGTCATTCCTCTTCGGCGCCGGCTGGACGTTCGGCGGCGGCGTGGACTTTGCGCCGTTTGTCGGGCTCGATATCGGCTACGCGCAAGCGAAATCGTTCACGGAAAAAGGCGGGAACGCGACGGCGCTCGACGTGGAAAAGACCGAGCGTTGGTCGGTGCGCGGGAAAGTCGGCGCGGCGCTGAATTGGCGCGCGACGGATAACCTGCGCGTCGGTCTGGAAGCCTCGTTCGCGCACGAATTCCTCGACACGGAAGCGGATATCGACGCCGCGTTCGCCTCGGGAACGTCCGCGGGAACGAAATTCACTTCGACGGCGTATCTGATGGACGAAAACACGATTCAGGTCGGCCCGCGCGTGGATTTCCGCCTCGACGAAACGTGGTCGCTCAGCGCGGCTTACACGTTTGAAACGGACTTGTCGGAAACGACGACGCATTCCGCGAACGTCGGTCTCCGCGCAAGATTCTGAGCTTTGCCGGGAACGGCAAAATCTCGGAATCGGGAATGAGAAATCGGGACGTTTTTCTGATTTCTCGTTCCCGGTTTCCGATTTTTCCAAAATCTTTTCCCTTTTCATTTCCCGGAAATTTCTTTTGAATACGGAAAAATTTCACGGTTCTTCGAACTGCCGAACGCGGCGAATCGTCATTTACAGCCGATGCGTTCCCGTTGCGGGAACGCCGAAAAGCGCGCGCATTCACGCCGATTCCCGTCGATTCGCATTCTCGGCGACGGCAAGCGAAGACGCAATGCAACAAAAAGAGTAATACATACCTACAGCAATGTCTGAAATACAGAATCAGGACGATGCGCCGCAGCCGGAGTCTGCGGAAAACGTCGTCATTCCCCCCGCGCCGGAAACCGCCGGCGCTCCCGAAATCTCCGCTCCCGCGGAGGAAAAACACGAACGTCTCGTCGAATCCGAACTCGAAGCCTCGCTTTGCGATGTGCTTCCGCTCAGCCCGATCGAAGCCTCCGCTCCCGCGGCGGCGAACGTCGGCGAAAATGCGAACGGCAAAAAACACGGGCGGCGCGGTCTGCGTCGCGGCAATTCCGGACGCGGTTCCCGCGACGGTAAAAACCCGGCGCAAAGCGTCGGAATCGTCGAAAATCCCGGCGAAGCAACGGAGACGTTGTCCGGGAAATTCGTGGACGGCTACGACAAGGACAAGGAATTCCGCCGTGCGCGGGAACGCCGCGAAAAGGCGGCGGAAATCGCCGCGCGCGCGGACGCCGCGCCGAGCGCACAAGGTTGGTGCCTGACGGAATCCGGCGACCACCCGTCGCGCCGTCATCCGCAGTCGAACACGAATTCGAACCGCACGAAACTCATCATCGAGCCGGCTCCGATTCCGGAACAGGAAAAGGATCCGTCCTTCTGGCAGAAATTCAAAGCGAAAATTCTTTCGATTTTCGGTTTGGATAAGAAAAAGAAGAAGGACAAACATCGTCGCGGCGGCAAATACCGCAATCGTCACGGGAAAAAATTCCGCGACGGCAAAAACGGCGGAGAATTCCGCAAGGACGGCAATCGCGGCGGCGGGAACGGCGGTTTTCGCGGCGGCAATCGCCGAAATCGCCACAATCGCGGTCCGCGTCCCGGAAATTCCGGCGCCCGCCCGCAACAGTAAGGCAAAAAAAGACGTTCCCGTGCGCGGGAACGTCTTTTTTTAGGACTTTCCCCCGATTTTCGAATTCTCGGCAAACGCCCATTCCGCTCTTGCGTTCCCGTTCCCGAACGTGATTTAATCTTTCTCAATTTTATGACCACCGAAGAAATTGACGCTTTGATTCTGAAGAATCCCGAACTGTCGTCCGTTCGCGAAAAGCTGGAGGCGATGAAAACCGGCGCGTACTGCATGCACCGCGCGTGGGGATTGGGCAAAATTACCGGCTACGACGCTCCCGCGGAGCGCCTCCTCGTCGATTTCCCCGAAGTCGGGAAGGTCGGGCATCGCATGGATCCCGGTTTTTGCGCGAGCAAGCTTGAAATTCTTCCGGAAAATCACCTGCTCGTTCGCAAATACACGGACGCCGCCGCGATCGAAAAACTCATCAAGAGCGAACCCGTTCAGCTCGTGAAAGAAATTCTTTCGACCTCGCCCGATCACAAAATGACGGCGACGGAAATCGAGCTCGTGCTCAATCGTTTGCTCGGTCCCGCCAAAATGAAAAAATGGTGGACGGCGACGAAGAAGCTTCTCCAAAAAGATCCGTCCGTGGGCGTTCCCGCGAAGAAAGAAGGCGAATTCGAGCTTCGCGACAAGGACGACGAAGTCAGCCCCGAACGCGAAATTCTCGAAGAATATTATCGCAACAAAAACCCGAAGAAAAAAATTCTTCTCGCGGAAAAACTTTTCCAGTTCTCGTCCGTCAAAACCGGCGACGAGCTCCCGCAGTCCGATCCGTCGATGCCGCAACCGCTTCACCACTACAAGGCGAGCGATCCCGAAATCGTCGAAGACCTGCACAAAATTTTCGAAGAGCTGACGGACGCGATCAAGGCGGCGAAACGCCTCACGAAAGCGGAATGCCTCTACGGGCTTTGGGTGCGCAACGACCTTTGCCGCTTCTTCAAGGAAGACGTGGATTCGCTCGAACCGACGTCGAAATCCGTCGTTCTTTCCTGCTCCGCCAACGAGCTGAACGAAGTCGCGCAGCAGATTCCGCAGACGCCCGCGTGCCTGAAACGCTTGCTCGACCTGCTTTCCCGCGTGTATGCGGAGAACGGCGAATGGAAAAACGTTACGCTGAAACTTCTTGAAGACAGCACCGGAAAATTCACCGGCGAGTGCGTGTCGTTCCTCGTCGATCGCGGCGAAGACAAGTTGCTCACCCGCAAACTTCAGGAATGGCTCGACGGGCAAACGCTCCGCAGCCCCGTGTTGTGCTGGGTGATCAAAAACCGCAATTCCCGCAAATATCAGAAAATCATTCGCCCGCTCATGACGCATCGCCTGCTGAGCGCGATTCTTTACGCGATCGATCGCGAAGCGGTTATGTCCACGACGAATCGCCGCATCCAGCTCGCGGAAGATCTCAGCGACGATTACGGTCTGATCCCGGATTTGCTCGAAGACGCGAACGAAGAAATCGCGCGCGACCTCGCGCAGGCGCTTTTGCTCAATCAGGGTTTTGAACCGCTGATGAAAAAATCGCTCTTCGCCCGCTTCATCAAAATTTATCCGCGCATTCAGTCGATTCTCTTCGGCGGCGCTTCCGAAGAAGGCGAAACGGAAGTTTCGAACGCGCTCATCGTTTCCGAATGGTCAATGCGGGAACGCCGCAACGAGCTCGAAGACATCATCAAGGTGCAGATTCCCGCGAACAAAGAAGCAATCGCGATTGCAAAGGAACACGGCGACCTCAAAGAAAATTCCGAATACAAGATGGCGCGTCAGGATCAGGAAACGTTGCTCGCCCGCAAAGGCTTGCTCGAAACCGAGCTCGAGCGCGCGCACGTCACGGATTTCTCCGATACTCCGACGGACAAGGTCGGCGTCGGCTCCATCGTCGAGCTCGTTCCCGCGAGCGGCGAAGCGGTGGTGTACACGATTCTCGGCGCGTGGGACTCGAATCCCGAAGAAAACATTCTTTCCTACAAAACGCCGTTGGCGCAGGCGCTTATCGGCAAGGGCATCGGCGATGTCGTCGAAACGCTCATCGACGGGAACAAGGAAGCTTGGACCGTCAAGTCGATGTCGCGTTGGATCGACCGCAAATAAAATTCCCGACCGCGAATTTTCGCAATCGGGACGTTCCGAACGTTTCCTCCGTTTTTTCGGGGGAAACGTTTTTTTATCTGCCTTTGCACTCGCGTTCCCGCCGGTTTTTCTTGCCGGCGCAGTTGCAGTTCGTGCAATGCGCGGTAATCTGCAAATGCTGGGAAATGAATTTCAGACCGTTTCTTTCTGCGACGGCGCGACCGTACCATTCCATGAACGGCGCATCGAACTCGATGATTTTTTCGCAGTTGTCGCAAACGATGTGTCCCTTGAACGTTCCCGCGTCCCGCGTGCTTTCGTAGTATTTGAAATCGCGACCGACGTTGAGCTCGGTGAGCACGCCGCTGGCGATGAGCGCGGGCAGGGCGCGGTAAACCGTCGCGCGAGAAACCGAGGGATCGCGTTCCCGCGCGGCGAGCAGCAATTCCTCCGCGGTAAAGTGTCCGGGCGTTTCGTAGGCGGCGCTCCAAATCGCACGCCGTTGCTGCGTATTTCTCAGCCCGTGCGCGGCGAGCAACCGAGGAAAGTCGGGTGCGTCAGATTTCGATGCGTTTTCTTTGCGGGGATTCATCTTTGAAAAATGAAATGTTCGGCGGGAACGCGCGGCAAGGAAAAATTGAATTTCGACGGGAAAAGACTATCTTTTGCGAAATGGATTTTTCGGAAATCAAAGACGCGCTCGCCGCACAGTCGCTTTTCGCCGGGAAGACGTGGCGGCTTTCGCCCGACGCGTGGGCGTTCCCGCCGGAGCTTCTCGAAGCGTTGCCGGCGATCGGCGATGCCGCGCTCGCATTTTACCGCGCGCTCGAAAAACTTTATCTCGCTTCCGCGGACAACCGAAAAATCCTCCGCAACGGCGATTTGCGCGCGCCGTGGGTCGCGGAGCTGCTCGACCGCGGGAAGCCGCCGCGCCTCGTCGCGCACCAACGTTCCCGCGCGCTCGCGGGAACGCTTCCGCCCGTGCTTCGCCCGGATCTTCTGATTTGCGCCGACGGTTTCGCGCTGACCGAGCTGGACAGCGTTCCCGGCGGAATCGGACTCACCGCGTTCCTTTCCCGAATTTACGCCTGCGGCGAAAAAATGCCCGATCTTTTTCTCGACGCCGCGACGCACAACGCGCGTTCCCGCCGAATCGCAATCGCCGTTTCCGACGAAGCCGGCGATTATCGCCCCGAGTTCGAATTTCTCGCCGCCGAGTTGCGTTCCCGCGGCGCGGACATCGTTGTTTGCCGCCCGGACGCGCTTGAAATCTCGCCCGACGGCGTTTTTCTCGACGGGAAAAAAATCGATGTGCTGTATCGATTTTTCGAACTTTTCGATCTCGAATGCGTGCGCGATTCGAACGCGCTCATGGACGCGGCGGAGCGCGGGAACGTCGTCGTCACGCCGCCCATGCGTCCGTTTCAGGAAGAAAAACTTTCGCTCGCGCTGTTGCATCATCCGACGCTTTTTCCGTTTTGGAACGAAACGCTCGGCGAGGAAAAATTTGCGCTGCTTCGCAAAATCGTTCCCGAATCGTGGGTCGTCGAACCGCCGCCGGAGAGCGGGCTTCCCGCGTCCGCCGTGTTGCTTGCGCCGACGCGCGACGGGCGTCCGATTCGCGATTGGCGCGAGCTTGCCGATGCTCCGATGCGGGAACGCGAGCTCGTGCTGAAAGCGAGCGGATTTTCGCCCGATGCGTGGGGCGCGCGCAGCGTCACCGTCGGCACGGACGCTTCGCACGCGGAGTGGAGAGTGGCGCTTGAACACGCGCTCGCTTCCGCGCGGGAACGCGATTCGCTCTTCGTTATGCAACGTTTCCGCAAGCCCGCGCGTTTGCCGCACACGCTTTTCGATGCTTCCGGCGCGCGCGTTCCCGCCGCCGGGCGCGTGCGGATTTGCCCGTATTATTTCGTCGTTCCCGCGCCCGATGTTCCCGCGCGGGAACGCGCCGTGCTCGGCGGCGCACTCTGCACGTTTTGTCCGCCCGACAAAAAAATCATTCACGGCATGAGCACCGCCGCGTTGCTTCCGTGCGATTTGCGCGACGTTCCCGCACGCTGAAAATTTTTTCCGCAATTTCAAAAAAACTTTTTTCCGAAAACAAAAAAATGGACGCCGTTCCCGAGCCGAGATTTTTCCTGCGCCGCCGCGCGAGCCTTTTCACGTTGGGTTGCCGACTCAATCAATACGAAACCGAAACGCTGCGCGATCGCCTCGAAGCGCGCGGCTACGATGTCGTGCCGTGGGGCGAACCCGCCGATCTCGCGATCATCAATTCCTGCACGGTGACGAAGCTCGCCGAGGCGAAATGCCGACAGATTATTCGCGGTTTCGTGAAAGCGAATCCGCGCGCGTTTTGCGCCGTCGTCGGTTGTTATTCGCAGACGGGCGCGGCGGCGCTTGCGGCGATTCCCGGCGTGGATCTCATCGTCGGCAATCGCGAAAAATTTTCCGTGCTCGATTACATCGGCGACGGCGAAAAACTTTCCGCGCCGCGCATCGTCGTCGGGAAAATTCCCTCGACGGATTTTTCCGTTCCCGCCGTCTGCGGCGCTCCCGTCACGAAGCGCGTCAATCTCAAGGTGCAGGACGGTTGCGATTTCATGTGCAGCTACTGCATCATTCCTTTTGCGCGCGGGCGGGCGCGTTCCCGCGATTTTTCCGACCTCGTCGCCGAAGCGAAAAATCTCGCCGCTCGCGGCGCGCGCGAGCTCACGCTCACGGGCGTCAACATCGGCACTTACTCGCACGGCGGGAACGATTTGCTCGCCGTGATCGACGCCGTCGCCGCCGTTCCCGGAATCGCGCGCGTGCGCATCGGAAGCATCGAACCGAAGACGATTCCCGACGGAATTTTTGACCGCATGTGCGATCCCGCGCACCCGCTCATGCCGTTTCTGCACGTGCCGCTGCAAAGCGGTTGCGAACGCATTCTCCGCGACATGCGTCGCCACTACTCGCTCGACGAATATCTGCGGTTCATTCGCGAAGTCGAAAAGCGCGTTCCCGACGTTTGCATCGGCACCGACATCATGGTCGGATTTCCCGGCGAGACCGATGAGGAGTTTGACGAAACCTGCCGCACGTTTCGCGAAAATCCTTTCGCCTACGCGCACGTTTTCACTTACTCGGAACGCGCGGGAACGCCCGCCGCGCGCCGCACCGACCGCGTTCCCGTTCCCGTGCGTCAGCGGCGCTCCGTCGCGTTGCGCGAGCTTTCTTCCGCGAAACATCGCGAGTTCATGCGCAGATTTCTCGGACGCGACGAAGAAATTCTTTTTGAAAATCCGCAGGGCGATTTTTTCCCCGGATACACGAAAAATTATTTGCGCGTGCTCGTTCCCGCGAGCGAATTTCCCGAAGAAGAAAATCCCGCCAACACGCTCCGCCGCATTCGCCTTGCCGCGCTCGCGCCCGATGCCGACGCGATTCTCGGGACGGTCGGTTGACTGGAGGACTGGAGAACTGGTTGACTGGTGAAGTGCGGTTTTTTTTGTCCGCAAATTCACGCAAATGAACGCAAATGTTCTTTCCGCGTCCCATCTGTG
>CAVFCB010000046.1:0-13220 GCA_963620895.1 Bacteroidaceae bacterium | reverse complement strand
GATAGTCCTCTGCTCGCGTTCCCGCGAGAAAATTATCGAAACGGCGGAAATTTCCTGCGATGTGCGGCGAATTTCAAGTTTGCGGGAAAAAGGCGATTGCGGTTTGATTGCGGGAATCATGGGCAGCACTTTCGGAAAACTTTTTCAGATCGCCACATTCGGCGAAAGCCACGGCGCGGGAATCGGCGTCGTCATTGACGGATGCCCGTCGATGCTCCCGCTCACGGCGGAAGAAATTCAGTGCGAGCTCGACCGCCGCCGCCCCGGACAAAGCGACCTTTCCACGCCGCGCAACGAAGGCGACCGCGTCGAAATTCTCTCCGGCGTTTATCAGGGAAAAACCACGGGAACGCCCATCGCCCTGCTCGTGCGCAACACCGACCAACGCCCGCAAGCCTACGACAAATTGCGCGATCTTTTCCGTCCCTCGCACGCGGATTTCACTTACACCGCGAAATTCGGTTTCCGCAATCCCGAAGGCGGCGGACGCGCCTCCGCGCGCGAAACAATCGGGCGCGTTGCCGCGGGAGCCGTTGCAAAAAAACTTCTCGCGACGCTCTGCCCCGCGCTCGCATTTTCCTGTTTCGTCGAAAGCGTCGCCGAAATCGAAATGCCTCCGAGCGAAGAATTTTTCCCGCAGGAAAAAATCGAAAATACTCCCGTGCGTTGCCCGAATGCCGAGGTCGCCGCGCGCATGGCGGAACGCATCAAAGCCGCGCGCGCGAACGGCGATTCCGTCGGCGGAACGATTCGTTGCCGCATTCGCGGCGTTCCCGCCGGGCTCGGCGAACCGGTGTTCGACCGACTCGAAGCGGATCTCGCCAAAGCGATGCTGTGCATTCCCGCGACCAAGGGTTTCGAAATCGGAAGCGGATTTGCGGGAACGCGAATGACGGGTTCGCAACACAACGACGCGTTCGAAGTGCGCAACGGCGAAATTCGCACCGCGACAAATCGCTCCGGCGGCGTTCAGGGCGGAATCTCCAACGGCGAAGAAATCAATTTCCGCGTCGCGTTCAAGCCGACGCCGACGATCGCGACAACGCAACGCAGCGTCAACGCCGCGGGCGAGCCCTGCGAAGTCGTCGGGCACGGGCGCCACGATCCTTGCGTGCTCCCGCGCGCCGTCCCGATTGTGGAAGCGATGGCGGCGCTCGTTCTCGCCGACCACCTTCTGCGTCAGCGCACGGCGAGACTTTGAAAAAATTTCGAAAGCGTTCGCCGGGCGCGCACGCGGCGCGTCAATGCGCGTTCCCGCCGCGAAGATTTTCGAGCAACGTCGCCTGATCGAGCGCGGGCAGGAAATCCTTGTATTCGATTCCTTTTTTCAAAATGAACTGCGTAAGCAGTTTTTTCGCGGCGGCGAGCAACGCCTCGGGCTTCCACGGTTTTTCGAAATAATTGTCGATGCGCGCTTCGTTGATCGCCTGAATCGTGTCCGAGTGATTCGCCTGCCCCGTGAGCAGAATTTTTCGCGTTCCCGCGAAACGTTCATCGCGGAAAATCGAACCGAGCAATTCGACGCCGGTCGTTCCCGGCATGACGTGATCGGAAATGACGAGCCCGACGAAATCGCCCGCGCGATGCGCTTCTTCGAGAATTTTTTTCGCCTCTTCGGCGCTGCCCGCTTCTTCGATGCGGAAAAATTTCTGCAACGGACGCAAGTCGCGCACGACGGCGTCGAGCACTTCCGCCTGATCGTCCACGCAAAGAACGGTAATTTTTTCCATGATTTGTTCTCCTTGATTTATTCGGGTTTGCTGATGGGTAATGTGAGTTTGAAAGTGGTGGCGCCGGGAACGCTGTCGAGCGCAATGTTCCCGCCGTAATCATCGACGATGCGCCGCACGATGGCGAGTCCGAGTCCGAGCCCGAACGAAAGGCCGCTTTTCTTCGTTGAAAAATTCGGCTGAAAAATTTTTTCGCGGAGCGATTCGGGAACGCCGGGTCCGTTGTCCGTGATGGCGACGGAAACGTCCTCGTCCGTGCGGGAAAGCGCGATGCGCACGGTCGGATTTTCCGTTCCCGCGAGATTCATCGCGTCGCACGCATTTTTGATGACGTTGACCCAAAGCTGCACGAGCTCGGTCATGTCGCCGTAAATCGTCGGGAACGCGCCGATGTCGCCGAGATTCGTGACGAGATTTTTTCCGCGCAGTTGCGGTTTGAGCAACGCGAGCGCTTCGGAAACGGATTCGACGACGGACGTTCCCGCCTCGCGGCGAATGTTCCCGCCGCCGAGAATTTTTACCGAGCGCACGATGCCGGCAGCGTGTTTTGCGGCAAGCCGCATGTCGCGAAGATCGCGTCCGAGTTCCCAAAAGCGGACGAGCTCGTCGATGTTCGCGAGCATTTTTTTGTCGAGTTTCGCGGCGGACTCCGCATCGGGCGCGATGTGGGCGAGCACGCGGGCGGAAGACTGCGAAATTCCGAAACGGCGCTCGTATTCGCGTGCGCGGGAACGCAGCTCTTCGCCGGAACAAACCGTCTGATCGTCGCGCCCGAGCCGAAAAAGCTCCGCCTCGCCGTTTTTGCGGGAACGCAAATCCTCATCGAGAAATTCCGAAACGAAATCCGTTTTTCGCGCGAGCACGCCGACGGCGTTGTTCAGCTCGTGCGCAAGCCCGGCGGCGAGTTGTCCGAGCGTTGCGGACATTTCGGCGCGATGCATTCGGTGCAACGCCGCTTCTTTTCCCGCCGCGTGCTCAAACACGCGCGAATTGCGCAACGCAAGCTCGTGCACCATCGTCGGCACAAACTGCTCCACCAACGAACCGTATTTTTCCGGCTCGACGACCTGCACGGTATCGTCGATGAAAGAAACTTCGATGTCCGTCTCCGCGACAATTTCGCAGGAACTGCGATAAAGCCGAGAAAAAAAGCTCTGCACGCCGATGTAGGAGCTGGGGCCGGCGCGAAACACTTCGTAAAACGAATCCGGGATTTTTTCGCCGTGCTCGTCGCGGCGGGAACGATACGCGATGACCTGCCCGCTCAACAACAGATACAGCCGGCGGGAAGGCTCGCCTTCGTGAGCGAGCGTCTCGCCTTTTTTGAGCGCGAAAATCCGCTCCGGATACGCAAAATAATCCGCGTTGATCCGAGAGAGTTTTTTATGAAATTCCGCGCTCTTGACCATCGAAAAAATTTATTTCCGCGTCGAGTCCGGTGCGGATTCGACTTTTTCGACGGAGCCGGGAGCAAACACGTCCACATCGGGCGCGGGAACGGCGTGAGCCTTGCCGGCCTCGATTTCGACCGTCTCCGGCGCGAACATCGAAACCTTTTCCGGCGCAACTTCGCGCACCGTGCCTTCCGCCTTAATCGGCGCAAACACGCCGAGCGCGGCGAGCAATATCATCATGCCGTAAGCTAACGCCATGCCGAGCAAGCCGATGAGAACGCCCGTCTTCGCCATGCCTTTCGTGTCCACGAGCCCCGTCGCATGCGCCAACGCATTCGGCGGAGTGGAAATCGGGAGCGACATGCCGAGCGACGACGCGAACGCCACGGAAACGAGCAACGCAACAACTCCGCCGAGAGAATCCAGCGAGCCGCCGACGTTCACGCCGACCACCGCGATAATCGGAACGAGCAACGACGCCGTCGCCGTGTGCGACATAAAGTTCGCCATGAAAAGACAGATGATTCCCGCGCCGACCATCAGACCGAGCGGCGGCCACGCGGCGAACGGGATCGCCCCGATCAGGTGATCCGCCAAGCCCGTTTTCTGCAATCCGAGCCCGAGCGCAAAACCGCCCGCAACCAACCAGAGCACGTCCCAGCTCATGTCGTTCAAATCTTTTTTCGTGATGACCTGCGTCAGCGCGAAAACGCCCATCGGAATCATCGCGACGATATTCGAATCGATGCCGACGATATCCTTGCCGAGCACCCACAGCAGCACCGTCACGCCGAACGTGACATACACGATGATCGCCTTCGGCGTTTTCAGAAATTCGCCGCCGACGTTGAGCTCCATCTTTTTCTTGGAAATCGGGAAAAACCACAGCAACAGCGCCCACGAAATCAACGTGAGAATAATCACGTAGGGAACGCCGAACGCCATCCATTTGCCGAACGAAACCGTCGCGCCCATGTCGCCGAGAGCTTTGAGCGCAATCGCGTTCGGCGGCGTTCCGATCGGCGTGCCCATGCCGCCGACGTTTGCGGCGATCGGGATCGCAAGCGCAAATGCCGCGCGCCCGCGGTCGTTTTCGTCAAAAAGAGAAAGCACCGGCGCGAGAATTGCGAGCATCATCGCCGCCGTCGCCGTGTTCGACATAAACATCGAGAACAACGCCGTAATCGCCATCAGCCCGAGCAAAACGAACTTCGGGTTCGTGCCGAAAGGTTTCAGCAGAAAGCGCGCGAGGTTCATGTCGAGCTTGTATTTCGTCGCCGCGGCGGCGAGGAAGAAGCCGCCGAGGAAGAGCATGATGATCGGATCGGCGAACGTCGCCATAATGCCCTTGCTGTTCACGAGATTCGTAAATTTTTCGCCCGTCGCGGGATCGATCTGGAACGAAAACAGCGTGTCCCCGCCCGCGCTGAACATCAGCGCCTTGTCCGATACCGTAAGCAACATCAGCACGATGACGAGCATCGACGTCGTCCAAATCGGGAACGGCTCGAGAATCCAAAACAACGCCGCAAGAACGAAAATCGCGATGACGCGGATTTCAATGGCGTTGACGGCGTGCGCGCCGACCAGCCCGAGCGATTCATACGGCAGAAACAAACAGCCGACAGCGAGTGCAATCGCGATGAGGGCTTTGATGAATTTTGTTTTATTCATGAGAACTTGTCCTTGAAACTGAAAAAAATCAAATTCGCGGGAACGCCCGCTCGCGCTTTCAGAAAAAAAAGCCGTTTCTCATCAGTCTCCCGACGAGAAACGGCTTTCCGTAAAAAGCGCTTAGCGGTTTTCCGGCACAACGGAGCCCATTCCGGGCATTCCCGTTTCCCAGTCCTTAGGTCCGCCGGTTCCGGAAATCCCGGAATCCGTCGGGCGCGTCGTCTCCACGCAGGACGCGAACATAAGCGCGGCGAGGGCGACGAGGACTGCTGCGACAAAACGCATTCGCTTCGTATTTCTCCTCTTACTTCTTAGCGGAGAGAATCGGAATCACCTTCACGTAGGTGCCTTCCGCAAGTTGATTGAGCTGCACGCCGGGAACGAGCGCAAGCGTTGCCTTGCCCGTGCGGGTGTCCGAAATGCGAGCTTCGCCGACGCGAACGCCGTCCACTTCGAGAACGACCTGTTCGCCCGCGCGAATCAGCGAATTTTCGTCGCCGACGCCGACAACGAGTTGCCCGCGAGCGTGGTCGAGAAGCACGACCTTGGAAAGGACGTAGTCGGGTTCAAATTCGATGACGACGCCGCCCTTCGCTTCGGCATAAAGGTCAACCGGGAACTCGGACGGCACGGATTCGCCGCGTTGCACGACCCACGTGCGGAAGCGGGAATAGCGATGGCCGGCGGAAATTTTCGTTTTCTGAAGCTCTTCGATTTCGGCGAGCTTCTGATCGTATTCTTCCTTGGAATACATGGTGCTCTTTTCTTCGGTGAGCTGGGCAACGCGTTCCTTTTCGGAGCGGAGCTGACCTTCGAGATCGCTGACCTTGCTGTTGAGGTCGCTGACTTCGCTGTTGAGCTGTTCCTTGTCGCGCGTAAGCTGATTCGCCTCTTCCGTCTTCGTGTCGAGCTCGGATTTCAGCCCTTCGATTTCGTCATTCTTGGCGGCGATCGTGTTTTTCTGCGTCGCGATTGTCTTTTCGTTGCGCTCCTTGGTTTCGCGGAGCTCGAAAACTTCGTCCGCGACCTTGTTGGTCTTATCGACGCGTTCCCGCAACGTGGCGGTCTTCACGCCGAGCACCGTGTCGAGCGGCTTAGTCTTGATGTAGGCATTTTCCATTTCGCCCTTAATCTGGAAAAAGAGGGCGATGGCGGCGCCGGCGGCGAGCACGGCGACAATACGCAGGACGAGAGAAACTTTTTTGTTCATCGTAAGCGGGGTTAATTTTTGTAATTGAAAGTGGTCTGGCAGAACGGGGTTTCAATCCGACGACAAACATTCCCGGAGGGGCTCGCCGCCAAATGTTGGCAAATTTTAAATACCAGTTCCGTGCGGTTTTCAAGCTCTAAATTCTTCGCAAGCGCTTCCGCCGTAAATTTTTCCGACGCGTGCGCCTTCAAAAATTCCGCGATGCGGGTCTGCAGCTTCAAAATGCCTGCGGCTGCCTTTTTCCCGGCTTCGACACCGGGTTGGTGGTAGGCGTTGATTCCGACAAATGTCGCGTAAAAACCGACTGCGCGCTCGAACAACGCGATGAGTGCGCCGACGCTGCGCGGCGTCACGTCCTCGACGGTAAGCGTCACCGAAGCGCGCCCTTTTTCCGTCAAAGCCTCGCGTGTGCCGAGCAGGAAGCCTTCGAGATAATCTCCTGCGTGCACGCCCGGATCGACTTCGATGCTCGTTCCCGCGCGATCGCGGAGCACTTCGATGAAAGTCGCGAAAAAGTTCGGCACGCCCTCGCGCAACTGCTGAATGTAAGCGTGCTGGTCGGTCGAACCCTTGTTCCCGTAAACGGAAATGCCCTGATTGACGACGTTCCCGGCGAGGTCTTTTTCCTTGCCGAGCGATTCCATGATGAGCTGCTGAAGATAGCGCGCGAAAAGCAACAGGCGATCCTTATACGGCAAAATCACCATATCTTTTGCGCCCTTGCCGTCGGTGAGAAAATACCACGCGAGCGCGAGCAACGCGGAAGGATTCTCGCGAGCTTCGCGGGAACGCGTCTGCACGTCCATCGCCGCCGCTCCCGCGAGCATTTCGCGGATGTCGAGTCCCTGCAACGCGGCGGGAAGCAAGCCGACCGCCGCCATTTCGCTCGTGCGCCCGCCGACCCAATCCCACATCGGGAAACGCGCGATAAAGCCCTGCGCTTCCGCCGTGCGATCGAGTTGCGATCCCGCGCCCGTCACGGCAACGGTGTGCTTCGCAAAATCGAGTCCCGCCGCCTTGTAGCGCGCTTCGGTTTCGAGCATCGCGTTGCGCGGCTCCGGCGTGCTGCCGGACTTCGAGGTGACGATGCAAAGCGTCTCGCCGAGATGCCCGTCAAGCTCCGCAAAAACCGTGTCGAAGCCGTCCGCGTCCGTGTTGTCGAGAAAATACACTTTCATCTTGTCGCGTCCCGGCATTCCGAGCGCGGAGGCGACGAACTGCGGGCCGAGCGCGCTCCCGCCGATGCCGATGCAAAGCAGATTTTTGAAAGCGCCGGCGTTCCCGCGGATTTCGCCCGCGTGAATTTTTTTCGCGAACGCTTCGATGCGCGAAGTCGTTTCCGCGATTTCGGAAGAAATTTCGGCGGTCGGCGCGAGTTGCGGAGCACGCAACCAGTAGTGCCCGACCATGCGATTTTCGTCCGGGTTGGCGATGGCGCCTTTTTCGAGCTCCGCCATCGCGTCAAACGCCTTGGCAAGCATCGGCGCGGAATTTTCGATGTAGCCCTGCGGGAACCCGACACGGCTCAAATCGATCGCGAAATTCAGCGCGGAGAATTCAATGTAGTTTTTCTTAAAATTTTCCCAGCTCATGAGCTTTGAAAAATAAAAATGTTTCGCTTACTGCGCGGGTGTGTTTTCTGCGGGAACGCTTTCCTCCGCGGGAACGATCGCCGCCGACGGTTCTTCCGCCGCGGGAACGGGCTGCGCGGCAACCGCCGCTTCTTCAAGCTTCAGCCCCTCGCCTTCGCCCTTGTCGCGGGCGCCCAAAAACGCGAGATAAAGCACGGCGCACAGGATGAAAAAGGCGGAAATGAAAATCACCGTCGCTTTCGAAAGCACGCCTGCGGCCTCGCCGCCGAACACGCTTTCCGCCGTCGCGCCGCCGAGCGCGGAACCCATGCCGGCATTTGCGCTCGGCTTTTGCATCAGAACGAAAAGGACGACCAACACGCAAACAAACGCGAGAACCGTCAACGCACCGTAAATAAGAATACTGCCCATAGATAAATAAAAGAGCGCTCATTAAACGCGTGCGCCCCTCGACACGCAAGCGCGGAATGAGAGCATTTTGCGCGCGAACGGAATCCGGGAACGGGAACGCCTACACGCCGAATTTCGAAAAAAATTCCGGCGGCGGGCAGACGATTTCGATGCGTTCCCGCGTGCGCGGGTGCGTGAACGTCATTTTCCACGCGTGAAGCGCGAGCCGCGGCGCGTTCCCGCGCCCGTACATTCGGTCGCCGAGCAACGGATGCCCCGCTTCGGCAAAATGCACGCGAATCTGATTTTTTCGTCCGGTGAGCAGTTCGACGCGAAGCACGGTTTGCCTCGGCAAACGCTTCAGCACCGTGTAGCGCGTTGCGGCGAAGCGTTCGCGTCCGTCGCGCGGCTCGCCGGGCGCGAGACTGCGCACGCGGTAATTTTCGTCTTCGACGAGAAATGATTCGATCGTTCCCGCGTCGTGTTCCACCTCGCCGGAAGCGACGGCGAGATAAATTTTTTCGACGCTTTCCCAATCTTCGTGCATGCGTTCGCGAAACGCGAAAGTTTTTGCGAAAACGAGAATTCCCGAAGTTTCGCGATCGAGTCGGTTCACGGCGAAAAGCTCCTTGCGGGAACGCGGATTGCCCTTGCGGAAAAAATTCGTCATGAGCGCGAGCGCGTTGCGCTCCGGCTCGTAGCGCGCGGGAACGCTGAGCAGCCCCGCCGGCTTGTCGATGACGACGAGATCCGCGTCCTCGAAAAGAATCGAAACGCCGCGCGGAAGATATTTTTTCGGCGGAGGCTTGGACATCAATTCGTTTTTGCGGGAACGACGGGCAACTCGCTTTTTTTCCACGGCGTTTTTTTCGCAAGCGGAAGCATTTCGCGGCTTTCGAGCACCGTTCCCGCGGGAATTTTCAGCCCGGCGAGAAAATCGCGCGCGGGAAGCATGCGCCCGCCCGGTCGCTGCAACGAATGGATGCGCAGAAAATCTTTTCCTGCGGCGACGAGCAGTTCGCCCTTCATCCACGCCATCACCGTGCCCGGCGCGGCGGCGGGAAGCTCCGGCGCGGAAACCGCTTCCACGTGCCCGAGCTTGATTTCAAGCCCGTTAAACGGGAACGTGCAACCCGGCCACGGAGAAAGCGCCCGCGTCCGCGCCGCAATCATCCGCGCAGGCGCGGAAAAATCTATCGCCGAATCCGCGCGGGAAATTTTTCGCGTGTAGGACGCGTGTTTTTCCGGTTGCGGAATGCACTCGGCGTCCCCGCGAATGATGCGCGGGAGCGTGTCCACCGTGATAAACGTGCACGCCTCGGAAATGCGTTCCCGCAGCGATGCGCGCGTCGAATCTTCGTCCAAGGGAATGACGGCGCTGCCGACGACGTCGCCCTCGTCCAACGCGGGAACGATGCGTTGCAACGTGACGCCCGTTCCCGAATCGCCGCTCGCGATCGCCGCTTCAATCGGCGCGGGACCGCGAAAACGCGGCAACAGCGACGCGTGATAATTGAAAAATCCGATGCGCGGCGCATCCAACATTTCCTGCTTCAAAATGTGTCCGTACGCCATGACCAACCCGACGTCGCACCCGATTTCGCGCAGGCGCACAACGTCTTCCGCGCCGAGTTTTTCCGGCTGAAAAACGGGAATATTGAAACTCCGCGCCCACTGAACGATGGCGTTGGGCTGAATCTTCTGCCCGCGCCCGGACGGGCGATCCGGTTGGCTGTAAATCGCTTCGATGCGGACGAGCGCACGCAACGGAGCGCTGATCAGCGTTTCGAGAACGGGAAGCCCGATAGGATCCGAGCCGAAGAAAACTATTTTTTTGAGGTCGTTCAAAATGAAAACGGAATTTGGAATAAGAAAGAAGTTCCGGAAGGTCAAATTTTTTCGCGTTTCGGGAACTCGCGCGAGCCGTCGGCGGGAACGCTCAGAAGAAATAATTCACGCCGAGAGAAAGCGCGTGCGTGCGCTCGCCCGCGCGAATCGTTCCCGTGTAGCCGCCGAAAAATTCCATGCTGTCCGCAAACGTCCAATGCATGTACGCGCCCGCTTCGAGCGCGGATGTTTCGTTCTTGCGGGATTCGACGACGTAGTCCGTGTCCGTTCCCGGCATGCGCGCGTCGAGCGAATACGTGCTGTTCCCGAAATCCGCCAGCCACGCCGCGCGCACCGAGAACTGCAACGTATCCGTCACCAAATACGCGGCGGAAATTCCGAGGTCGGAACGCAACCCGACGGCGCTGTCGGACTTGAACGAAAGCGCATTTTCGCCCGCGCCCGATTCGTCGAAGGCGCCGATGTCGGAATACGCGGCGGAAATCCCTGCGAAGACGCGAAGCGCGAAACTGCTGTTCGCGCGCAACGTTGCTCCGAATTCCGTGTTCGCGCCGAGTCGCCACGTGTTGAAATCTCCGGAGTAGCCTCCGCGTTCGGATTTCGACGAAGCGTAGGCGCCGACGATTCCGAACGAACCGTCGAAAACTTCGCCTTTCGCGATGGCGTAGCCGGAAAGCGCGAACGGCGTCGTTTCAATTTTCTGATGCGTTGCCGCGTTTTTCGTTTTGTATTTTTCCGTTCCCGAAGCGGCGACGAGTCCGAATTCCCACGCGCCGACGGGAACGGAAACTCCGGCGAGCACCTGCGCGATGTTCGAATCGTAAGCGACGGCGCCGTGCCGTTCCCGCTGTTCGCGGAAAGAAAAATCGCCCTGCGCCCACGCGTTGAAGAGTCGCGAATTGAGCTTTTGCGCAAGCTCCGCGTTGTGCTTGCGTTGCGCTTCGGCTTCGGCGGAAACTTCGCCGCCGCGCTGCGCCTGTTTTTCGAGATAACCGCGCATGTAAGGCGAATGCAGTTTGTTTTCGCCGTAAACGCGCGGCGTGAGCATACGCGTTCCCGCGCGCAACTGCGCGGTGCGCAAAAGCTCGTGCGTGCGGTTCACGCTTTCGCGCAACCAATCGCCGTAAATCGTTCCGCGAAACGCTTCGCCGTTCAGCCCGCGGAAAATCAGCGTTCCCGTGTCCGAGTCCCAAACAAAACGCGAGGCAACGGAATAATCGTTCACGTCCTCGATGCTCAATTTTTCGAAAAGCGATTTGTCCTCGATGCCGACAATTCCGAGCGCGCTGCCCTTCTGCAATTTCGTCGCGTCGATGAGCACGCGCCCGCCGTTAATCACTACGCTCGCGTTCGAAAAATCGACCGCGCTGTTCGCGGCGGAAATGTCGAGCGTTCCCGTCGTCGCGTTCGTAAACGAAGAACCGCTTCCGAAAACGAATGTTGCGTTTTCGCCGACGGCGAGCGTTCCCGCGTTCACGAACGTTCCCGTGAACGTCGCGCCCGACGAAGCCGTCGTTTTTCCGCCGTTGGAAAACGTTCCGCCGACGGAAAGATTCGCGCCCGATGCGAACGCGGCGAGCGTGTTCACGGATTCGCCCACGGTTACGTCGCCCGTCACCGCGACCGTGCCGTCAAACGTTATGCCGCGACCGCGCTCCACGGTTACATTCCCGTCCACTTTCGCGATCGAAACCGTTCCCGTGCCGGAAACGATATTGCCGACGAGCGTTCCCGCGCCGCCGAGTTTTCCGCCGGTGCCGAACGCCACGTTGCCCGCGAGCACGGTCGTCTCCGTAACGTCGAGCGTTCCCGAAACGGAAACCGAATTCGGCTCCGTCGTTCCGGCGTCCGCCGTGGAATCCCCGCCGTCGCTCGCGCTCGATTTCGCGACCATTTTGAAAACCTGATTTTCGCCCGCCGCGCCGAGCACGGACGTTCCCGAAACGCTCAAAGATTCCAGCGCGAGCGGCGCCGCTTCGCTCGTTCCCGGCGCAAGCAATGTTCCGCCTTTGAGCAAAATGTTGCGCGAACCCGACGTCCATTTGTCCGAGCCGGGATTGACCGACAGCGTCATGCCGGAACCGACGGAAAAGCCTTTTGCGATTTTCACCGAATCCGCAATCGCAAGTTTGCCCGAAAGCGCCGTTCCCGCGTCGTCCTTGAAATCTTCGAGCGTAATATTTTGGCTCGTCGCCTCGCTGTAAATCGTGAGCGTTCCCGTGCCGGAAATGTTCAGCGCGGTGCCGTCGGTCGCGCATTTGACTTTCACGAGCCCGATCGTCGCATCGGCGCCGAGCGCGATCTCCGCGTTGCCCGTGAACGTGAGCGTGTCCGAAACGTTGAGCGTTCCCGCGCCGTCAAGCGTGAGCGTTCCCGCGCCGAGACTGAGATTTGCCGCGGAAAGCGAACCGGCGACCGCACTTTCGCCTTCGCCGGCGGAAGAAAACGTGAACGTCGTCGCGCCGGCGACGGAAAACGTTCCCGCGCCGGAAATCGTCGCCGCGCCGGAAATCGTCGCCTTTGCGCCGTCCGAAAATGCGAGCGTTCCCGTGAGCGTTGTCGCCGAACCGTTTGCAAACGCAAATTCCGCGCCGCTCGCAACATTTACCGTTCCCGCGAGCGTCGCCGAAGCGTAGCCGCCGAAGTTCGAGCTCGACGAAATTTCGAGCGTTGTGCCCGCGCCGACGGAAAGCGAATTGAGCGCGGAAACATTTCCCGCAAGCGTTGTCGTCGAAGCTTCGCCGTCTGCGATTTCGAGGGAAATTTTCGCGTTGCCGTTCGCAACGATGTCGCCGAGCGACAAATCGCCCGATCCCGTTTTTTTCAGCACGAGCGTCGTTCCCGCCGCCGCCGTAATCGAATCGGAAATCGTCGCGGTTTCAACGTCTTCGCGGTTCGAAACGTTCCCGTCGTCGTCGCGAACCAACGTCGCGTTCTGCTCAAAAATTACCGTCGCGGTGCTTTTTGCCGCGGTCGCCGTTCCCGTGCCGACGTAGATGCCGTCGGCGACGTCGTTTGCCGTGTTCCCGGAAATCTTCGTGTTCCCGCTCAGCGTGAGCGTTGCGCCCGCGCTTGTCGAAACATCGATGTAAATCGCGCCGCCCTGCGCCGTGCCGTCGCTCGCGGTCGCGTAATTCTTGGAAAACGTTGCGCCTGCGAACGTTGCGTTCCCGCCGCGCAGGTAAATCGCGCCGCCCTGCGCCGTGCCGCCGCTCTCCGCCGTCGCTTCGTTGTAGGAAAACGTTGCCGTTCCCGCGCTCTGCGTAAAGCTTGAGTTTTCAATGAAAATCGCGCCGCCCTGCGCCGTGTTCTTCGCCGTCGCCGTGTTCTGCTCTGCGGAAAAATCGCCGGCGATGTTCACCGTTCCCGCAGAATAAATCGC
>CAVFCB010000045.1:7751-13343 GCA_963620895.1 Bacteroidaceae bacterium | reverse complement strand
AATCCTTGCAGGAAGTCGAGCTCGGCTCCGACGCAACGCTCAACACCGTCGCCGCTGCCGCGCTCGATAAATTGAAGAAAGTTTCGCTCGCCGGTGATTCCGACGACAGCGCGACAAGCTGGACGCACAACGGCAGCAACATCACGATCGGCGACGCAACCGCCAACGGCACGCTGACGATGGGCAACAATTCCTCGATTACGACGGACAACGCGTTCGCGCTCAACGGCACGCTCGACGCCGAGGAAAGCAACGATGTTTCCCTCAGCGCGAAAACCGGCGTCACGATCACGGGAACGGCAACGTTCGGCAACAACGCGTCCGTGGAGTCTTCGGAAGGCAGCCTCACCGTCACGGGAACGATGGAAGCCGGCGATAACGCCGATCTGTCGGCGAAAAACGATATTACGATCACGGGAATGACGACGTTCGGCGACGATGCGTCCGTGGTTTCCTCGGACGGCGACATCAGCATCAAGGACAGCCTCACCGCGGGCGACGATCTTGAGCTGAACGCCACAAAAGGCAGCCTCACCGTCACGGGAACGACGGAAGCCGGCGACCGCGCCAAGCTGACGGCGGGAACGACGATGACAATCGGCAACGATGCCGAGAACGATTCCGCCAAGTTCGGCGCCAATGCCGCGCTGAACGCGAAAGACGACATCACGGCGACGGGAACGCTCGAGCTCGGCAATTTCTCGTCCGTCACGTCCACCGAGGGCGACATTGATTTCACGAATGCGAAGCTCGTGCTGGGCAACAACGGCGTTTCGTTGAAAACGGAAAACACCGCCGACGACGGAAAAGACATTAAGTTCGGGCAGGTCGTGGGCGCCGAGGACGAAGCCGGGAACATCATTCTCCCGGTCGCAAGCGTCAACGCTACCGGCAAAATCGAATTCCACCACGACGATCCCTTTGTGGAAATCGACGTGCAGGCGGGATTTGCGCTCGACGGCAAGGAAATCGACGTCAAGGACGGAGCCAACGTCCAGATCATCAACGGATACGTGAACAAGGGCGAAACGCTCGAGAAAGTTTCCGTCGGCAAGGACGCGACGTTCGGTCTTTACGGGAACAACACGGAGCTTTCGGACACGCCGACCGTCGTGCCGCACGTTCTGACGGCTGTCGAGCTTGCCGATGACGGCAAACTCATCGTCGGCGGGAAAAATCCGCTCGGCGAAAACACCTACGTGACCACGGCAACGGCGACGACGATTCAAAACGCCGCCGCAACCGCCACGGGAACCGTCAAGGTGGACGGGAGCGGAAAAGACGTGCACGGAGACGCCATTCATTCCACGCTGACGGCGGAAACCGTCGGCGACGCGACCAACGGCGGCGTGAACGTCGAACTCGCCGACGGCGGCGAACTCATCGCCACGGGCAAGGACGCAGCCGGCGTCGGCATCTACGTTGCCTCGCTCAGCGGGAACGGCGCTCTCACCGCTTCCGATGAAGACGGCATCAAGAGCAAAATTTACATCACCGCAAGCAACGACGACATCCTCGACGAAGTTGACTTTACGGCAAGCGAACTCCGCATCACGGATCTCGCGCCGGACACGGAGCCGGACGTCGAGGTCACCATCGGCGGGAACGGCGCGGATCTTACCGACGTGGACAGCCTCGTCGTCGCAGACGCAAGCGCCGCGACGGACGGGAACGCGCACAGCAAGCTGACGCTTTCCGGCATTTCCGGCGAAGAAGAAGGCACCGCGCGCGATTGGACGCACCTCTCGGTCGCCGTCGGCGATGCGAACGGTCTCGGCGAACTCACGGTCGCCGGCGAATCGGATCGCAAGTCGGATCTCGAAGTCGGCGCGTTCAAGATTACCGGCGCCAATTCGAAACTCACGATTCAGGATTCCGATCTGAGCGTGGAGAAAATCGATCACGACAACGGCGAATTTGCCGGCAAGCTTTCGCTGTCGGACGGTGCGCTGACCGTGCGCGAAGGCGATATCGCGTTTGCGCAGGATCTCGCCGCCTCTTCCAAGGGAACGATCGAAACGCTCGCCGAAAATTCTTCCATCACGTTCAAGAGCACGCTGACCGACGATCATCAGGCGCTGACGCTTACCGCCGGCGCGACTTATGACGAAGAATCCGGCGAGCTCGACGGCGCCACGGGAACGATCACCTTCAACGACGCCGCTTCGTTCGCGGGCGATTCCCAAATTAACGCGAAAAACATCGTCGCGAACGGCGCGTCCAAGACCGTCGATGCCCGCGACGCGGACGTCAATTACCTCGAAAACGTGACCGTTTCCGGCGGCTCGACGCTTTGGGTCAACGAAAACTTCACCGGCGACGAAGGCGCGAAGGCCGCGCTGAAAAACGTTGCGCTCGACAACGGCACCTTCAAAAACGAGGGCGATCTCCGCATCGAAGGCGCAATTACGGACGGCGCTTCGACTCCGGCTTCCGCAAAGGGAACGATTCAGGGCGAGAACGTTTCGATTGATCTCGCGGCGCAGACGCAAAAGCTCGACACGACGCTCAACATCAAGGCGGACACGGAGGACGGCACGATTACGCTCGACGGCGTAACGACCGACGAAACCGAAGTCGATGCGAACATGACGGCGCACAAGCTCGTCATCGGTTCCAACGAAGAGGGCGAAACCACGCAGGTGAAAATTACCGACGCGGGAACGTCTCTCGCGGGGATCGCTTCCGAAATCGAAATCAATACCGACGATTCGCTTCACATCGTGAACGCGTGGACGCCGACGCAGGACGAGCTGACCGTGACCAACGCGGGAACGCTGACGCTCGACGGCGCTCTGACCGTGGGCGCGGACAATGATTTCACCGTTGACGGCGGGAACGCCGCATTCAACGGCGGCGTCAGCAACAGCGGCGATTTCACGCTGGAAGGCTCCGTTACGGCGACCGCGAAAACTTGGACGGACGTGGAGAATTCGACGCTTTCCCTCGAGGGAACGGAAGAAAATCCGGCATCGCTGACGATTGCGTCCGGCGACACGACGATTAAAGGCGAACTTTCCGCCGCAAACGCAACGCTCACGCAGACCAAGGGTTCGCTCACGCTTGCGGGCGGTGCGGGAGATGTCGTCGACAACCTCGAAATCACCACGGCAGAAGCCGACAAGACGATTACGTTCTCGACGACCGCGTTCAACGCTTCCGGAAAAGTTTCCGTCAAAACAACGGCGGGAACGGGAACGCCGGCAACGGACGCCGTCAACGTCACCGAAAACGTTTCGCTCGGCAAAGATTCCTCGATTGAAACGACGACGCTTTCCGTCGCCGACGCCAAAACCGCCTCGGTGAACGGCAAAATCACCGTTTCCGCGCTCAATTTGAACAAGAGCGGCAAGCTCACGCTCGACGGCAAAGATGTCGCCGAAGACGATCAGCTTTCGCACTTCGCAACGTTCGCGGACGGCGAGGACTCCGAGCTCAACATCGAAAACGGCGCGGTGCTGGCGCAGAAAGACAACGCCGCGTTCACGGTCAACGGCACGATCAACGTCGCGGGAACGTCTTCGGACAAGGCGACGCTCTACGTGAACGGCGACACGACGCTTAAATCGACGGGAACGATTGCGCTCTCCGATTACGGTGTCTTCTCCGCCGGGAGCGTCGAACTTGAAAACGGTGCGCAGATTTCGCTCGCAACCGGCGCCAAAGCATTGATCGATTCGCTCGACCTTTCCGCCATCAATATGACGACTGCGGGACGCGCCGCAGTTTTGGTGGACGGGCAAGGCACTGACGTCAAAGACGCCGCGAAAATCACGGTGGATCTGCTGACGATCGGGAACGGCGCCGAAGCCAACTACGGCACGATTCAGCTGACCAACGGCGGAAAATTCTTCGCCAAGGAGCTCGCCGCCGGCAGCAGCATTACGCTGACGGGCGCGAACGGCATCGGGAACGTTTGGCTCGACGAAGCTTCTCAGTTCGTCCTCGGCAAAGGCGACATCAAGGTCACGGAAGCGACGCGAGGCGAAATCATCGCGGAAGCCGCGGGCGCAAATGTCGAATTCGGTCATGACCGCGACGGCGGCGACGAAGGTTTCAACATCTACACGCTCGCCGGTATCGGCACGGAAAATCTCGATCTTACGAAGAGCAGCAATCAAACGCTCAACGTGACGATCGCCGAATACTACGACGACGAAACGGCAACGTATTCTTACTCAAAGGTCAATGTCCGCAACAACACGACGGTCACCAACGGCGAGCTGACGATAGCGGACATCGTGCGCAACGACACCACCGAAGATCGCAGTTTGGGCGACCTCGGGAACGCGAAGTTCGACAACGCGACCTTTGCGGTTACCGGCGACGCCGAAAACACGGAGCGTTCCGTGCTCTCCGCGAGCAAGGGACTCAGCCTGACGAACGGCGCGACCGCGACGATTTCCGATGTCACGCTCGACGGGCGTCGCAATCTGACGGTGGACGGTTCCACGCTCATCGCTACGTCGGCAAAAATTTCCGGCTTCGTCACGATCGATGTGCGCGGGAGCTCCTCGTATGTTTCGCTCGACGATGTGGAACTCGACTCCGGCGTTTCGCTTTCGGGCGGCATGCTCGTCATCGGCGAAAACGGCGTTGAGTTTGTCGACGGCGGCAGCAAGGAGATTTCCGTGAACAACGGAGGAACCGTGGTGCTTAGCGGCTCGGTCTCCGGCGACAACGGTGCGCTGACGCTGAACGGCGGCACGCTGACAGTGGCGAAAAACGAAGTTTCCGTTTCGAACCTTTCGGTCGATAAATCCTCCGTGCTCGACGCGACGGACGATTCCACTGCAGACGCGATTTCCGTCGGTAGTGCTTTGGTCGCGGCGCAGCAGAACCTCGCCGTTTCCGGCGTCAAGATCACGGTGGAAGACAATTTGACGCTGAACGGCGATTTGACGTCCGACGCGGACATTTCCGTGAAAAACCTGACGCTGAACGGCGGCAATCTGACGTCCGACGGCGGCGACATCACGGTCGAAGACGCGATCGCGGACGCTTCCGGTTCCATCAGCGGCGAAAACGTTTCGCTGAACGGTTTGACGGAAGCGGAAACGGGTTCCGTTGAGCTGAGCGCGACGGAAAAACTGACGCTCGCGGGAACGACGGTCGCCGGCGATGTCGAGGCGGGAACGCTCATCATCGCGGACGGGGCTTCGGCAACGCTGAACGGTTCCGTTTTCGCCGGCGTGACGCAGGTTTCGGGAACGTTGAAACTGGACGGCGTGGACGGCGACGATGCGGAAATCGGCAACGCAACGGTTTACGGTTCCGGCAAGTTGGAAATTTCCGACTGCGAGCTCGTGAAAGGAAATCTCGGATTTGATTCCGCCGCTTCCGGCGCTGAAATTTCCATCTCCTCTTCCACGGTGGACGGGAACGTCGCGCTCTCCGGTGAAAACAACATCCTGAGCCTCAACGATGCGCACATCGTTGGCACGCTGTCCGCGACTTCCGGCACGTTGAACATCGACGGGGACAACACCGCGGGCATAATCAGCTTGAGCACCGGCGTGAAAGTCACCCAAACGGAAGGCAGCACGCTCACCGCAACCGCGGTGGAAGCCTTTGCCTACGTGCTCGAAAAGG
>CAVFCB010000045.1:0-6887 GCA_963620895.1 Bacteroidaceae bacterium | reverse complement strand
ACGCTTCCGGTCTCATCTTCGGCAAAAACGTTTCGCTGAACGGTTTGACGGGTTCGGCTTCGCTGATGGCAGCGGATACGCTGACGCTCGCGGGAACGACGCAGACTTCCGGTTCCATCACGGCGGGAACGCTCAATGTCACGGAAACGGGAACGCTGACCGCGAAGAGCTCGCAAATCAATGCCGTGACGAAGAACGTTGACGGGCAGATGGAGTTGACGGTCGACACGGACGAAGTTTCCGGAAAGTTCACCGGCGAGGGTCTGACGTTGCTCCATGCGGACAAAGCTTTCGCCCTGAACCTGCTCGGCGGGACCGGCACTATCCTCAAGGACGGCACGGGAACGACTTCCGTTTCCACCGGGAACGGAAAGTTCGACGGCAGAATCGGGCTTATCGGCGGCGATGCTTCTCTCGCGGGAACGCTCAACTCCGTATTTTTCGCCGGCGACACGCTGACGGCGAAGAACGGCGTCAGCGTTAAGGAACTGTATCTGCAATCCGGCTCGATGCTCGAAATCGGCGACAGAAAGACTGCGGCGACGGCATCCGTCGGAAAACTGGAGGCGGCGAACATTTCCTCCACCGCCAATGTCCTCTCGACGAATTCGGCTTCCTCGATCACGGTGGCGCACGATGTTTATTCGGCGACGGAATACGACAAACTTTCCGTCAGCGGCATGCTGTGCGATGCGGTTGCCTTGCTCCGCACGGCGGATCCGGAACTGCAGTCGCTGCTCGGCGCGAACGGCATCACCTTGGATCTGATCTCGGGAACGGGAACGGGCGGCTACACGGAAGTGATTGCGGGCGACAACTTCGACGCGACCAATCTCATCCTCTCCGCAGACGGGCGTTCCGTGCAGGTGGCGCTGAACTACCGCGGCGCGGCGCAGGGCTATGCGTCCGGTTTCTTCAACAGCAATCAGCGCGCGGTGGCGCGAGCGCTTACCGGCGTTCCCGCGACGGCGGACTTCGTTAAGGCGTTGGGAACGCTCAACACGTATCAAACGGCGGACGCGCTCAACAAACTCGGCGCGATTCACACCGTGAGCATGATGCCGGCGCAGATCGAAGCGACGTGGAAACACCAGAGCTCCGTGATGAACGCCATCGGCACGGGATCGTGGCTGAATTATCAATACGGAAAACCGAACGTGCACTCGGGCGCGTGGTTGCAGTATGTCGGATCCTACGACGACACGGATTCGTCCTCGGCGCGTCTTTCGTGGAAGCGTTCGATGTCGGGCGCGCTCGCGGGCTTCGAACATGCGTTCTCGAGCGACTTCCTCGCCGGCGTCGCGCTCGGTTATGAAGATTCGAGCCTGCGTTCGGACGGCAACAAGATTCGGAACAACGCCGTTCACGTGGACTTCTTCGCGAAACACCGCGTTGACGACTTCGAACAGCGCGCGGTGCTCACTTTCGCGCACCACGATTACAACGCGAGTCGGGCGATTGCCTACGGCAACTACCGCGCGGACGTTTCGGGTTCGACGGACGGCTTCACGGCGGCGTTTGATTACGAAGCGGCTTACAACTTCCACCCGGCAAGCTGGGTGAGCGTTGCTCCGGTCGCCAGCGTGAGCGCCGCGATCAACCGTATCGATTCTTGGACGGAATCCGGCGCTTCGGCGGCGCTCGAATACGCTGATCAAACGGCGGTTTCGGCACTCGTCGGCATCGGCGCTCGTGCGGAATTCTCGATCCCGAATCCGAGCTATCTCCGCGACGATATTCGCCTCGGAGTCTCGGCGATGTTCACGACGGAAATGGGCGACCGCAGCTCGGAACTCAACGCGAAATTCGCGGGAACGGGCTCGGAATTCGGTCTCAGCTACGACGAGACCAAGCCTTACGCCCTCCGCCTCGGGACGACGCTCTCGGTCCCGCTGACGAATCGGGTTGCGTTCTTCGGCGGAGTTTCCGCGGAACTGCGCGACGAAAAATCCGGCGTCAACGGAAACCTCGGCGTCCGCGTCGGCTGGTAATTCCCGCGGGAACGACGCCGCGCGCGGAGGAGAGTCAAAAAAATCTTCCGCGCGCGGCGTCCTGCTTTCTCGGACGTGCGTTTTTTCGCCGTTCCCGTTTTTTTTATGAAAAAGATTTCAGAATTATTTTTTCTGTCTGCGCTTTGCGGGCTGTTTTGCGCCTGCGGGAACGAAACTCCCGCCGAGGAAACGGACGCGGCGCAACCTGCCGCGGAAACCGCGGTTTCTTTTCAAACACAAGAACCTGTTATGCCCAAATTCAACGCTTCCGAAATTCTCGAACTCGACGGAGTTACGTGGATTCGTATCTGCAAACTTTCTTCCGTTCAGGCGAACGAAGAATTTCGCCGCAACGTCAACGTGATGCAGGCGCATCGGCGCGAAGTGCTCGCCGCGAACAAAGCCGGGGACGCCGCGCGCACCGAAAGTTTGCTCAAAAAACTTAACGAGGACAACGCGCTCATGGTGAAAACCTACGGGTATTCGCTCGCCCGCGATTACTTGCAGCGCATCGTCGAATCCCGCGTGTTCGTAAAACTCAGCGACGCGGAATTTGATGCCGCGCGCCAAGATCCGAAAGTGGCGAAAGACGAGCTCATCGAACGCGATTCCGGAAAGTTTCGCCTGATCGCGACCATCAGCGGAGTTGCGGCAAACGAGGAATTTCGCCGCAACGTCGCCCTCGTCCAAAATCAGCGCGCGGCGATCGTAAAGGCGCGCGCCGAGCTCGATGCGCTTTCCGGCGAAGCCCGCGCCGCGCGGGAAAAGGAAATCGCCGCCGCCGAAGCGAAACTGACGGAAAATAACGCGGCGATGACGCGCCATTACGGATTTTCGCTGACGCGCAATTACCTGATGGAAATCGTCAAGTCCGAGCTTTACGTCAAAAAATCCTGAGAAAAGCGCGGCTTTTTCATTCGCCGTTAAGCTTTGACTTCTCGCGTGCGTTCCCGCGCGGTGTCGGGCGTCATTTCGTAAAATGCGTCCAAGAGTTTGACGGCGAACGTTCCCGGCGTTCCGCCGGATTTTTCGAAAGCGATTTCGCCCGCGATCCCCGTCAGCGCCGCGCACGCCGCCGCCGCTTCCAGCGGCGAATCCGCGACCGCCGCGCACGCTGCGGCAAACGCGCCCATCGCGCACCCGACGCCCGTGACGCGCGTCATCATCGCGTGTCCGTTTGCGCAGGCGAACGTGCGCGTGCCGTCCGTCGCATAATCGATTGCGCCGGTGACGAGCACCGCCGCGCCGTTCCCGCGAGCGAGTTCCCGCGCGGCATCCGTCGCGGCATCGCTCCCGCAGGTGCTTTCCGGGCCGCGCGTTTTTGCGGCGTAGCCGGCGAGCGCGAGAATTTCCGCGCCGTTCCCGCGAATGAGCGTCGGACGCTTTTCGAGCAGTTCCCGCGCGACTTCCGTGCGGAATTTCAGCAGGCCGACGGCGACGGGATCGAGCACCCACGGAATGCCGCGCGCGTGCGCCGTGTTTGCCGCAACGCGCATCGTTTCCGCCTGTTCCCGCGACAGCGTGCCGAGGTTGACGAGGAGCGCGCTCCCGCAAGTTTCGAGCAAATCCGCGCATTCCGCGGCATCGTTGAGCATGGTCGGCGTCGCGCCCGCGGCGAGCAACAGATTTGCCGTGATCGGCTGGACGACGCTGTTTGTCAGCGAGAGCACGAGCGGCGATTTTTCGCGAATCCGCAAAAGCGTTTCCGCGGCGATTTCTCCGAGATTTTTCATAAAAACAAAGCGAAAGATTTTGAA
The DNA here is from genome assembly GCA_963620895.1 of Bacteroidaceae bacterium. Taxonomy (GTDB): domain Bacteria; phylum Verrucomicrobiota; class Verrucomicrobiia; order Opitutales; family UBA953; genus Spyradosoma. The sequence goes on along the minus strand of CAVFCB010000045.1, from coordinate 3,139 downwards.
AAAAATTGATGTCGGCGGCGGGAAAAAATTATCCGCGCAGATCGCGGGCGGCGGCTTCCGGATCTTCCGCTCCGCAAATTGCGGAAATGACGGCGATCCCGGCGACCGTTCCCGTGGCGCGAATCGCGCGGGCGCGAGCGATGTTGATCCCGCCGATGGCGACGACCGGCAACGGCGTTTGCGCCGCGAGTTTCGCAAGATTTTCGATGCCCGTTTCCGGCGCCGCGTCGCTTTTCGAAATCGTCGGGAACACCGGACCGATGCCGAGATAATCGACGAGCGCGGGATCGACGGCGTCGAGCTGCGCGCGGTTTGAAACCGAGAGTCCGAGGATTTTTCCCGCGCCGATGAGCCGGCGCGTCTGCTCCGCGGGAAGATCGCGCTGCCCGATGTGCACGCCGTCGGCATCGAGCGCGAGCGCGAGATCGACGCGGTTGTTCACGATGAACGTTATGCCGCGGGAACGCAGAAAATCGGCGAGCGGTTTTGCTTCCGCCCAGCACGTTCCCGCGTCGGGATTCGTCGAGCGATACTGCACGATCGTCACGCCGCCGGCGACGGCGCGTTCGACGGTTTCGAGCATGCCGAAGCGGCATTTCTCCGGCGCGTCCGTCACCAAATAAAGGTTCAGGTCAAAATGTTTTTTCATTGAAAGCGGGAATGCTACACCGTTTTTGCGGAAATTAAAATGTTTTCGCCGTGCAAAAAAAACGTTCCCGCAACGAATGCCGCGGGAACGCTTTTTTCACGGAGTTTTTCCGTTATTTTTTCGGGATGGCGGGAAGAGATGCCGCCGCGATTGCCTGCCCGTGGCGTTTGTCCTTTTCATCGGGAACGACGAGGTTGATTTTGAGTTCCGGGAACTCGGCTTTGAGCACTTCGTTCGCCTTGTCGATGATGATCGAGCCGCCTTCGCCCGTCGTGACGCGTCCCATGATGAGGAGGTTTTCGTAGTCGAAAAATTCCGCGAAGTGCGCCAGCGTGTAGCCGAAGCAGATGCCGATCGCTTCGTAAACTTTGCGCGCGCGCGGATCGTTCGCTTTCATGAGCTTTTGAAGCTCTTCGAGCTTTTCCGGAAGCTTCATGTCCGCCGGGAGATCGATGCCCGCGAGCGGAATGAGTCGTCCCGTGCCCTGTTGCGAAAAATACTGCACGCCGCAACCGAGGTCGCCCGACCATTCGTCCGCCGGACCGTTTTCGCGGTAGTCCACGGGAACGAACGCGAGCTCGGAAATCCAATTCGTCATGTGTCCTTGCGGATCGACGTAGCCGGCGGCGACGGACGTTCCCATCGCGATCCCGAGCACTGCGTTTTTGTTCATGCTCATCGATCCCGCGAGCGCCGTGACGTCGCCGTCGTTAATCACTTCAAACGGCACGCCCCATTCTTTGGCGATGTCGATGAACATATTTTTCACGCGTTTTTCAAAAAGAACCGGATCTTTCACGCCGCGGAACAACGAAGCGACGCCGACGCGGTTGTTGATGTAGTCGCCGGCGGAGGAGCCGCCGATCGCATCGACTCTCGGCAAATGCGCCGCCGCGAGTTTGAGCGAATCCATAATGCCCGCGTAGTGATATTCCGGATCCGACTGGAAATAGGGATCCCATTTGACTTCTTCGGAGAAAACGACTTTGCCGTCGATCAGCGCGGCGCATTTGCGGTCGCTCCCGCCGAGGTCGAACCCGATGCGGCAACCGTCGAGATTGCGTCCGAGCGGAAGGTGCGAGGCGGCTTCTTTCGGCAGCCCGGCTTCATCGACGACGAGGATTTCGAGATCTTCGCCGAAGAGTTGCTTCACGAATCCGACGTCGAATTCGCGCTCGCCGCCCTTGCAGTAGCATTTTTTGAGCATGTCCGCGAGCGGTTCCGCGTATTTTCCGCAGAGATAAACTTTTGTGCCGCCGCGCGCCCAAAGCAGGAATTTCACGAGGCGTTCGACGTAGGTTTTGTTTTCCGCGGAAAATTCCGGCGTGCACGGCAGGCAAACCGTGCGGAAAACGGAAGCGGTCCCGTCCGGACGCGCAAGCCCGATTGCGAGCGGCGCCGAGCCCGGCGTTGCCGCGGCGAGTTTGCGGTATTCGCGGTTCCACAGCACGGCGGGAACGAACGCGGGATCGATTTCGGGAACGAATTTGGGAGAGGTTTTGATCATGGGGGAAGAATATTTATAGGGTTAAAATCGGGTGAAAAAAAAGGAACAGAGAATAATGAACGGTGCGGCGTTCATTATTCTCTGTTCGAAATGCGTTTACAGTTTCGCGGCGGCGGCTTTGTCGAGAACGAAGACGCAGTTGTCGTGATTCTGCAACCAGCTCGCCGGGCAGTTTTCATTCGGCGCTTCGCAGACGGAGCGGTGAATGATGTCCGCCTTGTTGTCACCCCACGCGAGAAGAATGATTTTCTTCGATTCGAGAATCGTGCCGACGCCCATCGTGACGGCGGAGGTCGGGACTTCGTCGATTTTTCCGTGGAAGAAAAGACGCGCGTTGTCCTTGATCGTCAGCTCGTCGAGCTTGACCTGATGCGTGCGCGTATCGGCGGAGCAGGGCGGTTCGTTGAAGCCGATGTGTCCCGTGCGGCCGATGCCGAGAATCTGAATGTCGATCCCGCCGGCAGCCTTGATGTCGGCGTCGTATTTCGCGCACATTTCGGCGACTTTGTCCGCGGGAACGGTGCCGTCCGGCACGTGAGTTTTCGCCTTGTCGATATCGACGTGGTCGAAAAGCTCGGTATTCATGAAGTAGCGGTAGCTCTGGTCGTGCGTTCCCGGCAGTCCGTAGTATTCGTCAAGGTTGAAGCTGGTGACGTTCTTGAAGCTCAATCCTTCTTCCTTGTGCAGGCGGATGAGTTCTTTGTAGAGAACGACCGGCGTCGAACCCGTGGCGAGACCGAGCACGGCTTCTTTGCCTTCCGCCGCGCGGGCGCGAATGAGAGCCGCGATTTCCGCGGCGACTTCCTTGACGGCTTCCTCTTTGGTGTCGGAAACCTTAACGACGATTTTGGATTTGCTCATAGCGGTAATTCCTTAGGATAAAAAATGAGGTATGAAAGAAGTCGGGATTCTACTTGCGCGGACGGGAACGGTCAAGAAATCTTGTCTCCCGCCCGCAGAAACAATCCCTTAAAAAGAAATCT
>CAVFCB010000044.1:0-13542 GCA_963620895.1 Bacteroidaceae bacterium | reverse complement strand
CCCTGCGGTTTTCAGGCTCCAACGGAATGCGGCGACGACTGCGGCGAGCGTGAGCAACAGTGCGGGATTGTAGCTCACGAAATCCATCATCGAGTGCGCGATGAAAAATAAAATGCCGCACAACAGCGCGACGGACGCCGTGCGCCAACGGCGAATATTGCGCACGGCGAACGAGAAGAACCACAGCGTTCCCGCGAAGAAAATTCCTGCGCCGATTGCGCCCCATTCCGTAAGCATTTGCAGCGGGTCGCAGTGCGCGTATTCCGTTCGCGTCCGCAGGTGTCCTTTTTTGTTGAGAAAATCCGGCATTTGCCGCTGAAACGAGGGCGCGAGCCAACGATAGGAACCGGCGCCCCAGCCGTAAATTTCGCGTTTCGCGTTGCGCGTGAACATATTCATCGAGAGCTCGCGCAGCGGCGCGCGGTCGTCGATTTCTTCTTTTTTCATCAACGTGAATTTCGCTTCGACCTTGCTCCACGTGGCGTCCATGTCTGCGGTGGCGAACCACACGGCGGCGAGTCCGACAATCAACGCGGAAACGAACGCGAACGCGAGCCGCGTTGTGCGCCGCATCAGCCCGGAGCTGAAAATCAGCGCGGGAACGACGATCAGCCACGCCGCCGCTTCCGCGATCCCGGCGAAGCTCGCCGTGCACAGCGATGCGATCCACAGGAAAAACGAAAGCGCCGCGAGCAATACGTGTGCGCCGCTCGGACGAAACATTTCCGCGTTGCGCCGCCAGACCGCCAACGCCAACGAGACCGCGAGCGCGAAGCTGAGCACGAAAAATTCCGCGGCGTGATTTTTGTAGGAAAAAACTCCGAAGAAGCTGCCCGTTCCCGTGCGGTAGCCGAGGTATTCCGTGTTCATATTGTTGCTCCAACGCAACAGGCAAAACACGGCGAGCGCCACGGCGTTCAGCGTCAGCGCCCACATCAGCCAACGGCGAATTCTGCGGGAACGCAATCCGCACCAAAGCGAGCACAGCACGAGCCACGCGCTCCCGAAAACGCACATTTGGCGAAACGCGTTCATGCCGAGTCTTTCGCTGAATCCGAAAGGCGCATCGACGCCGTTGGGCAACCACTCAATATGGTCCGGGAGGTAGAGAATTTTCCACCACACTTTTTCGCCCTGAAACAGGATTTCGCGGCTTGCGTTCAAGTCTTGGCAAAGCATCAGCGCGAACAAGGCGATCCCGAGCCAAAAAATCGGGAACCGCATCAGGCGGCGAAAATTTTCGCGCGCTTCCGCGCTTGATTCCGCGCCGGGCATCGGCACAAAAAGCGCGGCGAGCGTTGCCAGTGCGAGCGCGGTGCACACGATTACGGGAACCGCCGCCATGCCCGAGGCGTTCCAGAGCGTGGAGGCAATCGTCACGAACGCGAGTCCGCCGATCCAGCGTTCCCGCACGGGCGGAAGATTTAAGCGCCATTCGGCGAGGCAGCCGGGAGAAGGAAAATTCATGCGTCGTCGCGAGCGAAATCCGTGTTCCCGTCAGGTGCTCAGACCAGCCCCGCCTGATAAATGTCGTGAATGCGGATGAGCCCCGCGACCTTGCCTCCGGGCGCGTCCAGCACGGGAAGCACGGAAATCTGCGAAGGGCGATCTTCCATCACGCGCGCGGCATCGCCGAGAGACATCGTCTCGAACGCGCACACGGGCTTGGACGTCATCAGCTCTTTTGCCGAAACTCCGCCGAGATTTTCGTATTTGTGCAGAGCGCGCCGCAAGTCGCCGTCCGTGATGATTCCCAGAAGTGCGCCTGCCGCGTCGGCGACGATTGCCGCGCCGTGCGGGAACGCCGTCATTGCGACGACGGTGTCGCGCAACGAAGCATCTGCGGGAACGATTGCGATTTTTCCCGTCGGGTGCATCACGTCTTTCACCGTCAGCAGAAGATTGCGACCGAGTTGTCCGGCGGGGTGAAATTTTGCGAAATCTTTTTCGCCGAAATGGCGTTTGCGCATGAGCGCGGACGCGAGCGCATCGCCCATTGCGAGTTGGAGCGTCGTGCTTGTCGTGGGAACGATGCCGATCGGATCCGCTTCCGTTTTCACGCCGATGTCGAGCACGACGTCGGATTTTTCCGCGAGCGGAGAATTTCGGTTGGCGACGATGGCGACGATTTTTGCGCCCATCTTTTGCAGGATCGGGAGCAGGCGGACGACTTCCGAGGTCGTGCCGCTTTTGGAAATGAGCACGACGGGATCGCCCGCGCGGCAAATGCCCAAGTCTCCGTGCACGGCGTCGGCGCTGTGCAGGAAAATCGCCGGCGTTCCCGTGGAGCACAGCGTCGCGGCGATTTTTTGTCCGACCAATCCGGATTTTCCCACGCCGGAAATTACGACTTTGCTTTCTGCGGCGTAAAGAATTTCGACGGCGCGAGCGAAATTTTCATCCAAAACATCGCGCATCACGCGCAGTGCATCGGCTTCCGCGTCGAGCACCTGCTTGCCGACTTCGATAATCTGTTGTTCGGTCATTTTGAAATTTTTTTTTCGGAGTTTGAAATTTTTTCTCAGGCGAAAAGTTTGCGTGCGTTTTCGAGATCTTCCGCCGTGTCGATGGAAACGGGATGATAATCTGTTTCGACGGTTTGGAAACTCATTCCGCGGTCGATGAAGCGAAGCTGTTCGAGCGATTCGACGGTTTCGAGCACGGTGACGGGCATCGTCGGATGCGCTTCAAGCGTCGCGCGCGCGTAGCCGTAAACGCCGATGTGCGACCACCACGTGTTTTTGTCGCTTCGGAGCCATTCCTCCGCGGGAACGCCGCGCAGATACGGCACGGGCGAACGCGAAAAATAAATCGCGCGACCGTCGCTCCCGCGCACGACTTTGACGACGTTCGGATTCAGCAATTTCGCGGGATCGGTGATTTTCGCGACAGCCGTCACGAGCGCGCAACGCGTTCCCGCCCAGCGTTCCGTGAGCGCGTCGAGCATCGCCGTATCGACGAAAGGTTCATCGCCCTGAACGTTGAGAAAAAATTCTCCCGGCAATTGCGAAAGCACGGACGAAAGGCGTTCCGTTCCCGAGCGGCATTCCGGCGAAGTCATGATGACTTCCGCGCCGAACGCCGTTGCGACTTCGCGCACCTGCTCCGTGTCGGCGAGAATCACGACTCTGCCCGCGGTTTTCATTTTGCGGACGCGTTCCCAGACGTGTTGCACGACGGGCTTGCCGCCGAGATCGAGAAGGACTTTTCCCGGAAGTCGCGTCGAACCCAGACGCGCGGGAATTGCCACGGTTGCTTTTACGGAATTGTCGCTGCTCATACGGCTGAATTTTCTTTCGCGGGCGATTGTAGTCTCATGCGGACGCCGCTTCAAGCAACATTCCCGCCGCCGCCGTGCGCCGAGATGCGCGGAGATTTTTTTCTCGGAGGGAAAAAATTATGCGCCTGCGGCGAGGCGATAGATTGCGACGATGTCGCGGGAAAAGAGCGGACGGAATTTTCCCTGCGGGATTTCCTGCCCGTCGCGGGAACGCCCGAGCACGGCTTTTTTCGCCATTTCCTCGAAGCGCGAATCATCGGGAACGCCGAGCGCGCGCATCGTCACGGGAAGGTTCATTTTTTCGTAAAATCCGACGAGTGCCGCGATGCCGGCGCGCGCCGTCGCGGAGTCGTCTTCGCTTGCGGGAACGCCGAAGACGTTGCGCGCGAATTGCGCGAGCTTCGGTGCTTTTTCCGGCAAAATGTAGCGCATCCACGCGGGCGTGACGACGGCGAGACCGGCGCCGTGCGCGACGTCGTAAATTGCGCTGATTTCGTGTTCCATGCCGTGGCAGGCCCAATCCTGTTCGCGTCCGAGTCCGAGCAGATTGTTGTGAGCGATCGTTCCCGCGAAGCCGATTTCCGCCCACGCATCGTAGTCGTGCGGATTTTCGCGCAGCGCGAGCGCGTTGCGGATGATGGTGCGCAGGACGCTTTCGCAGAGCCCGTCGGTGATTTCGCAGTGCGGCGTGTTTGAAAAATAGCGCTCGAAAATGTGGCTCATCATATCGCTGACGCCGTTGGCGATTTGATTTTGCGGGAGCGTGAAAAACAACTCCGGATTTACGATGCTGAAAACGGGGCGCAGGGATTCGTCGCCGTAGCCGAGTTTGTAGCCGCTTGTTTCGTCGGTGATAACGGTGTTCGGGCTCATTTCCGAGCCGGTTGCGGGAATCGTCAGCACCGTCGCGACATCGAGCGCGCGTTTAAGCGGACGGCGCGAAACGAAAGTTTCCCACACGTCGCCGTTTTCTTCGGGAACGCCGGCGGCGATTGCTTTTGCGGAATCGATGACGCTCCCGCCGCCGAGCGCGAGGATGAACGTCACGCCTTCGCGACGGCAAAGCTCGATGCCTTCCCGCACGAGCGAAAGCCGCGGATTCGGCACGACGCCGCCGAGCTCGACGAACGCGATTCCGCGTTCCCGCAACTGCGTTTTTGCGAGCGCATACAAGCCGTTGCGCACAACGCTCCCGCCGCCGAAATGCAACAGCACTTTGCCGCGCGTTCCCGCGAAGCGTTCGACGAATTCTCCGAGCCGCGCTTCCGTTCCGCGCCCGAAAATCCAAAGCGTTCTGTTCCCGTAAACGAAATTTTCCATAGCCGAAAAAAATTAGGAATCAGAAAAGATTTTTTCCTAATTCCTAATTTTCAAATTTTAATTTTTTTATTTTTTATTCCTTGCCCGCCTGCCACGAATAAGAGTAGGCCTTTTCGCCTTCCTCCACTTTTCTGCGGTCGCCGCGATGCCACCAGTAGAAAATCGGAGACGCGATGTAGATCGACGAGAACGTGCCGACGAGAACGCCGAAGATGAACACTTTGCCGTATTCGGCAACGTCGCCCGCGCCGAACACCGCCAGCGCAATCGCGGACAGGAACACCGTCACCGACGTCAGCAACGTGCGGGAAAGCGTGCGATTGATCGACAGGTCGATGACATCGCCGAGCTTCATTCCGGGATTGTTGACGAGCTCTTCGCGGATGCGGTCGAAGACGACGATCGTGTCGTTAATCGAGTAGCCGGCGACCATCAGGATTGCCGCGATCATCGATGCGGAAAATTGTCCGCCGCAAATCAGATACAGCCCGGTGACGACGATGATGTCGTGAATCGTCGAAAGCATTGCGCCGACGCCGAAGCCGAATTCGAAGCGCAACGCCACGTAAATCATGATGCCGAGCACGGCGAAGAAGAGCGAGATGAACGCCATTCGCACCAATTGCGCGCTGACCACCGCGCCCACCGCCTGTTTCCCGACGATGATCGAGTCCGTTCCCGTGGCGTCCGGCGGGAACATCTCCGGATGTTTCTCCATCAGCGCGGAAACGATTTTATCGACGTTGGAAAATTCTCCCGAAGATTTGTCTTCCGTGAGCGAACATTCGATGCCGAGCGTTTGCTCGGATGCGCCGACTTTTTGCTGATAAACGGCGGAGCATTCTTCGATGCCGACGGATTTCGCGACTTCCTGAATTTCGCCGACGCCGATTTGGCGGCTCGGATCCTGAACGATGCGAAGCGTCACGGATTCGCCGCCCTTGAAGTCTTTTCCGAGGCAATCTGCGCCCTTGATGAACGGGAAGACGATGCTCGCGACGATCAGCAACGTGGAAACGGCGAGCGCGCCGCGCCAATGCGCCATGAAGTGGAAATGCGCGGGCTTTTTCATCAGCTGAATGCCGAAAAGTCTTTTCATCCAACCGAGGTTGACGAAAAGTTCCTGCAAGCCGCGGCAAGTGACGAGGCAGGTGAGCAGCGTCGTCACGATACCGATTGCGAGCGTCACGCCGAAGCCTTTGACCGAGCCGGTGCCGAGCCAAATCAAAATTCCCGCGGTGACGAGCGAAGTCAGCTGCGAGTCGAAAATCGTCGTGAACGCGCGGTCGTAGCCGAGCTCGAGCGCGGTTTTAAGCGATTTCCCGTGGGCGAGTTCTTCGCGGATGCGTTCGAACACGAGAATGTTTGCGTCCACCGCCATGCCGAGCGTGAGCACGAGAGCGGCGATGCCCGGGAGCGTAAACGTCGCGCCGATCGCGCACATAATGCCGACGACCATGAGAATGTTCAGCGCGATCCCGACGAGAGCGACGAAGCCGCCGGAAAGGTAAAGCGCGAGCATGAAGACGACGATCAATCCCGTGGCGACCGCCGCCGCCGTGAGCGATTGCGACTGCGCATCTTTTGCGAGCGAGGCGCCGACGTTCGTCATGTCCTGAAGTTCGAGCGGGAACTCGAGCGGATTGTTCAGCGCGTTCGCGAGCTCTTCCGCTTCCTTGCGGTCAAAGTTTCCGGTGATGGACGCGCCGCCGCCGTAGAGCCCGACTTTTTTTCCGCCCGTTCCCGCGTTGAGCGTCGGAGCGGACATCAGCTTGCCGTCGAGCACGATGGCGAATCTGCCGTCCCCGCCCGTGCGATTGTCTTCGTCGGCGATGCGTTGCGTGACGTCGCCGAAAATTTTTCCGCCGGCGGACGTGAATCGGATTCCGACCTGAAGCGTCAGCCCGTCCGTCGATTCCACGGACGCGCGTTCGACGATGGAGCCCGTTGCTTCCGGCGCTTTTTTCACGTAGAGCGGGGACGAAGTCGCCTCGCCGGTTTTTCGGTCGATACGGTAGTCGTAAAGCACTTCGTAGGTTGCGACGGGCGAAGTGGCGGAGCTCGGATTTTCGCGCAGGCTTCGCAGCGTTCCCTCCGGCGTTCCCGCCTCGGGCAAAAGGTAGCGATGCACCATGCGGAATTCGAGTTTCGCAGGTTTTTTCAGAGAATTGATGGCTTCGGGATTGTTTGCCGTATCTTCGCCCGGAAGCTGAATTTCGATGGAATCGTTCCCGACGGGGCGAATGACGGGCTCGCTCACGCCGAATTGATTTACGCGGTCTTCCATGACCGCCGTCGCCTGATTGAGCTGGGAAAGTTTTTCTTCGGCGCGCGCCTTGATGGACGCTTCGACGGCGGCGCGCGCTTCCGGAGTTTTCGCCGCGGCGAGCGCCTGTCTGTCGGCTTCCGCCGCTTCGGGATTGACGCGGAGCGTGAACGAAATCCCGCCTTGAAGGTCAAGTCCGAGCTTCAATTTCCCTTGCGAACGGCGAAGCAGTTCCTGCATGAGAATGTTGTTGCGCTTTTCCTGAATCGGTTCGCGCACCATGCGGATATCGGGGAAAAAGCGCGCCAGCTCGAGCGGCTTTCCGGATTTTCCTTTGCCGGAGGCGATGTCTTTGAGCGCGGCGTAGGCGGTCGGAGATTTTTTCTCCGCGGGAACGCTTTCGTCCCGGTAATCGCGAACGCGTTCGTCCGCTTCCGCCAAGACCGCCTTGAATTCTTCCTGTTCCGCCGTCGCGTGCGCTTCGACGTATTCGCGGAACGGCGTGCTTCTGATCGGCATCATGCTGACTAACGCGTAGCCCAGAAAAAGCACGGACACGAAAAGCCGCCAAAAAATCTTCTTCGTCATAAACTCTTATTTTTTTGATTCAAAAAAACCGAAGCCCGGAGGCGCAAAAACGTCTTGCCGGGCGAAAAGGCGAAAGCGCGGCGGGAACGCGAAAAAATTCCGGCGTTCCCGCGCGCGAAAGCGTTATTTGTTTTCTGCGCCGACGAGTCCGACGACTGCGTTGCGCAGGAACGGAATGCGCGTGCCTTCCGAAACCTGCAACGTCACCGTGGTTTCGTCGAGAGAAACGATTTTGCCGACGATACCGCTCGTCGTATAAACGGAATCTCCGGATTTGAGCTCGCGTTGCAGTTTCTGCAAAGCTTTTTGGCGCTTGCGCTGCGGCATGAAAAGCAGGAACCAAAGTCCCGCGAAGAGCAGCACCCAAATCAGCAACGAGCTGAGTCCGCCGGTCGCGGCGCCTTGTTGCGCGGGATCGTTCCCGTCGGGATTCGCGGCGGGAACTTCGGTCGCGGGAGCGGCGTTTGCGGCGGGAGCGGCTTCAACCGCTTGTGCGAGAATGATGATGTCGTTCATGTTCGTGTATTGCATAAAAGGAAAAAATTTGAGCGCGAAGATTACGCTTTGCTCTGCGGGAACGCAAAACGAAAAAATCCGTTTTTATGGCGCCCCGACCGAGAATCGAACTCGGATTAACGGTTTAGGAAACCGCGGTTCTATCCGTTGAACTACCGGGACGAGAACGGAGGGCGCTCAGCGTAAAGTTTCTCACAGCGGAGGAAAAGCCGAATTTTTTTCGCGGGAACGCGAAAAAACGGAAAAGCGGAAAATGGGAAACGGAAAATTCTTAAAAAGAAATCTGTGTTTATCTGCGACATCTGCGGCAAGAGATTTTTTCGCCACAGATGTCGCAGATAACCACAGATGTTTTCTTCTTCTTTTCCAACCTTGCCGGTAAAAAAACGAAGAACTGGTGAAGTGCAGATTTTTGCCGCAGGCAAAAATGAAGGTGTGAACCCCGGGAACGTCTATTTTCTAATCCTGTTGTTTTTCTTCCCGTTCCTTTTCGTTTTCCTTGTATTCGTGGAACAGGGCGATGGCAATAACAACGATAGTTACAAAGTTTATGAATTGCCATGTAGCCTTTTGAATCCCCCTTATCGGCAAAAGCGGATTGTAGACAATTGCAATTGCAACAAACATCCAAACCCGAGCAATGGAATTCGTTGTTGTTGCGAAAATTCCGCCTGTTGCGAAGAGAACAATTTTCAAGAGCGTGTAGTAGCCATACGGAAAATGAAGCAATATCGCACCGGCGAGCATGAGGATTGAAAGCGCCCCGGAGGCAATGTGCACGGTGAAATTTCGCACCTGTTTAGAAAGTTGTTTCGACTCTGTTATCACGCGGCAAAGCGTAAGTTTTGCAGAACACGAAGCAAGGACAATCGTGCTTTTGCGTTCCCCGACTTCTTTCTCTTTCTTAATTTTCTTTTGCGTTCGTCGAGGCAAACGCGCAAAATCGCGCACCGAATTATGTCAGTTTCTTATACAGACCTTGCGAACTCGGTTGTGCAGAAAATGCCGGTGTACGAACCCGGCAAGCCGATTGAATATGTCGCCCGCGAATTCGGGTTGGATCCGCGCGACATCGAAAAAATGGCGTCGAACGAAAATCCGTTCGGCGCATCGCCGAAAGCGGTCGCCGCCGCTCAAGCCTCGCTTGCGGAAATCAATATGTATCCGGACGGCGGCACGATTCTTTTGCGGGAACGCTTGGCGAAATTTTGGAATCTCACGCCGGAGCAGTTTTTTATCGGGAACGGCTCCAACGAGGCGCTGATGATTCTCGGTCAGACGTTTCTGAATCCCGGTTGCGAAGTGATTTACGGCGAGCAGGCGTTTGTCGTTTATAAAATTATGACGACGCTTGCGGGAGCGACCGCCGTTCCCGTGCCGATGCCGAATTATTGCACCGATTTGAAGGCGATGCGCGCCGCCGTGACCGAGCGCACGCGCATGGTCATTCTCACCGAACCGAACAATCCGCAGGGCACGGCGAGCGAACCGGAAGAGTTGCTCGCGTTTGCCGAAAGCTTGCCGGAACACGTCATTCTCGTCGTGGACGAAGCTTACGCGGAATTTTCGAACAAGGTTCCGGATTTTCGTCCGATGATTGCCGCCGGGCGAAAAATCGTCATCGCGCGCACATTTTCCAAGCTTTACGGGCTTGCGGGCTTCCGCATCGGCTACATGTTCGGCGCGGCGGAAGCCGTCGGGCTGATGAATCGCGTGCGCCAGCCGTTCAACGTCAATCTTCCCGCGCAGGCGGCGGCGATTGCCGCGTTGGACGATACGGAATTTGTGGAAAAAACGCTTCGCGGGAACGCCGAGGGCATCAAAACGCTTTACGCGGGTTTCGAAAAACTCGGATTGCGTTATGTGCCGACGCAGACGAACTTCATTCTCGTGCACATCGGCCCGAATGCGGGAACGGTTTTCGTCGAGCTGGAAAAGCGCGGCGTAATCGTGCGTCCGATGAAAGGCTACGGCATGCCGGAAAGCCTGCGCATCACGGTCGGAACGCCGGCGCAGAACGCGAAATTGCTTGCCGCGCTCGAAGCCGTTCTGAAGCAATGAAATTTTTCGCGGGAACGCAATTTTTTCGCGCGTTCCCGCGCACTTTCGCTTCCTCATTCCTAATTCCTAATTTTTTAATTACCAATTACTGATGATCGGTTTTTTCCAAAATTCCATGGCGAAGCACCACCGATTGATTTTCGGCGTGCTTCTTGTTTTCATCGTCGTTTCCTTCGTGTTTTACACGGGTTCGGGCAGCGCGGCGGATTTGCTCGGCATTCGCCGTCCCTCCGTCGTCATGGGCGTGAATCTCAACAATCGCGACGAGGTCGCGCCTTACACGCTGGGCGCGGCGCTCAGCAACGGCGGACGCGTTTCCACGGAAACGGTCGCGCAACGCATCTTTCTCGTAAAAACCGCCGAGGCGTATCGCATTCCGGAGCCGACGCAGGAAGAGCTCAGCGGATATCTTTCCGAGCAGGGGCTTGATGCGAAAACGCTCGCCGTCATTCGCCGCAATTACGATGCGACCGAGGATGTTTTGCGCACGGCGATCGTTCACGGCTGGAAATTGCAACGCTTCCTGCAGACTTTCGGAAACGTTCCCGCCGTGTTCGAGTCCGATGTCGAGTTGGTCTGGAAAGAAATGAGCACGCGCCGCACGGTGCAGTTTGCGGAGCTTTCTCCGGCGGCGATTCCCGCGGTCGTTCCCGCGCCGAGCGAGGAGCAGCTCGCCGCCTACTACGCCGAAAATAAGGAAAATTTCCGCATCGCGGAAAAGGTGAAACTCGCTTTTATGAAGCGCGTTCCCGCCGCGGACGCCGCCGCGAAAATCGCCGATCCGAGCGACTACGAACTTTCCGTTTTCGCGGGCGAAAAATCCGCCGATCGCGCAACGCGCATCGCCGCGTGGAAAAAATCGCAGGCGCTTGACGCCGCCGCCGCCGAGCTTTCCAACACGCTCTACGAAAAACTGCCGACGGATTCGCACAGTCCTCGCCAGCCCGATTTTGCGAAAACGCTCGCGGAGTCCGGACTCAATTTTGTCGAAATTCCCGCGTTCCCGCGCGACCGCCTTCCCGCAAACGCCGGGCTTCCGGAAGAAATTCTGCAGAGCGCCGTTTCCGGGCTCAACGATACGCTTTGGCGCACGGACGCGATTCCCGCGGGCGATGCGGTTTACGTTGTCGTTTTCCTCGGTTCGGAGCCTTCCCGCGTTCCCGCGTTGGAGGAAGTGCGCGAGGCGGTCGTTTCCGCGTGGACGCGCGATGAAGCGGACGCCCGTTTCGTCGCCGCGGCGAAAGAAAAGGGCAAGGCGCTGACGCCGGAGAACTTCCTCGAAGTCGCGAAGCAAAACGGTTTTTCCGTGAGCGCGCCCGATGCCTTCACGGCGCAGACCGTTCCCGAAGCTTACCGCACCGTCGATTTGATTTCCGTGCTGAAAACCGTTCCCGTCGGGAAAATTTCTCCGATGTTCCGCGTCGGCGAAAAAGCGGTTTTTGCGAAGCTCGTCGCCGCGGACGTTCCCGCGCCGGATAAAAATTCCGACGACTTCAAGCGCGCATTCGAGATGTTTGACGCCAATACTTCGTGGGAAACGTTGCGGATGCAGCTCCTTATCGGGCTCGCCGAAATGCAGGCGAAACACGGCGGCTTCGCGCAAGATCAGGAATGATTTCCGACGAAATTTTTCCCTCGTCCGCTCCGCTCGTCGTGGGGCTCGGCGAAGTGCTTTGGGACGTTTTTCCCGACGGGAAAAAACTCGGCGGCGCTCCCGCGAATTTCGCTTATCACGCCGCCGCGCAGGGTTGCAACGGCTGTGTCGTTTCCGCCGTGGGCGACGATGCGCTCGGGCGTGAAATCGAATCCGCGCTTGCCGCAAAAAAACTCGCCGCGGCGCTTCCGCGCGTTGCGTATCCGACGGGAACGGTTCGCGTTGCGCTCGATCCCGCCGGCGTTGCGACCTACGTTTTCGCGGAAAATTCGGCGTGGGACAATTTGCCGTTCACGGAGGAATTTGAGGCGATCGCGCGCCGCGCCGCCGCCGTTTGTTTCGGCTCGCTCGCTCAGCGTTCGCCGCGTTCCCGCGAAACGATCGCGCGTTTTCTCGACTGCGTTCCCGCAGACGCGATTCGCGTGTTCGACGCAAATTTGCGGCAAAATTTTTACACCGACGAAATTTTGCGCACGTCTCTCCGCCGTTGCACCGTTTTGAAAATCAACGAGGACGAAGCGCCGAAAATCTCCGCCGCGATCGGCGGGAACGCGCGTGCCGACGATTCGATTTTTCCCGAAGTTTTCCGCAGTTCTCCGGCGACGAAAATCGTCGTGCTGACGCTCGGAAGCGCCGGAAGTCTCGTCGTTTCGCGCGACGGCGAGCGCTCATTTTTGCCCGCGGATTCGAGCATCGTCGTCGCGGACACCGTCGGCGCCGGAGATTCTTTCACGGCGAGCTTCATTTCCGCGTTGCTTTTCGGAAAAACGATTCCGGAAGCGCATCGCCATGCGACGGACGTTGCGAATTTCGTTTGTTCCCGCCACGGCGCAATGCCGGAGATCCCGTCCGCGCTTCGGGCAGGGCAAAGCGGCGACACGAAACGTTCCCGCGAACTCGAAAAGGATTGAATTTAAGCGGGATTTGAGACACCATCTGCGCACTCGAAAAAATTTTTCTTACAAAAAATAAAACAAACTGAATGGCAGCTCCTAAGCAATTCGGCGGGAATAACTATTCCGCCCGCCCCGGTCAGAACCGCGGCTCGTATAACAATCGCAACAATAATCGCCGAGACATGGGACCTCGCCGCAACGAGCGGATTCGCGTTCCCGAAATTCGCGTCGTCGGTCCGCGCGGCGAAGCGCTCGGAATCATGGCAACGGCGTCCGCGCTCTCGCTTGCGAAGGCTCACGGACTCGATTTGCTCGAAATCGCGCCCAACGCACAGCCGCCCGTCTGCCGCATCGTCGATTACGGAAAATATCTTTACGAAGAAGCGAAAAAACAGAAACAGCAGAAACAGACCGCGACGAAGCTCAAAGAAGTGAAGATGCGTCCCCGCATCGACGAGCACGATCTCATGGTCAAGGTGCGCCGCGCGGAAATGTTCCTTTTCAACGGGAACAAGGTCAAGGTCACGCTCATGTTCCGCATTCGCGAGCTCGAACACCCCGAATACGGATTCGAGGCGGTGCAGCGCCTCGTCGAAGCCGTTTCGCATATCGGCGTGCTCGACAGCAAACCGAAAATGATGGGACGCACGATTATCGCAATGCTTTCGCCCGTCGCACAGGCAAAACGAAAACTCATTCATAATTCTTCGCCCGTCGAAGACGATGCGCTCGGCGAAGATGACGATGCCGGCGACGAGGAATAAGAAATCTGTTGACGAATACGGCAAAAAAGTATTCCCTAAAACCTCAATTTTTCGGCTTCACGGAGAGATGACAGAGTGGCCGATTGTGCAGCACTGGAAATGCTGTGTACCGCAAGGTACCGAGGGTTCGAATCCCTCTCTCTCCGCCATTTTTTGAAAGGCACCGCAGGAAACTGCGGTGCTTTTTTTGCGGCGGA
>CAVFCB010000043.1:0-13544 GCA_963620895.1 Bacteroidaceae bacterium | reverse complement strand
GGGCGGAAACTTCGGGAACGGGAAGGCGTTTTGTCGCGCGTTGACAATGCGGTCGTTCCCGCGATGCATTTTTTTTGAAAAAATGTATTGACGATTTTTCGGGAAAGGGCAGAATGTCCGTTCCTTCTGTTTCGTTCTCGCGAAACGGAAGCGCCTTTGAAGCCCTTGTAGCTCAGTCGGTAGAGCGCGTCCTTGGTAAGGACGAGGTCGGCAGTTCAAGTCTGCTCGGGGGCTCCATTCGTCACTTTCACAACAACAATAACAATAAAAACAAGATACTATGGCTAAAGAAACCTTCGTTCGTACGAAACCGCACGTCAATGTCGGCACCATCGGTCACATCGACCACGGCAAAACGACCACGACTGCCGCTATCCTCGCCGTTCAGGCCTGCAAAGGTCTCGCGGTCGTCAAGGCTTACGCGGATATCGCGAAAGGCGGAACGGTCCGCGACGCGACCAAGACGGTCACGATCGCCGCTGCGCACGTCGAATATGAAACCGAAAAGCGCCACTACGCGCACGTTGACTGCCCGGGTCACGCGGACTTCGTCAAGAACATGATCACCGGCGCGGCGCAGATGGACGGCGCGATTCTCGTCGTTTCCGCTGCTGACGGACCGATGCCGCAGACGCGCGAGCACATCCTTCTCGCCCGTCAGGTCGGCGTGCCGAAAATCGTCGTTTGGCTGAACAAGTGCGACCTTCTCGACGATCCGGATCTGCTCGAGCTCGTCGAAATGGAAATCCGCGACCTTCTCAACAAGTATGAATTCGACGGAGACAACGCCAAGATCGTTCGCGGTTCCGCGACGCAGGCTCTCGAAGACGCCGCCGCCAACAACGCGGAAGGTCCGGGCTACAAGGCGATTTCCGAACTCATGGACGTTCTCGACAGCGAAATTCCGGAACCGGAACGCGCGATCGACCAGCCGTTCATGATGTCCGTTGAAGACGTGTTCTCCATCACGGGACGCGGCACGGTCGCCACGGGTCGTATCGAACGCGGCAAGGTCAAGGTCGGCGAAGAAATCGAAATCGTCGGTCTCGCGGATACGCAGAAGTCCACGGTGACGGGCGTTGAAATGTTCCGCAAGAGCCTCGACGAAGGTCTCGCGGGCGACAACGTCGGCGTGCTCCTCCGCGGTATCGAAAAGGATCAGGTGCAGCGCGGTCAGGTGCTCGCGAAACCGGGCTCCATCCACCCGCACACGCAGGCGAAAGCTCAGATTTACGTCCTCACGAAGGATGAAGGCGGTCGCCACACGCCGTTCTTCACCAACTATCGTCCGCAGTTCTTCTTCGGCACGGCTGACGTCACCGGTATCGTCCGTCTCCCCGCGGGAACGGAAATGGTTATGCCGGGCGACAACGTCGAAATCGAAATCGAACTCGGCAAGCCGGTCGCTATGGAAAAAGGTCAGCGCTTCGCTATCCGCGAAGGCGGCCGCACGATCGGTTCCGGCAAGATCGTCGAAATCGTCAAGTAAGATGTTTCGGGGTCGTTTCGGCGCCGCGGGAACGCTCGCGACGCCGAAACGGGCTGAACGATTTTTTAGCTTAACAGGGCGGTAGTTCAATTGGTAGAGCAGCGGTCTCCAAAACCGCAAGTTGGGGGTTCGATCCCCTCCCGCCCTGCCACTAAAAGAAATGTTTTCAAAAATCATCAGGTTTTTCGACGCGTTGCGTCGATTCTGGAATGAAACCTATTCCGAGGTCTTTAAGAAAGCCATTTGGCCCAAACCTCGCGAATGGGTTCAGTACACCATCGTGGTGTGTGTCGCGGTCATCGTTTTGACTTGCGTCATTTTCCTTTTCGACTTTTCGCTGATGAACCTGATTCAGTTTTTTACCCGACTCGTGAGCGCTTAATTCAGGCGCTCTTTTCCAACGCTTAAACTTTCAGAGATACGATACGCAGATGAACCCAAGTGACGCAGGCGACGGTTTCCGGTGGTACGCCATCCAGACGCTTTCCAACATGGAGCAGAAGGTCAAAAAGTACCTCGACAAGTTCGTTCAGATCGAACCCGGAATGGCGGACTACGTTGCGGAGGTGCTCATGCCGACGGAAAACGTTTCGGAAGTGCGCGGCGGCAAGCGCTCCACGCGCGTCCGCAAGCTCTATCCGGGCTACATTTTTCTTCGGATGCGTCTTTTTGACGAAAACGGCAAGCTGATCAATCAGCCGTGGTTTTTCGTCCGCAACGTTCAGGGCGTCATCGACTTTATCGGCGGCGAACATCCGGTCGCGCTCAAACCTTCGGAAATCGAATTGATTCTGGAGCAGGTGCGCGCGGCGGAGGGCAAGACTGTGCCGAAGGTGCAGTTCAATGTCGGCGAAGAAGTCAAAATCAATGACGGTCCCTTTATGAACCTCGCGGGAACGATTGATTCCATCGATGTCGAACGCGGGAAGATGCAGGTCTCCGTGTCCATCTTCGGTCGGCTGACTCCTGTCGAGCTTGAGTTCTGGCAGGTGGAGCGCGTCTCGGAAAATTGAAGCACGCAAACGGACAACAATTTAAGAAAAAACATCAATGGCAAAAAAAGTAGTAGGTGAAATCAGACTCCAGCTCCCGGCGGGCGCGGCGAATCCGGCTCCTCCGGTCGGCCCGGCTCTCGGTGCAAAGGGCGTCAACATTATGGCGTTCTGCAAGGAGTACAATGCTCGCACGAAAGACCAGGCGGGAATGATCCTTCCGGTCGTTATCACGGTTTATCAGGACAAATCCTTTACGTTCATCCTCAAAACGCCTCCGGCTTCCGTTCTTCTCAAGAAGGCGGCGAAAGTCGAAAGCGGTTCCGGCGTTCCGAATAAGGACAAAGTCGGCAAGGTGACGCGCAAACAGATTCTTGAAATCGTCGAAATCAAGAAAAAAGACCTGAACGCAGCGGATGCGGAACAGGCCGCCCGAATGATTGAAGGCACGGCCCGCTCGATGGGCATCGAGGTCGTCGGTTAATTCCGGTTTGATATTCGCGGGAACGCGAGAGCGGAAATTTTTCTTGCTTCGCGTTCCCGCGGCTGTCAAAATCTCCAATCCAATTTTTTTACTGCAACAACGCAGGAGACAAACAAAAGTCGATATGTCAAAAAAACAATCCAAACGATACAAGACGGCTCTTGCCGTCGGCGATTTGGCGGCGAGCTACACGGTCGCGGAAGCGATGGACATGCTCAAGAAAATGCCGGTCGCGAAATTCGATGAAACGGTGGAAGTCAGCGCCCGTCTCGGCGTCGATCCCAAGCAGTCCGACCAGATGGTTCGCGGCACGGTCTCGCTCCCGAACGGCAGCGGCAAAAAAGTGTCCGTGATCGTCTTCACGGAAAAACCGGAAGAGGCTCTTGCCGCCGGTGCGGACGAAGCCGGACTCGCCGACCTCATCGCGAAGGTCAGCTCGGGCTGGACCGGATTCGACGTCGCCGTTTCCACGGTGTCCGCGATGAAGGAAGTCCGCAAGGTCGCTCGCGTTCTCGGTCCCCGCGGGCTGATGCCGAACCCGAAGTCGGGAACGGTTTCCGATGACATTCCCGCGACGATTAAGGCGGTGAAAGGCGGTCGCGTCGAGTTCAAGATGGACAAGACGGCGAACATTTCCATTGTCGTCGGCAAGCGTTCCTTTGAAACGAAGGCGCTCGCGGAAAACGCCGAAGAGGCGATTCGCGCGCTCGTCAAGGCGCAGCCGGAAGTGCTCAAAGGCACGAAGTTCATCAAGTCTCTGACGGTCAGCTCCACGATGAGCCCGGGCGTCAAGATCGACGTCAAACCCTATGTTGCCTAAGCCACGGGAGATTGAACAATGAGATCCGAAAAGAAATTTCTGGTTGAAGAAGTCGCCGCGCATCTCGCGAAGTCGAACTATCTTTTCCTGACGGACTTCACGCACGTGACGGTCGTCGATGCGGCGAACATCCGCAACGCGATTCGCGAATTCGGCGGTGAATACCACGTCGTCAAAAACAGCATCCTCAACATCGCGATGAAGGACGCCGGCTTGCCGGACGTCTCCGAGCATCTCTCGGGGCACACGGCGATTGTCGTCGGCGGTGAAAATCCGAGCGCGGTTGCGAAGGCGCTGATTAAGTTTTTCAAGGACACGACCCGGCTCGAAATCAAGACCGGGATCGTCGAAGGTGCGTTGCTCGACAAGGCGGCGATCGAAGAGCTTTCGAAGCTCCCGACGCTTCCGGAAGCCCGCGCGCTCTTCCTCTCCCTCCTCTCCGCCCCGGCGGCGCAGTTCGTGCGCGTTCTCGTGGCGAAGAACGAAAAGGAGGAAGGCGGCGCTCCCGCTGCCGAGTAAGCCCGGCGCTTCACGCCGAACGAAAACAATTTTTCGTTCCCGTGAGTTTTTCGCGGGAACGGGAAAATCCAAGGAACAAGGTTAGGGGATTTCCCCTTAAATGTCCGAGAAATCGGACGCTAATCATTCAAGGAAAATAAAAAACATGTCAGACATCACGAAAGAACAAGTCATCGAATGGCTCAGCGCCCAGCCCGTCAAGGAAATGGTTGCGCTGGTCAAAGAACTCGAAGAACTCTGGGGCGTTTCCGCCGCAGCTACAGTCGTCGCCGCCGGTCCGGCTGCGGGCGCTGCTCCTGCTGAAGAAAAGACCGAGTTCGACGTCATCCTGAAGGCGAAAGGCGCGAGCCCGATCAACGTCATTAAGGAAGTCCGCGCGATCACCGGACTCGGGCTCAAGGAAGCGAAAGACCTCGTCGAAAGCGCTCCGAAGCCCGTCAAGGAAGGTTGCACGAAGGAAGAAGCCAAGGAAATCGAAGCCAAGCTCAAAGCGGCCGGCGCCGAAGTCGAGGTCAAATAATTTTGCCTCTTTCCTTTTCTTTCGAATCGCGATTTGCGGACAGCGTCTCACGCTGCCCGCATTCGCGGCTTAAAGCGAAACCGGATTTTCTTTCGGCTTTCGCGGGTTGAAGGTCGGACATCGCGTGCGGGAACGCATGCGGAACCTTTACTCGAAAAATCCATCGTCCGAACGGGTTCGGGAACGCCCGCTTGAATGTTCCCGCCTACTTTTCAGCAGTACACTCAATCAATCACTTTCAGTAAACGATATGTCTGAGCGTCAGAATTTTGGAACGTTGCGCGAGGTTATTCCGCCGCCCAACCTCATCGAAAACCAGATCAATTCCTACGTGGAATTTCTCCAACGCGATCTTGATCCCGACAAACGGCGGGACGTGGGATTGCAGGCTGTCTTCAAGGAAGTGTTTCCGATTGAGAGCTACGACAGCCGTTGCCGCTTGGAATACGTCAGCTACGATCTGAAAGGACCGAAATACACGGAATTGGAGTGCATCCGCGAAGGAATCACCTATTCCGTTTCGCTCTTCCTCAAGCTTCGTCTTTGCGAAGGCGACAACGTCAAGGAAGAAGAAATTTTCATGGGCGAAATGCCGCTGATTACCGAACGCGGCTCCTTCATCATCAACGGCGCGGAGCGCGTCATCGTCAGCCAGCTCCACCGTTCGCCCGGCATCTGCTTTGAACAAAGCGACCATTCCAGCGGGAAGACGCTTTACGCTTTCCGCATCATTCCCGACCGCGGAACGTGGCTCGAAGTGCAGTTCGACCAGAACGATCTGCTCTACGTTTATCTCGACCGCCGCCGCCGTCGCCGCAAATTCCTGATCACGACGCTTCTCCGCGCGTGGGGCTTCAGCACGGACTCCCAGATCATGGAGCTTTTCTACAAATTCGAAACGCTCAAAATCAAAAAAGCGATCGAGATGGACGGCGTTTCGAAGTATGTGCTCGTCGAGGACATCATCGATTCCGAAAAAGGCAAAGTGCTTGCTCGCGCGTTTGAGCCGATTACGAAAACCATTTTGCGCGAAATCGAAAAAATCGGCATCGGCACCGTTCGCGTCATCGACACTTCCGTGGACGACGGCGCGATTATCCGTGCGCTGAAAAAAGATCCGACGTGCAACGAAGAAGAAGCGCTGAAAGACATCTACAAAGTGCTTCGTCCGGGCGAACCGCCGACGATCCCGAATGCGCGTTCCCTGATGAAACGCCTTTTCCACGATCCGAAACGCTACGATCTCGGCGGCGTCGGTCGCTACAAGGTCAATCAGAAACTTAAACTGAACACGCCCATTTCCACTCGCACGATCCAGACGGAAGACCTCGTGCAGGCGACGAAATATCTCTGCAATCTCAAGCGCGGGGACGGCGTCGTGGACGATATCGACCACCTCGGCGCGCGCCGCGTCCGCAACGTCGGCGAGCTTCTCGCGAACCAGTGCCGCGTCGGGCTCGCCCGCACGGAACGCCACGTTCGCGACCGCATGTCGATGTATGATCAGGGCGTCGATTCCGTGACGCCCGGCAAGCTGATCAATCCGAAAGCGCTTTCCACGGTCGTTCGCGATTTCTTCGCGCGCAGTCAGCTTTCCCAGTTCATGGATCAGATCAACCCGCTGTCCGAGCTCACGCACAAGCGCCGTCTTTCCGCGCTCGGGCCGGGCGGGCTCAATCGCGATCGCGCGGGCTTCGAAGTTCGAGACGTTCATCCCTCCCACTACGGGCGCATTTGCCCGATTGAAACGCCGGAAGGTCCGAACATCGGGCTTATCAATTCGCTTTCCACTTACGCTCGCGTGAACGAGTTCGGGTTCATCGAAGCTCCGTATCGCATCGTCAAAAAAGGCCGCGTTACCGACGAGGTGAAATATTTCACGGCGGACGAAGAAGAAAATTACAAGGTCGCGCAGGCGAATTCCGAAGTCGATGAAAAGGGCAACCTCGTCGGCAAGGTGACGGTGCGTTTCCGCGACGACGTTCTCGTGATCGATCCCGAAGAAGTGGATCTGATGGACGTTTCTCCGAAACAGGTCGTTTCCGTTGCCGCGGGATTGATTCCGTTCCTTGAACACGACGACGCGAACCGCGCGCTCATGGGTTCAAACATGCAGCGCCAAGGCGTGCCGCTGTTGCAGCCGCAGGCGCCGTTCGTCGGCACCGGTTTGGAAAAACGCATCGCGGAAGACTCCAAGACGGTCGTGCTCGCAAAGCAGGACGGCGTTGTCGCTTCCGTGGATGCGCGCAAAATCATCATCACGAAAGACGGCAAAAATCCGGATTCCGCCGATGCGCAGGTTTATGAACTTCGTAAATTCCTGCGTTCCAACGCGACGACCTGCTTCAACCAGCGCCCGTCCGTCAAGAAGGGCGAAAAGGTCAAAAAAGGTCAGTGCATCGCGGACGGCGCGTCCACGGAAGGCGGAGAGCTTGCGCTCGGTCGCAACGTGCTCGTCGCGTTTATGCCGTGGAACGGCTACAACTTTGAAGACGCCATCCTGCTCAGCGAACGCATGATCAAGGACGACGTTTTCACGTCGGTTCACATCGAAGAATTTGAAGTGACGGCTCGCGACACGAAGCTCGGGCCGGAAGAAATCACCCGCGACATTCCGAATGTCGGCGAAGACGCGCTCAAAAATCTCGGGCGCGACGGCGTCATTCGCGTCGGCGCGGAGGTTCATCCGGGCGACATTCTCGTCGGCAAAATCACGCCGAAATCCGAAACCGAACTCGCCCCGGAAGAAAAACTTCTGCGCGCGATCTTCGGCGAAAAGGCGGCGGACGTCAAAGACTCCTCGCTCAAGGTGCCTTCGGGAACGTACGGCATCATCATGGACGTCAAGGTTTCCACGCGTTCGGACAAGGAAAACGAAAAACTTTCCCATTCCGATCAGCGCCGCATGATGAAGAGCGTGAACGAAAATTTCCGCAATCAGACGGACAAGCTTCGCGACGAGCTTACGGAATCGCTCTCCAACATCCTCCTCGGCGAAAAAATTCCGCTGGACGTCGTCAACAGCGAAACCAAGGAAGTCATCATTCCCGCCGGTCGTAAAATCACCAAGACGTTGCTCCGCAAGCTCGCCTCGGTGCCGAAATACATCGATATTCCGCAGTCTCCCGTGCGCATCAAGATTATGCGCATCGTCGAGGAGTTCCTCCGCAAGTTCAACGACCTCGAAGAAGAGCGCGACCGCAAGTCCGCCGCCATCGAAGCCGGCGAAGACGATTCGGGAACGATCAAAAACGTCAAGGTCTATATCGCGGTCAAACGCAAAATCCAAGTCGGCGACAAGATGGCAGGGCGTCACGGGAACAAGGGCGTCGTCGCCCGCATCGTTCCCGTGGAAGACATGCCGTATCTGCCGGACGGCACGCCGGTGGACATCTGCCTGAATCCTCTGGGCGTTCCTTCCCGAATGAACGTCGGGCAGGTTCTTGAAACGCACTTGGGCTGGGCCTGCAAAAAGCTCGGTCTGCAACTTCAGACCGGCGGATTCGACGAAATGAAGCTCCCGCCCGCCGCCGACCACGGTCTTCCCGCCGGCATCAAGGTGGCGACGCCGATCTTCGACGGCGTTCCCGAGGAAACCATTCGCGGTTATCTCGACAAGGCAGGTTTGCCGCACAGCGGAAAAACGTTGCTTTACAACGGGCTCACGGGCGAAGCGTTCGACCAGGATGTCGTCGTCGGCGTCATTTACATGATGAAGCTGAACCACCTCGTGGCGGACAAGATTCACGCCCGCGCGGTCGGACCTTACAGCCTGATTACGCAGCAGCCTCTGGGCGGCAAGGCGCAATACGGCGGACAGCGACTCGGCGAAATGGAAGTCTGGGCGCTCGAAGCTTACGGCGCGGCTTACGTCTTGCAGGAAATGCTTACGGTGAAGTCCGACGACACGGTCGGACGCACGAAGATTTATGAGCAGATCGTCAAGGGCGACAACTCGCTTTCCGCGGGAACGCCTCAATCGTTCAACGTGCTCATGAAAGAACTTCAGTCGTTGGCTCTTAACGTGCAGCTCGGCGATTCCTCGAAGCAACTCTGAGTCGTCGGCGCGGGAACGCCGTTTTTCGGGAAAAATCGGGCTCGCCCGTTCCCGAATGCGCGTTCCCGCCGAAAACAAGAAAAACGTCAAATCAATTTTACCGAACAATGATCAACAACGCAGAATCCGAAGTTAATTCCGCGGAGCAGAATTTCGACTACGTGTCCATTTCGCTCGCGTCGCCCGAAGTGATCCGTCAGTGGTCGCACGGCGAAGTCAAAAACCCGGAAACCATCAATTACCGCACGTTCAAACCTGAACCGGGCGGACTTTTCTGCCAGCGTATTTTCGGCCCGGTGCGCGACTACGAATGCGCCTGCGGCAAATACAAGCGCATCAAATACAAGGGCGTCGTCTGCGACCGTTGCGGCGTCGAAGTTACCGTTGCGCGGGAACGCCGTCGCCGCATGGGACACATCGAACTCGCCGTTCCCGTGTCGCACATTTGGTTCCTCAAATCGATGCCGTCCCGCCTCGGGCTTCTGCTCGACATGACGGCGCGCCAACTCGAATCCGTCATTTATTACGAAAAATATCTGATCGTCGATCCGGGCAAAACGCCGTTTGAGACGAAGCAGTTGCTTTCCGAAGACGAATACGCGCAGGCGCAGGCGGAATACGGCGACGATGCATTCGTCGCGAAAATGGGCGCGGAAGCGCTCCGCGATGTGCTCGCCGCGCTCGATTTGCCGAAAGTCGTTCAGGAATTGCAGGAACAGATGGCGAACACGCGCTCCAAGCAGGCGAAAATCAAATTCGCTCGCCGCTTGAAAGTCATTCAGGGCTTCATCGAGTCCGGGAATCGTCCGGAATGGATGATTCTCGAAGTGCTCCCGGTGATCCCGCCGGATCTGCGCCCGCTCGTTCCGCTCGACGGCGGTCGTTTCGCGACGTCCGACCTCAACGATCTTTATCGCCGCGTCATCAACCGCAACAATCGTCTCCGCAATCTGCTTCAACTGAAAACGCCGGACGTCATCATCAACAACGAAAAGCGCATGTTGCAGGAAGCGGTCGATGCGCTGTTTGACAACGGACGCCACGGACGCGCGGTCACGGGCGCCGGCAATCGCCCGCTGAAATCCCTCAGCGACATGCTCAAAGGCAAGCAGGGGCGTTTCCGTCAAAATCTTCTCGGCAAGCGCGTGGACTACTCCGGGCGCTCCGTCATCGTCATCGGTCCGGATCTGAAACTCAATCAGTGCGGGCTTCCGAAGAAAATGGCGCTCGTGCTGTTTGAGCCGTTCATCATTCGCCGCCTCAAAGAGCTCGGCTTCGTGCACACCGTGCGCGGCGCCCGCAAGATGATCGAAAAACGTCCGCCGGAAGTTTGGGATATTCTCGAAGAAGTCACCAAGGGGCATCCGGTCATGCTCAATCGTGCGCCGACCTTGCACCGACTTTCGATTCAGGCGTTCGATCCCGTCCTCATCGAAGGCGACGCCATTCGTCTGCACCCGCTGACTTGTACCGCGTTCAATGCGGACTTCGACGGCGACCAGATGGCTGTGCACGTGCCGCTTTCCACGGAAGCCATCATGGAGTGCAAACTCCTCATGCTTTCGACGAACAACATTTTCTCGCCGTCCAGCGGCAAGCCGATTATCACGCCGTCGCAGGACATCGTGCTCGGTTCCTACTACCTGACGTTCCAGCCGCCGAAATCGCCGGAAGAACTCGGGCAGACGCACGTTCCCGTCATCGGATCCGTCGAAGAAGCGCAAACCGCCGAAATCGACGGCGCGTTGCACTTCCACGATTGGGTGGATTTCGTCAATCCCGACTACGGTCGCAAAACGATTTACGGGAACGCCGAAAAGAAAGTCATTCGCACGACGATCGGGCGCATCGTCTATAATCAGATTTGGCCGAAAAACCGCACGGACGCCGGCGAAGACAAAGAACACGAGGGCATGGGCTTCATCAATTTCCCCGTCAAAAAAGGGCAAATCGGCGATCTCATCCTTTCCTCCTACCGCCTCGTCGGCAAAGAGGGCGTCGGTCCCGTGGTCGATGCGCTGAAAGCGATGGGCTTCCGCATGGCAACGCGCGCCGGCATCTCGATCGGGATCGGCGACATGATTTTCCCGAAGGAAAAGAAAGCCATCGTCGAAAAGTCCCAGCACGAATGCGACGAAGTCGAAGCGCAATACAAAAAAGGTATCATCACCGCCGGCGAACGCTACAACAAGACCGTCAACATTTGGACGAAAGCGACCAACGAAATCGCCAACTCCGTGTTCAAGACGCTCGAAGCTTCCGCCGTTCCCGCGCGCAGCGTTAAGCGCGATCCCGCCGACCCGCGCAACACCGGGCGCTGGATCCTCAATCCGGTTTACGTTATGATGGACTCCGGAGCGCGAGGCAACAAACAGCAGGTGCGTCAGCTCTGCGGCGCTCGCGGGCTCATGGCAAAGCCGAACGGCGAAATCATCGAACGCCCGATTCTGTCGTCCTTCCGCGACGGCCTGACCATCGGCGAATACTTCATTTCCACGCACGGCGCACGTAAAGGTCTCGCCGATACCGCGCTCAAAACCGCCGACGCCGGCTACATGACGCGTAAACTTTGCGACGTCGCAATGGACGTCATCGTTTCCGAAGTGGACGACGGCAATCGCGACGGCATTTGGAAAAAAGCAATTCGCGACGGCGAAGACGAAATCATCCGCCTCTACGAACGCATCGACGGTCGTTGCTCCAGCGAAGACGTGCGCAATCCGCAAAATCCGGACGAAATTTTCGTTCGCGCCGGCGAAATGATTTCGACGGAAGTCGCGAAGAAAATCGAAGATTCCGGCATCGAGCGCGTCAAAGTCATGTCGCCGCTCACGCACATGAAGGTGAACAGCATTCCCGCAAAGGCTTACGGGCTCGACCCGTCCACGGGACGCCTCGTCGAGCGCGGCACTTCCGTCGGCATCATCGCGGCGCAGTCCATCGGTGAGCCGGGAACGCAGCTCACGATGCGCACGTTCCACATCGGCGGGATCGCGAACCAGATTCTCAAAAATCCGGAAATCCGCGTCCCGATCGGCGGTATCGTTCGCTACAAAAACCTCCGCTACGTGGAAGTCGGTCAAAACATCGCCGTCGTGCTCAACAAAACGGGTTCCGTCGAAATTCTCGACGAAAAGGATCCGTCCAAGGTGCTCGACGAACACGAAGTCGTCATCGGCACGTTCCTTTCCGTCCTCGACGGCGGCGTCATCAAAACCGGCGAGCTCCTCGCAAAGTGGGACCCGCACAACATCCCGATTCTTTCCGAAAAGGCGGGAACGATCAAGTTCCGCGACATGATTCCGGGCGTCACCGTTTCCGCAGAAATGAACGAAGCCACGGGGCAGGTGCAGACCGTCGTCATCGAACACAGCGACGACCTCAATCCCTCCGTTCTCGTTTACGCCAAGGGCAAATGCGTCGCCGAACACGTCATTCCGACCGGCGCTCAGGTCGTCGTCTCCGAAGGCGACGAAATTCTGCCGGGCGCGCTCCTCGCGAAAACGCCGCGTTCCGCGTCCAAGACGCAGGACATTACCGGCGGTCTTCCGCGCGTCGCCGAGCTTTTCGAAGCCCGTCGCCCGAAAGACACCGCCGAAATGGCGCGCTCCGAAGGCACCGTTTCCTACGGGAACACGCTTCGCGGTAAAAAACGCCTTACGATTACCGCGCCGGACGGCACGACGTTCGAACACCTGATCCCGCACGGAAAACACATCGTCGTGCAGGAAGGCGACTACGTTCGCAAAGGTCAGCTCCTCACCGAAGGCTCTCCCGATCCGCACGAAATTCTCGACATCCTCGGACTCGCCGAAATTCAGGATCACCTCATCGAGGAAATTCAGAAAGTTTATCGCGTGCAGGGCGTCACCATCAACGACAAGCACATCGAAATCATCGTCGCGCGTATGCTCCGAAAGGTCAAAGTCACCGATCCGGGCGATACAAAATACCTGTGGGACGAAAAAGTCGATCGCTCCGTCATCGTGCGCGAAAACAAAAAAATCGAGGACATGGGCGGTATGCCCGCGACCTACGTTCCCGTGCTGCTCGGCATCACGAAAGCGTCCCTCGAAACGGAATCCTTCATCTCCGCCGCATCCTTCCAGGAAACGCCGCGCGTCCTCACCGACGCCGCCACGCTCTCCAAAAAGGATCGCCTCGACGGCTTCAAGGAAAACGTCATCATGGGACACCTCATCCCGTCCGGAACCGGTCTCCCCGCTTACCGCCATATGCGCCTTACAACGCTCGGCGGCCCGCTCGAAGATCAGCCCGAAGTGCATTCCGATGCCGACGCCGAGGCTTCCGCTCCCGCGGAACAACCCGCCGCCTAAAACACTCGGAAAACACGAAAAAAAGCGTTCCCGTCGCGGGAACGCTTTTTTCGTTTCAACTTTTAACTTTTAGCTCTTAACTCTTAGGTGAGGGCGGAACATCACTGGGGGCGGAGACGTCCACGTCTCCGCGCGGGAACGAGTTAACCACGAATGAACACGAAGAAACACGAAACAGGTAGACTGGTTGACTGGAGAACTGGTTGACTAGTGAAGTGCGGTTTTTGCCGCAGGCAAAAATGAGGGAAACTAAAAGCCTCGTAGAGGCGCCACTATCGTAACCCCACGCGTGAGCGTGGGGACACGGGAACACCCAAACATCAAGC
>CAVFCB010000042.1:0-13924 GCA_963620895.1 Bacteroidaceae bacterium | reverse complement strand
ACCCGGAAAACGCAAGTCTCCTTCGGTGTCGTTTTTGGTGAGGCATTGCGCGCGTGACTATATACGGATAAAAAGTTTGCGGACTCCGCGAAAAAAGGACATCATCACCGCTTAAATTTTTCTCGATTTTCAATTATGAGCGACAGCGAAAACATACCCAGCAACGCGGGACGAAAAGACGCCGGGAAGGCTTCTTATGATGCGTCCGACATCAAGCGCCTGAAAGGACTCAAAGCCGTGCGGGAACGCCCGGGCATGTACATCGGAGACACGAACGAAACCGGTCTTCACCATTGCGTTTACGAAATCGTGGACAATTCGATCGACGAGGCGCTCGCGGGTTTTTGCACCGAAATCAAGGTGACGATTCACGGGAACGGCTCCGTTTCCGTGGAAGACAACGGGCGCGGCATTCCCGTTGCGATTCACCCGGAGGAAAAAATCCCGACTCTCGAGCTCGTGCTCACCAATCTTCACGCGGGCGGCAAGTTCGAGAAAGGCGCGTATCAGGTGTCCGGCGGGCTCAACGGCGTCGGCGCAAAATGCGTGAACGCGCTGTCGGAATTTTTTGAAGCGGAAGTTTGCCGCGACGGCGAAGTGCACAACATGCAGTTTTGTCGCGGCGAGGTGACGGTGCCGATTCGCGTTCTCGGAAAAACGAAGAAAACGGGAACGAAAATCACGTTCCTGCCCGACCCGGAAATTTTCACCGTGCTCGAATTCAAATACGACACGCTCGCACGGCGCCTGCGGGAACTCGCATTTCTCGTTCCCGGCATCACGATTTCCATCGAAGACGAACGCACGGGGCACAAGGAAACGTTCCATTTCAACGACGGGCTTTCCGAATACGTCTCCTACCTCAATTCCGGGGAAGAAACGCTTTTCCGCAATCCGATTCTGATCACGGCGGAAGTGGACATCACCGACCCGACGAATCCCGTCGTGCTTCCGAAAAATTACGTTCCCGATCCCGCGAAGAAAATCACGAAGATGACCGTGGACGTGGCGTTGCAATACAACAAAAAATATTCGGAAATCGTGTATGCCTACACGAATCTCATCAACAATCCCGAGGGCGGCACGCATCTTTCCGGTTTTCGCTCTGCGCTCACGCGCGTCGTGAACAATTACGCGAAAGCGAACAATCTTATCAAGGACAAGGATCCCAAGCTGACGGGCGACGATATGAAAGAAGGATTGGTCGCCGTCATTTCCATAAAGCATCCCGATCCGAAATTCCAGTCGCAGAATAAAACTCGGCTTACGAATCCGGAAGTCGAAGGCGTTGTGCAGAACGTTGTCGGCGAAGGGCTGAAATACGCTTTCGAAAAAGATCCCGCGATGGCGAAATCCATCATCATGACGGCGATGAACGCCGCTCGTGCCCGCGAGGCGGCGCGCAAGGCTCGCGAAACCGTGCGCAAAGGTGCGCTTTCCGGCGGCGGACTTCCCGGCAAACTCGCGGACTGCTCGGAAAAAGATCCTGCGCAGTGCGAAATTTACCTCGTCGAGGGCGATTCCGCCGGCGGTTCCGCAAAACAGGGTCGCGACCGCCGCACGCAGGCGATTTTGCCGTTGCGCGGAAAAATTCTCAACGTCGAGCGCGTTCGTCTCGACAAAATGCTCGAAAACGCGGAAATCAAAGCAATGATTACCGCGTTCGGCACGGGCATCGGCGACAGCGAAAAGAAAGAAGATTCCGGCTTCAACATCGAAAAGGCGCGCTACCACAAAATCGTCATCATGACGGACGCCGATGTGGACGGCGCACACATTCGCACGCTGTTGCTCACGTTCTTCTTCCGCCATATGCGCGGACTCATCGACGCCGGCTACGTTTACATCGCGCAGCCGCCGCTCTACAAAGTGAAGCGCAAGAAAAAAGAACAATACGTGGACAACGATGCGCAAATGAATTCCATGTTGCTCAAACTCGGCACGGAAGACATTTCGCTTTTGCGCAAGCGCGACAATCAGTGTTTCGCTCCCGAAGTGCTCGACAAAATCGTCGAATGCATGGCGCGGCTCGAAGTGCTCGGGCGCGGCGTCAGCCGCTACGGTTGCAGCCTCGCGACGTTCCTCGACACGCACAAAAGCGAAACGCAGGAGCTCCCGCGCTTCCTCGCGCGCATTCGCACAGGCAACAACGAAACGTTCGAATATCTTTTTTCCGACGACGAACGTTTGAGCTTCTTCGCTCGCATGGAAGTCGAAGACATCACCGCCGCGACCAACATTCGGGAAGTTCCCGGCGAGAACGGTCAAATGGTGCAACAGCGCGTCAGCGTCTATGAAATCTACGAAGCCGGACAAATGACGAAGATTTTGCACCGGCTCGCAGAGCTCGGACTCGACATTCGGCAATTTTCGCCGAGCGAAGCTCCGCGTTACGAACTTCTCGAAGGCGCGGCATCCGAACCCGACGGGAACGTTCCCGAGTCTCGCCGTTATCCGCTCTGCACGATGCTCGACCTCATCGCGAAAATTCGCGAGCTCGGACGGCGCGGGCTGACGATTTCCCGCTACAAAGGTTTGGGCGAAATGAACCCGAAACAACTTTTCGAGACCACGATGGATCCCGCAACGCGGCGTTTCCTCAAAGTCACGATCGAAGACGCCGCGGAAGCGAACCGCGTGTTCACGATGCTGATGGGCGACGATGTTCCGCCGCGCCGTCAGTTCATCGAGGACAACGCGCTCAATACGTCCTATCTCGACGTGTAAAAAGAGAAAAGAACCGAAAATAATTTCATCCCATGGAAAATACGATCTCCTCCGAACGTCTTTCTCCGACGAGTATTACCGACATCATGCAGACAGCCTACATCGACTATTCGATGTCGGTCATCGTCTCCCGCGCACTTCCGGACGCGCGCGACGGACTCAAGCCCGTGCAACGACGCGTTCTCTACGCGATGCTGCGCGAAGGATTGCGCCACAACACCGCCTACGACAAATGCGCAGGCGTCGTCGGTGAAGTTTTGAAAAATTACCACCCGCACGGCGACAGCTCGGTTTACGATACGCTCGCACGACTGACGCAGGATTGGGTGATGCGCTATCCGCTCGTGGACGGGCAGGGCAACTTCGGTTCCATCGAAGGCGACTCTCCCGCCGCTTATCGTTATACCGAGTGCCGATTGCAGGAACTTTCCGAAGATCTGCTGCGCGACATCGACGAAGACACCGTCGATTTCCAGCCCAACTACAAGGAATCGACCACGGAACCGAGCGTGCTCCCGAGCGCGCTCCCGAATCTGCTCATGAACGGTTCGACGGGAATCGCCGTCGGCATGGCGACGAACATTCCGCCGCACAATATCGGCGAGCTCGTGGAAGTTTGTTGCCGCCTGATTGACAATCCGTTGCTCTCGTTTGAAGAAATCGAGGAAATCGTCAAGGGACCCGACTTTCCGACCGGCGGTTGCATCTGCGGAACGGACGGCATTCGCCAATATCTGCGCACGGGGCGCGGGATCGTGAAAGTGCGCGGAGTCGCGCATATCGAAGAAATCAAAAACGGTTTCGAACAAATCGTCATCACGGAAATTCCCTACAACGTGAACCGCGAAGCGCTCGTCAAGCGAATCGCAGATCTCGTGAACGAAAAAATCCTGCCGGAAGTCCGCGACATTCGCAACGAATCCGACGCGAATACGCGAGTCGTGCTTGAATTGAAGCGCGGAGAATCCGAACGCGTCGTGATGAACAAGCTTTACAAGCACACGGCGCTGGAATCTTCGTTCGGCGTGATTCTTCTTGCGCTCGACCACACGCGTCCGAAGCAGATGAACATTCGCGAAATGCTCGAATGCTTCATCGAGCATCGCCGCGATGTCGTCACGCGCCGCACGCGTTTCCGTCTGCGCAAAGCGGAAGCGCGCGCACACATTCTCGAAGGTTTCAAAATCGCTTACCGCAATCTCGACGATTTCGTCCACATCATCCGTTCCTCCAAGGATCGCGACGAAGCGGCGCAGAAACTTATGTCGAAATACGGGCTGAGCGAAATTCAGGTTCGGGCGATTCTCGACATGCGCCTGTATCAGCTGACCGGACTCGAAATCGACAAAATCGAAGCGGAATACGTGGAGCTCATGGGCTACATCGATGAGTGCCGCGCGATTCTTTCCGACGAAAAGAAACTTCTCGGCATCGTGAAAAAGGAATTGCGCGAGATGGGCGAAAAATACGCGTCGCCGCGCAAAACCGAAATCCGTGCGGCGGAGGGCGAATTTTCGCTCGAAGACATCGTTCCGAACGTCGGTTGCTTCATCACCGTTTCGCACGACGGATTCATCAAGCGTTCCGCTTCCAAGCAAATTCCCTCGCAGAATCGCGGCGGGAAAGGGCGCATCGGCGCCGACACCTACGACGACGATTTCATCGAGCATATTTTCACCGCCAACGCGCATGACACCATCATGTTCTTCACGAACACGGGGCGCGTTTACGTCGAAAAGGCTTACGAAATTCCCGAGGGCAACCGCACTTCGAAAGGGCGCGCGCTTTCGAACGTCGTTTCCATGCAGGAAGGCGAAAAGCTCGCCGCGATGCTTTGCATCAAGGAATTTTCCGAATCGCAAAACGTGCTTTTCTGCACGAAGAACGGCATCGTCAAGAAAACCGCGCTTTCCGAATACAAAAACTGCCGCAAAAACGGCATCATCGCCATCAATCTGAAAGAAGGCGACGAGCTCATCTCCGTCAAGCTCACCTCCGGGAACGACGAAATCGTCATGATTTCCGAAAAGGGCATGTCCATTCGTTTCCACGAAACGGACGCGCGCAATCTCGGGCGCTCGGCGGCAGGCGTCATCGGAATGCGCCTCAAAGCCGACGATTCCGTCGTCGCGATGGAAGTCGTCGATCCCGCGTGCATGCTCCTCATCGCAGGACGCAACGGTATCGGGAAACGCACGCCGTTTGACGACGACGAAGGTCCGGTTTTCCGCATCCAAAATCGCGGCGGGAGCGGCGTCATCGCAATTAAAAACAAGTTCGGCGTCGCGGGCGCGATTTCCGTCACGGACGCCGATCAGGCGATGCTGCTCACGAAGGCGGGACAGACGATTCGCATTCCCGTCAAAGACATTCGCGTCACCGGTCGCGCCGCGCAAGGCGTGCGCCTCATGAACATCGACACGAAATCGGGCGAGGAAATCGTCGGCATCTGCAAAGTCGTGCTCGGCGAGGACGACGAAAAGAACTGAGCCGTCGGCGCGTTCCCGCAAACGACAAAAAAACCGTTCCCGCGTTTCCGGGAACGGTTTTTTGTTTTTTCTTTCAAAAAAAATCAGCGTTCTTCGCCGCCTTCGAAAGAGCGTGTTCCGCCGTTGCGGCGAGGTCCGCCGAAACTGCGGCGCGGTCCCTTGGAGAAACCTCCGCGACCGCCGCCGAATCCTCCGCGGGGAGCGTTCCCGCCGAAACGCGGACGGAATCCGCCGTTCCCGCGCTGGGGCGGTTTGTCTTCGCGCGGACGCGCAACGTTTACCTTGAGCGGACGACCTTGGAATTCTCGTCCATCCGTATTTTCGATCGCCTTCTGCGCGTCTTCCGCCGTCGCCATGACGACGAATGCGAAGCCGCGAGCACGGCCTGTGAACTTGTCGCGGAGAACCTCCGCGGATTCCACTGTTCCGAATTGGCCGAAATAGGCCGTGATGTCGTCCTCCGTGGTTGCCCAAGCGAGGTTGCCGACGAATAACTTATTATCCATTTAACTGTTTTCTATCTTCGTCCGTAATTCGCCGCCATGTTCCCGACCGTCGGGTTTCGAAAATCGCCGGAGTTTGTTCCCGGCGGCTTTCACCGTGGCGAAGCGAATTTCCCTTGCGGGAAAGACGGCGAACAATCATCCGCTTTAATTTTTTTTTATCAAGCGGAAAAAAACTGATTTTTGTTTCGGCAAAAATTAAAAGAATCATTTTTGTCTTCCGTTTTTCCCGATCTTTCGTTTCCCGTTTTTCTCTTCACTTCCCGCGCGGGAACGCATAATTTTTCTGCCCATGCAGATAACGGATCTCAACAGCGGAAAAGACATCGGCGCGAACTGTATCCTCGCGGAAATCGGTCCGTTTCGCATTTTGTTTGATTGCGGACTGCATCCGAAAAAACTCGGACGCGAGGCGTTGCCGCAACTCGGACTTGTGCGGGATCTTTCCGTGGATTTCGTTGTCCTTTCGCATTGTCATCTCGACCATCTCGGCGGGTTGCCCGTATTTTTGCGGGAACATCCGCATACGCGCGTGCTGTGTTCTCCGGCGAGCCGCCTTATCGCAACGCGCATTCTGCGCAACAGCGTCAACGTGATGATGCGCCAGCGCGAGGAATTGCACATCAACGAATATCCGCTCTACACGTTCAGCGAGCTGGACAGCGTGGACGCCGCGCTTACGGCGCTCCCGCTCGGCATTCCGAAAACTTTTCACGAAAACGACGACGAAATCACGTTCACGCTTTACCCGGCAGGGCACGTCGCCGGAGCCGTCGGATGCATGCTCGAATATCGTCATCGAAAAATTTTCTACACCGGCGATGTTTCTTTTCACGAACAGGAAACGGTGGGCGGCGCGGCGTTCCCGCAGGAAAAAATCGATACGCTGATTTTGGAAACGACGCGCGGCGCAAACGAACCCGAGGACGCGACGCGGGAACAGGAAGTCGAACGCCTCGTGAACGATGTCGCGGGAACGCTTTCCGGCGGCGGCAGCGTGCTCGTTCCCGCTTTCGCGTTCGGGCGCATGCAGGAGCTCGCGCACATTTTCCTCGCGGCAAAACTTTCCGGACGCATCCCGAAAGAAATCCCCGTTTTTTGCACGGGACTCGGACTCGATCTCGCAGAATATTTCGAAATGATGGCGAGAAAAACCGGCGACGTGAAATTCCACCGCTCGCTGATGAAAGATCTCGGCGTGCGGCCGTTGCGGACATGGGAAGAGCCCGGCGTCGATGTTCCCGAGCAGGGAATTTATCTGCTTTCGAGCGGAATGCTCGTCGAGCATACGCCTGCATGGCACATCGCCGCCAACATGCTCGGACACGCCCGAAACCTCGTTGCGTTTGTCGGCTACTGCGATCCGGATACGCCGGGCGGGCGCTTGCTCACGCGCACGAATGTCGATGAACTGCGTTTCGCCGATATGAATTTTATCGCTCGCGTTCTCGCCACCGTTTCCAAATACGATTTGAGCGGGCATACAACGCGGGAACGCATGATGGATTTCGTTTTTTCCGTGGAACCGCGCGTCGCGGTGCTTACACATGGCGAACCCGCCGCGCGGGAATGGTTTGAAGAGGAATTGGCAATCGAATTGCCCAGAACAAAAACCGAGAATCTCGAGCCGGGCGTTCCCGCAGAAATTTGAAAAAAATGGATTGCCCGTTCCCGAAAATTTTTCCTTCGGCGTTGCTGCGCGACGACCGTTATTTTATGACTTTCGCTTACAACGAGGCGGTCGAAGCGTGGAAAGAAGACGAAGTGCCGATCGGCGCCGTCATCGTCCGCGACGGCGAAATCATCGCCTCCGCGCACAATCGCACGGTTTCGTCGAACGACCCGACCGCGCACGCGGAAATGCTCGCAATCACGCAGGCGGCGGGAACGATCGACGATTGGCGGCTCAACGAATGCACGCTTTACGTGACGAAAGAGCCGTGCCCGATGTGTTCGGGCGCAAGCGTCATGGCGCGTCTCGGTCGCGTGGTTTTCGCGTGGGGCGATCCGAAAATGGGCTGCCTCGGCGGCGCGTTCCCGATGCACGAATTGCCCAAGCTGAACCATCGCGTGCAAGTCGTTTCCGGCGTTATGGAAGACGAGTGCCGCGCGATTCTTCAGGCGTATTTCAAAATGAAGCGGGAAACCTCGGCGAACGCCGCAAATGCGGGCGAATGAGTGAATTTGACATTTCTTCTCCGAAAATCTACTCTTTGAAACGCTGGAAGGCACAATGCCGACTCTCGCGAAAACTTTCGACATTCAAACATTTACGTTAATGAAATTCCCACACGACCTCGTTGCTAAAAACGCTCTGCGCAGAGCGTTCACTATCGTTGAGATTCTCATCGTCGCCGTTTTGATCGGCATCATCGCCGCCGCAGCCGTTCCCGCCGTTTCTCAGTATCGGGCGGCGAAAGCGCGCACCGCCATGATGAACGACGGGCAACGCCTCGGGAACGCGGCGCAAACGTATTTCGCGGAAACGCTCGAACGCACGGTCGTCGTCAAATACAATCCCGCCTCCGGAACCGTTTCCGCGCCGGCGGCATTCCGCATGCTCGACGGCAACAAAATCGCGCCGGAATACATCGTTCCCGACAACGAAATCAAAATTACGTTCGACACAAAAGAATCCTTTACGCTTCGCCACCCGCGCGGCGGCGAATACACGTTCAGCGACAAGGGCGAGCTTTCCCGCTCCGCCGACTGACAAAGTTTTTTCAAAAAAATCCGCGTTTCCCGAAGCTCGCGCATTTTCGGGAAACGCTTTTTTTTCGTTCGCGCGAAAGGCGAAAATCCGCTGAAATGGCGCCTCCTTTTTTATGGCAGAAAACACCCTTGCAATTTCCGAATACGTTCGGCGCATCGCGCAGGAAACCGGGCTGAGCATCGTGCGCGTGAGCGCCGTCGCGCGGCTTCTCGCCGAGGACGCGACCGTGCCGTTTATCGCGCGTTATCGCAAAGAAGCGACCGGCGAAATGGACGAAGTTCAAATCGCCGCCGTGCGCGACCGCTTGGAGCAACTGCGCGAGCTCGACGCCCGCCGCGCCGCGATTCTCAAATCGCTCGAAGAAAACAATCACCTCACGCCCGCGCTCAAAACCGCCGTGGAAAAAGCTTCGACTGCGACCGAACTCGAAGATCTTTACGCGCCGTATCGCCCGAAGCGTCGCACGCGCGCCACAATCGCGCGGGAACGCGGACTCGAGCCGCTCGCCGATTTCATTTTCAAAAATCAAAATGCGGATTTCACCGCCGAAGCCGCAAAATTCGTCGCTCCCGACAAGGAAGTGCCCGACGTTCCCGCCGCGCTTGCGGGAGCGCGCGACATTCTCGCCGAGCGAATTTCCGACGACAAAACGGCGCGCGCCGCTTGCCGCGAAATCTACGAAAAGTCCGCAGAGCTTTCTTCCGAAGTCATCAAGGGAAAAGAAGCGGAAGGCGCGAAATTCAAGGATTACTTCGAATGGCGCGAGCCGCTCGCTTCCGCGCCGTCGCACCGCGTGCTTGCGATTCGCCGCGGCGAAAAGGAAGGCTTCCTTTTTTTCCGCATTTCCGTGAACGAAGACGAAGCGTTTTCGCGGCTCGACAAAATTTTCGTCGGCGGGAACGGCGCCTGCGGGAACGAGGTGCGCACGGCGTCGCACGATTCGTGGAAACGCCTGCTCGGTCCGTCGCTCGAAACGGAGGCGCGCCTCAAATCCAAGGAACGCGCGGATGAAGAAGCGATTCGCGTTTTCGCGTCGAACGTTTCCGAGTTGCTCATGGCTCCCGCGCTCGGTCAAAAAAGCGTGCTCGCGCTCGATCCCGGATTTCGCACCGGCTGCAAACTCGTCGTGCTCGACGCGCAGGGCAAACTGCTTCACCACGAAGTGATTTTCCCCACTGCGGGATCGTCGGCGCAATACGCCGATGCGGAAAACCGCATTCGCATTCTCTGCCATCAGTTCAAAATTCAGGCAATCGCAATCGGCAACGGCACGGCTTCGCGCGAAACGGAAACATTCGTGCGCGGATGCGGACTGCCGAAGACGATTCCCGTCGTCGTCGTGAACGAAAGCGGCGCATCGATTTACTCCGCGAGCGAAGTCGCGCGCGAAGAATTTCCGAACGAAGACGTTACCGTGCGCGGCGCGGTTTCAATCGGACGCCGCTTGATGGATCCGCTCGCCGAGCTCGTGAAAATCGATCCGAAAAGCATCGGCGTCGGACAATATCAGCACGACGTAAATCAGATCGCGCTGAAACGTTCGCTGGACGACGTCGTCGTTTCCTGCGTGAACAAAGTCGGCGTTGAAGTGAACACCGCTTCGAAACAATTGCTCAGCTACGTTTCCGGGCTAAACGCAAGCATCGCCGCAAACATCGTCGCCTACCGCAACGAACACGGCGCATTCCGTTCCCGCCGCGATTTGAAAAACGTGCCGCGCCTCGGCGAAAAAGCTTTCGAGCAGTGCGCCGGCTTCCTGCGCATTCGCGACGGCGAACACCCGCTCGACGCGTCCGCCGTGCACCCGGAACGCTACGCGCTCGTCGAAAAAATGGCGGCGGATCTCAACTGCGACGTTCCCGCGCTCCTCGCCGATGCAAAACTGCGCGCCCGTATCGATTTGAAAAAATACGTTTCCGAAGACGTCGGTTTGCCCACGTTGCAGGACATTTTGAAAGAGCTGGAAAAACCCGGACGCGACCCGCGCGAAAAATTCGAAGCGTTCGCGTTTATGGACGGCGTTCACGAAATTTCCGATCTGAAAGAAGGAATGCGCTTGCCCGGCATCGTGACGAATGTGACGGCGTTCGGCGCGTTCGTGGACGTCGGCGTTCATCAGGACGGACTCGTGCACGTTTCGCAGCTTTCGGACAATTTCGTGAAAGATCCGGCGGAAGTCGTAAAAGTCGGGCAAAAAGTTTCCGTGACCGTCGTCGAGGTGGACGTTCCGCGCCGCCGCATCGGGCTTTCGATGAAAACCAATCCGGGGAAGGGCGCCCGCAGCGCGCGCGATACTTTTTCCGACCGCGACGAACGCCGCGGGAACGCGCCGCGCCGCAACAATTTCGACCGCGGGAACGCTTCCTCCAATCGCGGGAACACGCGCTTCTCCTCCGGCAGCTCCGCCGGCTTCGGCTCCCTCGGCGATTTCTTCAAATAAACCGTTCCCGCAAGCGCGGATCTTTTTTATTCTCTCGCAGAGGCGCGAAGCCGCAGAGGTTTTTTGATCTCCGCGTCTCGGCGTCCCTGTGAGAGATTTTCTTTTATTTAAATTCTCCCGCAAGCGCTCAGAAGTTTTCGCCGCAGAGCCCGCGGAAACGTTCGATGAAGGCTTCGAGCTTGCGCAGAACGCGTTCCCGCAACGCGGAACGATCGTCCGTCTTTGAAAAACGCGAAACGGGAGGAAGCACAGCCGAAAGCTCCGTTCCCGTCCCGCGCACGCGCCCCTCGCGAAACGCGTCTCTGAGGAGCGTTTGCGTTCCCGCAGCATCCAAGCGCTCTTCCCGAATAAGATCGGCGAGTTCATCGTTCAGTTTTTTCGCAATGAACTTTCGCCAACTTTCGTCTACATCGATTTCCGGCATTAATCCCGCGATGAAAGTTTCGATGAGATCTTTCTTGCTACGCAGTTCCGGGCTCGCATCCACTGCGCTACGGATTTCCACGACGATTTCCTTATCTTTTTGTGAGCCCTTGTTGAATTTCTCGATGAGCACCAGAATGTAATCGATGGTGATGTCAACTTGCTTGACGAGCTCCATTTCAAAAACGATGTCGTCGTTGATGTTTTCGCTGTCTCCGGTGCGCTTTTTTCGAAACTCGTCGTAAAATCTCAAATATACGCTTTGATAATTCTGAATTTCCCGCTCGGAAAGTATTTCTTTCCCGGAAAAGGCGTCAAATGCCGATAGGATGTTTTTCAGTTTCAGAAACGCGCCGTAGAGGCGGATGAAATCTTTCTTCTTCGCCTCGCCGAGAATTTCCGCGTCGAGCGGATATTCCGTTCGCATTTGCGTGCAAATTTCTTCGTAGCCGGGAACGCGTTTGCCGGCATCGTCTTTGTAGCCGGAATAGTAATCTTCAAATTTCCGAAGCAGGACGACTCCGCGAGCATCGCGATTGCCGAAAAGCGCGAGCGCGTCATTGGTTTCTTTTTCGAGATTGCGGAAGCAAACGATGTTCCCGAATGTTTTCACGGAATTCAAAATTCGATTCGTGCGCGAATACGCTTGAAGCAACCCGTGCATGCGCAAGTTTTTGTCCGCCCAAAGCGTGTTCAGCGTTGTCGCGTCGAAGCCCGTCAAAAACATGTTCACGACGACGAGCAAATCCAGCTCGCGGTTTTTCATCCGCAGGGAAACGTCTTTGTAGTAGTTCTGAAATTTTTCCGAGGACGTGTCGTAATTCGTGCCGAATTCCCGATTGTAGTCGGATATCGCCTTGTCGAGAAAATCGCGGGAAGGCGCATCCAATTTGTCCGTGCTTTCGGAATTTTCTTCGTCCAGCAAGCCGTTCTGTTCGTCCTCGTTGACGCCGAAACTGTAAATCAATGCGATTTTCAGGCGTCTTTCGGGATGTTCCGCCATTTGGCGCTTAAATTCCGCGTAGTAGCGTTTTGCGCTTTCGACGGACGCAGTCGCGAAAATCGAATTGAACCCGTTCAGGCGTTGCACGTTTTTCCGCATTTTGATTTTTCTGCGATCGCGTGCCTGTGCTGCTTCCGCCACGTTTTCGAGTCTTGAAAATTCGTAGGATCCGCCGTTTCGCTTCGTTTTTTGATCAAAATGTTCGAGCACGTATTTCGTCACTTCCGCGATGCGTCCGGGAGCGTTCATCGCGCGTTCGCGATCGATGTCGCGCACTTTTTTGTCGGTGATGTTTTCGCGTTCCCGCATCGTGCGCACGTAATCCACGCGAAACGGGAGCACGTTCCCGTCGTTGATTGCGTCCACAATCGTGTAGGTGTGCAGTTTTTCTCCGAACGCCTGCGCCGTTGTCGCCGCCGTGCCGAGCGTCGCCGTTCCCGCGTTTTGTGCGAAAATCGGCGTTCCCGTAAATCCGAACAGGTGATATTTCTTAAAATGCTTTGTGATCGCGGCGTGCATGTCGCCGAATTGAGAGCGGTGGCATTCGTCAAAGATGATGACGACGCGTTTGTCGAAAATCGGATGTTTCTTGTTGTTTTTGACGAAAATCGCCAGCTTTTGAATCGTCGTAATGATGATGCGGGCATCGGCATCGCCGAGTTGCCGCGTAAGAATCGCGGTGTTCGTGTTGCTGTTTGCGGCGCCTTTTTCGAAACGGTCGTATTCGACCATCGTCTGGTAGTCCAAATCTTTTCTGTCCACGACGAAAAGCACTTTGTCGATTTCCGGCATCCGACTTGCCAATTGCGCGGTTTTGAAGCTCGTTAGCGTTTTCCCGCTTCCCGTTGTGTGCCAGATGAAGCCTCCCGCCGCCGTCGTTCCCGCCGTCTTGTAATTTGTCGAAACGCGAATGCGTCCGATAATGCGCTCCGTCGCCGCAATCTGATAGGGACGCATCACGAGCAGATTGTTCTCCGCCGTGAAAACACAGAATTTCGTCAAAATGTTCAGCAACGTGTGCTTCGCAAAAAACGTTCGCGCGAAATCACTCAAATCTTCGATCGTGCGATTTTTTGCGTCCGCCCACCACGAGGTGAATTCGAAACTGTCGCTCGTGCGTTTTCCGTTTCTCGGAGACGTTCCCGCGATGCTTTCTTTCAGGTGCCGTTCCCGCGTTGTGTTTGCGTAGTATTTTGTGAAAGTTCCGTTGCTGATTACAAAAATCTGCACGTAATCGAAAAGTCCGCTCCCGCTCCAAAACGATTCTCGCTCGTAGCGCCGAATTTGATTGAACGCCTCCTTAATATCCACGCCGCGGCGTTTCAGCTCCACATGCACCAACGGCAACCCGTTCACCAAAATCGTCACGTCGTAGCGGTTTTCCCGCGCACCGCCTTCGGGAACGTATTGGTTGATTACCTGCAACGTGTTGTTGTGAATGTTTTCTTTGTCGAGAAGCCGAATGTTTTTGACGCTCCCGTCTTCCCGCGTTAGCAACTTTACGAAATCTTCCTGAATCGTCCGCGTTTTTTCCGCGATGCCCTGATTTTCGTTTGCCAACTCCGTGCGGAAAAAATGCGCCCATTCCTTGTCCGTGAACCGTATCCCGTTTAGCAATTCCAAGCG
>CAVFCB010000041.1:0-14218 GCA_963620895.1 Bacteroidaceae bacterium | reverse complement strand
CCGCCCCCAATTTTCTCCGCCCCCGGTTTTGCCTGCGGCAATCCGTGTCCATCCGTGGTTCCCTTCAAAAACCGTTTACGCGGCGGAGAAAACGTGATTGCATTTTGCGTGTCATGAAGAAGGTTCTCATTCCGACCAAACTCGACGGCGTCGCGTCGAAAACGCTTGCGGCGCAAGGCTACGAAGTTGTCCAAGATGCGGAAACACCGCTTGCGGAGCTTGCTGCCGCGCATCCGGACGCGGACATCGTCATTGTCCGCAGCGAAAAAGTCACGCCGGAAATCATTGATTCGCTTCCGAAGCTTCGGCTGGTGGTGCGTGCGGGAGCGGGCTTCGACAACATTGACATTGTCTATGCGCGCAAGAAAGACGTCGATGTCATGAACACTCCGGGCGCGAACGCGAACGGCGTTGCCGAAGAAGTGATTGCGATGGTGCTTGCGTGTTTCCGCCACATCGT
The DNA here is from genome assembly GCA_963620895.1 of Bacteroidaceae bacterium. Lineage (GTDB taxonomy): Bacteria > Verrucomicrobiota > Verrucomicrobiia > Opitutales > UBA953 > Spyradosoma. Next base: position 13,758 of record CAVFCB010000041.1, on the reverse strand, counting down.
TCCCGCGGACATTTCGACGCGTGCGGGGCGCTGGGAGAAAAAGAAATTCATGGGGCGGGAACTGACGAAGAAGACGGTCGGGATCGTCGGGCTCGGGAACATCGGTCGGTTGCTTGCGAAGCGGCTTCAAGGCTTTGAGCCGACGCTGCTCGGCTACGATCACTTTCTCGCGAAGCAACGCGCGATCAACATCGGCGTGAAGCCCGTTTCGTTGGAGCAACTTTTTGAAGAATCCGATGTTATTTCGTTGCACGTTCCCGGCGGAGCATCGACGCAGAAAATGATTTCGACCGATCTGCTTTCGCGGATGAAAGACGGCGCGATCCTCGTCAACTGCTCGCGCTACGGCGTGGTGGACGAAGAAGCGCTCGCCGCGCTGAAAGCCTCGGGCAAAAAAATTCTCTACGCGACGGACGTTCATCCGAAAGACGCCGAGGGCGAAAAACCGTCGGCGGCGGTCGCGGATCTCATTTTGCCGCACCTCGGAGCGAACACGAAAGAAGCGAACTTCAACGCGGCGAAACGCGCGGCGGAAGAAACGCTGAGTTATTTTGAAAACGGCGACACGTCCTGCGTCGTCAACGCGGAAACGCCGCTCGGGCTTCACCCGATGCAATTGCGTCTTGCGAAAATGCTCGCGACGCTCGCGCGTCTTGTTTCCGGGAACCGTCCGATTCGCAAAGCGAACTGCACGTTTTCGGGAAGCTTGCGCAGCTTCCGCAAATGGTTCACGCCGAAGATTCAGGAAGGCTTGCTCCCGGACGCGGAAACGAATCTGCCGCCGCCCGCCGCCGAGCTTTCGCTCAAAGAACACGGCGTAATTTACAAAGCCTGCGAACCGCTCAGCGGGAACGTCGAAGAAGACGCGATTTCGCTCGAACTCTTCACCGAGGGCGACGGACATTACAGCACGACGACCGTGCGCGGGATCGTTGCCGAGGACGTGCCGATCGTTTCCCGAATCGACGGCTTCAAAAGCCTTTATTTCGATTTGCGCGGGCATTTGCTTTTCGTGCGCTACACGGACCGCCCGGGCGTGCTCGCGCGCATCGCAAGCGTGCTCGGCGATGCCGAAATCAACATCGAAAACATCGCCGCGCCGATCGACCACACCGTGGGCGAAACGCTCGCCGTCATCAATACGAACAAGCCGGTAACTTCCGCGCAAGTTTCCGCGATTACGACGCTCGTGAAAGCGCTCGACGTTTTCGCGGTTTCGTTCTGAAAAAATCGCGGGAACGCGGCGTTCCAGAAATCGCTTGACGTTCCCGCGGCGTTTCGGCTTAATACGCCCTCACATTGCCTTTCCGGTTAGGTAGCTCAGTCGGTAGAGCAAGGGACTGAAAATCCCTGTGTCGGCGGTTCGATCCCGCCCCTGACCACCATTTCTACGCGCCCGCGAATTTCCAAAAAATCGCGGGCGCGTTTTTTTCAAATTTCGAAGATTTTCGGAAAAATTTTACGGGAACGGCGATCAATCCCGCGCGTTGTTTTTCTCGACTTTGATTTCGAGAGTTTTCGCGGGAAGCTTGGCGGCGGAAATTTTCAGCGTCGCCTTGCCCGAAACGTCGCGCTTGGAGCGAAGAATGACTTGCGCCATGCCCGAAAACGCGCGAATCGTTTCGCCTTTCATCGAATCGTGATCGGTCGGATCGCCGTTGCAGACGCCGACGATTTCCGCGGCGCCGGAAACGGAAAATTTCATCCGATTGTCGGCGGTCGGCACGAAGCGCCCTTTCTTGTCGAGCACGCGAATCGTCACGTAAGCGAGATCGCGCCCGTCGCCGGCGATGGTTTCGCGATCGACGGTCGCCTCGATTTGCGCGGGAACGCCGGAAGTTTCGACGACGTCTTCCGCCCATTTTTTGCCGTTTTTGTAGGCGACGACTTTGAGCGTTCCCGGTTCGTATTTTACGTTCATCCACGTAAGGCGGAAGCGTTCCCGCATATCGCCGTTGAGGTCTTTCCCCGTGAGCGATGCGTCGCTTTTCTTTTTGCGTTTTCCGAGGGATTTTCCGTTCAGGAAAAGCTCCGCGGAATCGCCGCTCGTGTACACGAACACGGGCGTGATTTTTCCCTCGCGTTTGCCCTGCCAATTCCAATGCGGAAGAATGTGCGCCATCGGCACGTCGGGCATCCAATGCGATTGGTAAAGGTAGGTGCGGTCTTTCCGGAATCCGCACATATCGACGATCCCGAAATACGAGCTGCGCGACGGCGTGCCGTGTTTGAGAATTTCCGCCATTTCCTTTTCGAGTCGCCGCACTTCTTCCGGCGAGGCGCCGCGAAAATCGTTGGCGGGTTTGCGTCCGAGATTCCACGGCGTAGGTTCGCCGAGGTAGTCGAAGCCCGTCCACACGTATTCGCCGGCGCAACGCGGTTCGTCTTCGAGCGCGCCGAATTCGACGTCGGGCGAAGAGCCCCAGCCGGGAGCGTAAATGCCGTAATCGCCGACTTGGCACATCGCGAGACCGTCGCAGAAATTGCGTTTCCAGAACGCCTCGAAATCCGCCGGCGAATCCGCTTTTTCCGGGAACGAATAAAAGCCGCGCGAGCTCACGCAGGACGAAGTTTCGGAAGCGACGAACGGTTGTTTCGAGCCGTTCGCGAAACCGGTGTAGTTATTCGGTTTGTAGTTGAAACCGTAAACGTCGAATTCCTTGCCGAAACCGTTGGACGCGGCGCCGAGATCGTTGCAACCGACGGTGACGGCGCGCGTCGTATCGTATTTTTTGAAAAGTTTCACGAGCTCGCGCGCGATTTCCTTGCCGTCCGACTTGCCCTGCTCTTCGATTTCGTTCCCGGCGGACCACGCGATGACGCACGGGTGATTGCGGTCGCGCATCACGAAATTGCGCACATCGCGTTCCCGCCATTCGTTCCAGTAAAGGTTGTAGCCGTTTGCCTTGCCTTCTTTCGTGTATTTCCAGCAATCGAAAAGTTCGTTGTCCACGAGCACGCCCATGCGGTCGCAAAGCTCGAGAAGCTCGGGCGCGGGCGGATTGTGCGAAGTGCGAATGGAGTTTGCGCCGAAGCTTTTGAGAATTTCGATTTGGCGCTCGATCGCGCGCTTGTGCACGGCGCCGCCGAGCGGTCCGAGGTCGTGGTGCTGGCAAACGCCTTTGATTTGCACGCGCCGACCGTTCAGGAAAAATCCGTCGCTCTTCCATTCCGCTTTGCGCACGCCGAAAACCGTGCTTTTTCGGTCGGTCGTCCGGTCGTTGATTTTGACGGTTGTGCGCAACACGTAAAGCGCGGGAGAAAGCACGTCCCAAAGCTTCGGCGAGCTGAGCGAAAGTTCGAGCGCGATCTTCTTTTCCTCGCCGGCGGGAACGTCCGTCGCGGTAGAGGTGCGCGAGGCGAGCGGCTTGTCCTTTTTCCCCGAAAGCGGAAAAATTTCCTGCACGACGACGATGCTCACGGGAGCGGCGGAAGTGTTGGCGACGGTCGTTTCGGCGGAAACTTTCGCGGAACGCGCCTTGATTTCCCGCGGCGGTTTTTTGTCGTTAATCTTCGGCAAACCGTCGATTTTCGGCGTCGTCACAAAAACGCCCCAATGCGCGATATGCACGGGATTCGCCTCGGTAATCCACACGTGGCGATAAATTCCCGCGCCGGGATACCAACGCGTGGAGTTCTGTTTGTTTTCGGCGCGAACGGCGACAACGTTTTTCCCGCCGAATTTGAGATACTTCGTAATGTCCACGCGAAACGAGTTGTAGCCGTATTTCCACTCGCCGGCGAGTTGCCCGTTCACGTACACCTGCGGCGTCATCATCACGCCGTCAAAATCGAGAAAAAACCGATTGCCTTTCGACCCGGCGGGAACGCTGAAATCCTTGCGATACCAGCCGACCGCCGCCCACGGGAGCGACCCGGTCTGATTCGGCTCGCTCGGCAAAAACCGACTCTCCACGCCCCAATCGTGCGGCAAATCGAGCTTGCGCCACTTCGAATCGGAGTAGCCCGGCTTCGCCGCTTCCGAGCCGGGATCGCTCGACGCGAGACAATCTTCGAACTTCCCGAATTTCGCAAACTTCCAGTCAAAGTCAAACGTCTCACGCTTCGAATACGGCACGGGCGCGGAAAAGAGCGTTCCCGCAAACGCGCAGAGCGCGAAAAATGAAACGGACAGGGGCACGAACGATTTTTTCATGCGCAAAAATCTATCGAAGCGTTCCCGCAGCGTCAACGTTTCACCCGATCGCGCAAAATATGCGTCCGCTCGCAAAGAAGTCCGCGAATCCGCAAACAAAAAACCGTTCCCGCGCGGGAACCAATTTGGCGTTGATAAACGCCGGTGCGCGGCTCATTATGCGGGCGATGAAAAATATCTTCCGCCTTTGCCTCATCGCCGCGCTTTCCCTGCCGTGTGCGCTTTTTGCGCGACGCGACGAAGGATTGTTGCTCTACATGAATTTCGACGACCGTTCCGAGCCGACGAAAAACATTTCCGGAACCGACCGCGAACCGCAACTGCTCGGACCGCTTTCGACGCCGAAGCTCGCCGACGGCAAATTCGTCTATTCCGCCGTGTTCACCAACGGGAACACGAATCGTTCCGTGGACAATTGCGCCATCAATCTCGGCGAACTCGACGGCTATTTCAGCAACAGCTTCTCCGTCGCTTTTTGGTTCAAAACCGACAAGCCCGGCTCGACGAACGCCGCCGTCACCGGCAATAAAAACTGGGAACGCAAAAACGATGCCGGCTGGGCAATTACCATGCTCAAGGACGAAACGCTTTCGCTCACCGTCGGCGGGAAAACCGTAAAAATCGCGTTCCCGGCGCTGACCGACGGAAAATGGCACCACGTCGCGCTCGTCGTGGATCGCAAGAAAAACACGGTCGCGCTCTACGGGGACGGCAAATGCATCGGCAAGCCGCAGGCGATTCCCGAAGGCACAATCGGGAAAGGCGGCGACGACAGCAACGAAACGCTCGTCGGTTCCAGCGGGAACGGCTACTACGCCGCGCCGGGCGACAAGCGCAAAAAAGCTTTCGTTGACGACTACGCAATTTGGAAACGTGCGCTGACGGAAAAGGAAATCGTCGCCATGTGGAAAGAAGGCGCCGGCGCTCGCGTTCCCGAGCCTTCCGCGTTCCCGCTGATTTTCGGCGGAATCGCGCTTGCCGTTGCCCTCGCGTTCTCGCGGCGTCGCCGGCACGCCCGATAAATCGCCGATGCGCGCCCGCCGACCGAACGTTCCCGCATGAAAAAATTTCTTCCTTACTATCCGCTCCTGAAGCCCGTTTTCGGCACGTTTTTCTTGGCGTTGCTCTGCGGTGCGGTGTCCGGAGTCGCAAGCGGATTCGGGCTTCCGCTGATGCTGAAAAAAGTGCTTCCCGTGCTTTTCGGCGGCGGCGAAACGCAGGATCTCGTCCTGCTTGACACCACGACTTCGCACGAGCTCGCCGCCGGCGTTTCCGCGTCGTGGCTGCCGAGCATGCATATCGCCATTCCCGCCGATTACGTGCTCGTCTTTGCACTCGCGCTGTTGCCGGTCGTCTTCTTCGTGCGCGGCGCGGCGATGTTCGGGAACACCTATTTGCTCAATCTCTGCGGGATTCGCGTCCTCGAAGCGATTCGCATGAAACTTTTTTCCCATCTGCAGCATCTGCATTTGGGATTTTTTTCGAAAAACAAATCCGGAGATTTGCTCAGCCGCACGACGGGCGACACGATGCTCGTCAAAACCGTTCTCGTGGAAGTGACGAACGACCTCGTGATCCAGCCGTTCACGCTCGCGGGCGCCGTCGGCTTCATCATTTGGTCGGCAATTCAAAGCGAAGCGACGCAACAGTTTTTGCTCAGTCTCTGCGTTGTTCCGCTCTCGGTGTTGCCCGTTCAAATTATCGGGAAACGGCTTCTGAAACGTTCCAAGAAAATGCTGGAAAGCGCGGGCGAGCTTTCCAGCGTCCTCTCGGAAAGCCTGCAAGCGCCGCGTGAAATTCGCGCCTACAATCTCGAAGAGCGCGAATGCAACCGTTTCCGCGACATCGTGCGAAAATTTTTCTCCCTGCAGATGAAGTGCGTGAAATACGATAAAATGCTCACGCCGCTCATCGAAATCATCGCCGCCTGCTCGATTTCCTTCGCCGTTTATCAGGCGGCGATAGCAAAACTCGATCAGGATACGGTCATCGCGCTCGTCGGTGCGCTTTATTTCGCTTACGACCCGATCAAAAAACTCGGAAAAATCAATAATCGCATAAAAGAAGGCACGGCGGGGCTTGCGCGTCTCGAAGAAATTTGGCGCGCGCCGATAGAAGTCGCCGATCCCGAGTTCCCGCAACCGCTTTCCCGCGCTCGCGGAGAAATTTGTTTCGACAACGTGACGTTTGCCTACGCCGACACGCCCGTTCTGCGCAATGTTTCCTTTTCCGCCAAGCCCGGCGACACTATCGCGCTCGTCGGTCCTTCCGGCGCCGGGAAAAGCTCCCTCGTCAACCTGATCCCGCGATTTTACGATGTAAGCATCGGCGCCGTGCGCGTTGACGGGAACGACGTGCGCGATGTGCGTCTCGCCGATTTGCGCCGCAACATCGCAATCGTTTCGCAGGAACCGATTCTTTTCAACGACACCATTTACAACAACATTCTCATCGGGCGGCTCGACGCCTCGCGCGAAGAAGTCATCGCCGCCGCCGAACGCGCTTCCGCTCGCGAATTCATCGAAGCGCTCGAATCCGGCTGGGACACCGTTGTCGGCGAACGCGGCGGACGCCTTTCCGGCGGGCAACGCCAACGCATCGCCGTCGCGCGCGCGTTCCTGCGCGATGCGCCGATTCTCATTCTCGACGAAGCGACTTCCGCGCTCGATACCGAGAGCGAGGCGCAAATTCAGGAGTCGCTCGAAAAACTCGTCAGCGGGCGCACGACATTTATGATTGCGCATCGTTTTTCCTCGATTCGCACCGCGAACCGCATTCTCGTGTTCGATGAAGGCAAAATCATCGCCGACGGTGCGCACGAGGAAATTTACGCTTCCTGCCCGCTCTATCGCGGACTCTACGACCAGCAGTCCATGGAGAAGGAACATTCGTGATTCGCGTTCCCGCACTCTTCGCCGCCGTCGCCGGCATCGCCGTTGCCTTCATCGTCTGCATGCGCAGGCGAATGAAATTCGAGTTCGCGCGCCTTGAAGCCTCGCTCCAACACGAACGCTACGCGCGCACCGTTTCCGTCGATTTCATTCACGCGCTCTCCGCATCGTTCGACGGCGAAATCGGCGCACACACGCTTTCCTGCGATTTGCTTTACGACAGCGTTCTGCGCACCGCAGTTCGCGGCACGCGCGCCATGAGCGCCTGCATTTTCGTCGTGCGCGGCGACGAGCTCGTTCCCGTGCGCATGGCGGGGCTGTTCCCGTTTCTCGACGGTTTCCCGGAAACGCTGAAAGGCGCTTCCCGCGTCGATGTCGTGCGCGCGCTTTTTCGCGGGAAAAACTATTCTCTGACCGCGTCCGTTTTTTCGGAAACGCTCGCGCAGAAAAAGCCCGGACTCGTCAACGCGTTCCCGCCGCGGGAAGGCGCGATTTTTCTCCCGAACGCTCCCGCCATTCCGCGCTCGTTGCTCGCCTCGCCGTTTTTTGTCGAAGGGCGGCTCGCCGGCGTGATCGCGATTGCGAATCCGCGCCACGGCGGGCAATTCACACCTGCGGAACTCCACCTCGCCGAAGTGCTCGGAGAACAGCTCGGCACCGCGCTGAAAATGCGGCAACTTTTTTCCGTCGAAGCCGAAAAACTCCGGCTCGACCGCGAACTCGGGCTCGCGGGAAGCATTCAGAAACTGCTGCTCCCGCACTACATTCCGCAAGCGCATTCGCTTGATATTTCCACCGTTTATCACCCGGCGCAAAAAATCGGCGGCGATCTTTACGACGTTTTCGATCTCGGCGGCGGGCGCATCGCCGCCATCGTCGCCGACGTTTCCGGGCACGGAATTTCCGCCGCGTTGCTCATGGCGATTTGCCGCACGAATTTCCAACACGTTGCGCGCTACGCGATTACCGCCGCCGACCTGCTTCGCGGGCTGAATCGCGCGATGATGCATTCGTTCAAACGCGGAATGTTCGTCACGATCGCCTGCGCGTTCATCGACACGCAACGCAACACGCTCTCCGTTGCGCGCGGCGGGCACGAACGCCCGATTCTCGTCTCCAATCATCTCCGCGAAAACGGAAAAACCGAAATCGAATTTCTCGATTCCAAAGGGCTCGCCATCGGAATTTCCAAACCCGAAGTTTTCGATTCCGCCATCACCGAAATTTCCCGCTCCTATTCCCGCGGGGACGTTCTCGTTTTTTACACCGACGGGCTGACCGAGGCGCTCAACGAACACGGAGAAGAATTCGGCGCCGCGCGCCTCGAAACCGCGCTCCGAAAAGCGCACAACCTGCCCGCCGCCGAAATCAACGACGCCATCATCCGCGATCTCAAAACTTTCTGCAACGGGAACGAACCCGCGGACGACCTCACGCTCGTCACCATTCGCGCAATCTGAAAATCGCGCTTCCGCGTTCCCGCGCGCGAAAAAAATCGACCGAATGCGCTTTTCTTTCGAAAAAATTTCAAAAGACTTTCCCGTTCCCGTCGAAACTTCTGCGGGAACGTTCCCGCGCCGCGAAAGCCTGATTATTCGCCTTGAAAACGACGACGGCGATTTCGCTTGCGGCGAATGCGCGCCGTGGATCGGCTTCGGACTCGAAACGCTCGCCGATGCCGAAAATTTTCTGCGCGGACTCGGTGGTCGCGTTCCCGAAAAAATTCCCGCCGCGTTGCCCTGCCTCGCTCACGCGTTTTCCGCCGCGCGGTTTTTTCTCGAAAATCCCGCCGCCGCGCAAATGCTTTCCGCCAAGCTTCCGCCGCCGAGCGCGCGCGCGAAACTTCTTCGCCGCCGCCGCGACGACTCGCCCGAAAAACTGCTCGCCGATGCCGCGCGGGAACGCGAACGCGGATTCTCCGTTTTCAAAATAAAAATCGGACTCGCGCGGGAACGCGACGAGCTTCGCTTCTGCGAAAAAATCCTCGCCGGCGCGCCCGCGGGAACGCGTTTTCGCTTCGACGCAAACGGCGCACTTTCCGCCGACGCATTGCCCGCGCTCGCCGAAATGAGCCGCGCGCCCGCGCTCGAATTTTTCGAACAGCCGCTCCCGCCGAATCCGAAAAATGATGCGCGAATTTTCGCCGAAGCGGAAACTCGCGAATCCCGTTTCGCGCTCGATGAATCCGTGCGCGAAAATCCGGCGACGTTCCCGCGCGAGACACGCGTCGTCGCCGTCGTAAAACCGCTCTTCGTCGCAAATTTTCCCGCGTTGCTCGCGTGGCTCGAAAATCCGAACGGCGCGGACGTCGTCATTTCCACCGTTTTTGAAAATTCACTCGCGGGAACGCTCGCGTTGCGGCTCGCCTGCGCACGCCTCGCGCACAACCGCCGCCGCGCTTTCGGGCTCGGGTGAGGCGAGCGCGCGGGAACGCGATTTTTTTACGCGGAAAGAAAATCCGCGATCGCGGGAACGAGCTCGGCGCCGGCGTCTTCGAGCAAATAATGCCCGGCATCGGCGCAATAGCGCGTTTCCGCATTCGGGAATCGCCGCCGCCACTCGGCGAAAAAAGAATCATCGAAACAAAAATCGCGCCCGCCCCACGCGATGAGCATGGGCTTGTCCGCAAGCCGCGGGAGCGCGGTTTCGATATCGGCAAGCGCGCGCCAACTCGGATGCGCAGGCGACATCGGAATGTCGCGCACGAAATTCGCGACCGCCGTGCGGGAACGGAACGTGCGATACGGGAACAGAAATCCGTCGCGCACCGCCGCCGGCAATCGCTTGCGCACCGCCATGAAAACCGCCGGAAACGCAAACGCGTTGAACGCTTTGACGATGAACGGTCCGATGCCGGGAATTTTGCAAAGCGCGATGCGCTTGGGAATGTTCGGCGACGGGAACGCCGCCGTGTTCGTGACGACGAGCCGTTCGATTTTTTCCGGCGCGCGCGTCGCGACGCCGAATCCTATCGCTCCGCCCCAATCGTGCACGCAGAGCGAAAATTTTTTGAGTCCGAGAAATTCCGTCAGCGCCTCAATGTGCGCGATGCGATCGGCGAGCCGAAAAAATTTCTGCGGCTTGTCCGAAAGCCCCATGCCGAGATGATCCGGCGCGATGCAACGAAACCCGCGCGCCGCAAGCTCCGCGATAAGATCGCGCCAAAGAAACGCCCACGACGGATTCCCGTGCAGAAGCACGACCGTGCCGCGCTCGCCCGTTCCCGCGTCGATAAAATGCATGCGCCCGTCCGAGGTTTCGAAAATTCTCGACGGGAACGGAAACAACGCGGCGATTTTCGGAGGAAGCGGAGTCATTGCGGGAACGCGCGGCAAATGCGCAAAGTTTTTTCAGGAAAGATGCGCTCTCGCGAACGCGTGAATTTTGCCGACGAGGTTGGAAAGCCCGTTGCGCCGGTTCGGAGAAAGATGCTGGTCGATGCCGACGGATGCGAGAAAATCGACATCGTCCGAAAGAATTTCCTCAGGCTTCGCGCCGTCAAAATAATCGCGAATCAACGTGGCGATGCCTTTGGTGATGACGGCATCGGCGTCCACGTCGATGCGGCACACGCCGTTTTCGAAACGGCACACCAACCAAAGCTGCGACGTGCAGCCTTCCACCAAGTTCGCGGGAACGCGATGCTCGGCGGCAAGCGCGGGCGCGGATTTCGCGCGATCGATGAGATATTGGAAACGATCCTGCATGTCCTCGAACGGCGCAAGCTCGGCGAGGATTTCGTCGTGTTTTTCTTTCAGACTCATGGAAAAAACTCTGTTCGGAATAACAAAAAAGCCCGCAAGTTCGAGCGGGCTTTTGTTCGGATGGTCGGGGCGAGAGGATTCGAACCTCCGACCTCTTCGTCCCGAACGAAGCGCGCTAGCCAGACTGCGCTACGCCCCGACAACCGAAAGTCGGAAGAAAAACATTTTCGTTCCCGCCGCGCAAGAGTTTTTTTTGAGCGTTCCCGTCGCGCGGGAACGTTCGGAATTTCAGGCGCGTGTTCCGCGGAATCCGCGATGCGGGCGGGAACGGAAATTTCCTTTGACCCGAAATGGCTTTCATTAGACAATTCGACGCAATGTCCGCCGATTTGAACAAGACCCCGATGGTCCAGCAGTATTGGGAATTCCGGAACAAGCTCCCGCCCAACACGTTGCTGTTTTTCCGCGTGGGAGATTTTTACGAAATGTTCGGATCGGACGCGGAGCGCGGAGCGGAACTGCTCGGGCTCACGCTCACGAAACGCGCCGGCGCGCCGCTCGCAGGAGTGCCTTATCACTCCGTGCAAACTTACCTGCAGAAAGCGCTCAACGCCGGCGTCAAAATCGCCATCTGCGAACAAACGGAAACGCCGAAGCCGGGAAAACTCGTCAACCGCGCGCTCGTTCGCATCATTACTCCGGGAACGACGCTCGACGATGCGCAACTCGACGCGAAACGCAACAATTACATTCTCGCGATCGACGAAAATCGCCTCGGTCTTCATGCCGCGTGGCTCGACGTTTCGACGGCGGAATTTCGCATCGCCACTTCGCGGGAACGCGGCACGCTGCTCGCCTCGCTTCAAGCGTTGCACCCGAGCGAAATTCTCATTCCGGAATCGTGGCAACAGGGACGCACACCGGAGTATCTCGACGCGCTGCTGCAATGGAATCTCGTTTCGCGCGCGCCGGATTGGCAATTCGATCCGAAAATCGGGAACGACACCGTCTGCAAAATTCTCAAAGTGAACGGGCTCGCCGGTTTCGGCATTTCAGAAAAAAATCCGGCGCTCGGCCCCGCGGGAGCGTTGCTCACGTATGTTTCTGAAACGCTCTGCGAATCTCCGGGACACCTTCGAAAAATTTCCGAGCAGCACGACGACGATGCGCTCATCATCGACGCGGCGGGAACGCGCAATCTCGAACTTTTCCGCTCCGCCACGGGAACGCGCGAGGGCTCACTGCTCGCGGCAATCGACGGCACGCACACCGCCGCGGGAGCGCGTTTGCTCGAACGTTGGCTCTCCGCTCCGCCGCGCGACACGAAAATCATCCGCGAACGCCAAGATTGCGTCGAAGCATTTTTCAAAAGCGCCACCGTCATGTCGCGCATTTTGACCGCGCTCGCCTACGTCAAAGACGTTTCCCGCACGATCGCGCGACTTCAAAACCGCATCCGCCAGCCGCGGGAACTCGGCGCAATTCGCGAAACGCTCCTGCACATTCCCGAAATCAAAGACGCGATCGCTATCGTTTCGCCCTCGCCGCTCGACGCCGTCAACGCGCGAATCGATCCGCACGCCGACCTCGCGCAGGCGCTTTCCGAAGCGCTCGAAGACGAATTGCCCGTTGACGTGAACGGCGCAATCCGCCGCGGATTTGACGCGCGGCTGGACGAGCTGCGCGATCTCTGCACCAACAGCCGCTCTTGGCTCATCGCTTTCGAAAAACGCCTTCAGGAAGAAACCGACATCCGCAATCTGCGCGTGCGCTACACGGGCGCGTTCGGCTACTACATCGAAATCACGAAGGCGAATCTCGGGAAAGTTCCCGCCACGTGGACGCGGCGGCAAACGCTCGTCAACGCCGAGCGCTACACCACGCCCGAACTTCGACAAAAGGAAAGCGAAATTTTGCAGGCGGATGAGCTCGTTTCCCAACGGGAAGCCGAACTTTACGCCGAGCTCGTGGAGAAAACGCTCGCGCGCACGACCTCGCTCACGGAAACCGCAAACGCTCTCGCCGAGCTCGACGTGCTCGCAGGCTGGGCGCAAATCGCGCAGACATGGGATTACTGCAAGCCGGAAGTGGACGAATCCGACGAGCTTCGAATCGAGGACGGACGCCATCCCGTCGTCGAGCAAATGCTGCGCCGTCCGGGATCGTCGCAGGCATTCGTCCCGAACAGCACGGAACTTTCCTCCACGGGAACGCAAATCAACATCATCACGGGGCCGAACATGGCGGGCAAATCCACGTATATTCGCCAAGTCGCGCTTATCGTGCTGCTCGCGCAACTCGGTTGCTGGGTTCCCGCAAAATCCGCAAAAATCGGCATCGCAGACAGAATTTTTTGCCGCGTCGGCGCCTCCGACGAACTTTCCCGCGGGAACTCGACGTTCATGGTCGAAATGAACGAAACCGCAAATATTCTCAACAACGCCACCGCGAAAAGTCTCGTCATTCTCGACGAAATCGGACGCGGCACTTCGACCTACGACGGGCTTTCCATCGCGTGGTCCGTCGCCGAATACATCCACGGGAACGGCGATCGCGGACCGCGAACGCTTTTCGCCACACATTATCACGAGCTGACGCGCATCGCCGACGAGCTCCCGCGAGTGAAAAATTACTGCGTCGCCGTTCGCGAGTGGAACGACGAAATCATTTTCGTGCGCACCGTAATTCCCGGCGCGGCGGATCGCTCCTACGGGATCCACGTCGCGCGGCTCGCCGGGCTGCCGGAATCCGTCGTCCGCCGAGCGCAGGAAATTCTCGCCGACCTCGAACAGACCAACGATGAATTTCGCCGAAATCTTCCCGAAAAACCGGAACCGGTAAGAGCCGCGGCGGAAGACGTCGTCGAACCCAAGAAAAAAACGCCGCCGACGTTCCCGCGACGAAACGATTCCGATCCCTCGCAGCTTTCGTTGTTTTAACCCGCGGGAACGAGTTAACCACGAATGAACACGAAGAAACACGAAACAGGTAGACTGGTTAACCGGAG
>CAVFCB010000040.1:13017-14373 GCA_963620895.1 Bacteroidaceae bacterium | reverse complement strand
GCGTTCCCGCGCGTAAAGACGGTTTTTTCCCACTGCGCGGCGAGCGTTTCGTCGGGAACGTCGGGATTCGGGAACATTTCGAGAAAAACTCCGTATTCGGCGAAAGCGTTGTGCCAAACGGGATTGACGCGGCGAAAATGCTCGGCGAGCACGGCGAGGCGATCTTCGACGAGCGAGCGAATTTCCGCCTGCGTGCGCCGAGAAATCAGCTCGCTCGCGAGCACGCGCGTGTCCGTGCCGTTGCGCGAAACGGAGAACAGCAGCATTTCGTCGAAAACGCGCCGCGAATCTTCGGGAGCGTCCACGCCGGCGGGAGCGCGATGCAACATTTCGCGAAAGTGCGTTGCCCAAAATTTTTCGGCATCGGCGGCATTGAAACCGCGTTCGCGAAAGCCCTGCGGGAACGCGGCGAAAAGTTTTTCGGAATCGGTTTTTCCGGCATCGAGAAAAACGGAAACGTCCGGAACGGCGCGAAGCAACCAAAGCGCATTGAGCCTCAGCGCCGCATCGCGGTCAAAATCCGCGTCCGTTCCCGCGAGAATTTTCATCGGAGAAATCGACGGCGCGGAGAAAGATTCCCGAACAAGAAAAATTCCGCGCGAAGGCGAACCGACGATTCGCGCGTCCTCGGCGACGGCGGCGGCGATCCACGCGGGAACGCTCGGTCGCTCTGCGCCCCGCGCGGCGAGCATCTGCATGAGCAACGCGCGCGCAAATTCGCGACGCAAAAGATACGCGGAGCGTTCGGCGTTGCCCGAATCGGGAATTTCGCTGATGTAGAGCGTTACCGCGCGATCCTCCGAATCGCACGCGAAGCGGAGAACGTCCGCGCGGGAAAAAAGCTCAACGTCCGCTCGCACGCCCTGCGGCGGAAGCATTGCCCGCCAGCGATGCACGTTTTTATGAAAATAATTTTCGACTTCGCGGGCGAGCGTTCCCGCCTTGCGCGCCGCCGCCGAAGTTTCTGCGGAAACGGAAAAATATTCCGTGCGCTCCGTGGAGAAATTTTCCGTCGGCGAAACGGCATCCGCGGGAACGTCCGCCGCGCCTGCGGGAACGCATGCGAACAACGCGACTCCCGCGACGGCGACGGCGGCGAATCGGAAAAATTTCTGTCCGCGCGCGCGCCTCATTTTTTTACGGTCTGTGCTCGATTTCGAGCGTTTGCCCGGGAACGAGCGTCACGGGTTCGCCGATCGGTTCCCGCTCGTCGTCGTTGCGAAGAATCCGCACGGAAATTTCCTTGCGGAACGGCGCGAAATCGTGGCTCCAACGCCCGATTTCGACAAACGTCATCGGCGTTCCCGCGCTCTCGGAAAGCCCCGGCGCGTTCCCGCGCAGGAACGGGCGATTTTC
>CAVFCB010000040.1:0-12751 GCA_963620895.1 Bacteroidaceae bacterium | reverse complement strand
CGGCGGGCGCGTTTTCTTCTTCTTCGGCTTCGCGAGAATCGATTCCGGAAATTTTTTCTTCAACGGCGTCGAGCGTTCCCGCGATTTCGCCGAGTTGTCCGAGAATTTTTTCTTCGTTTTCGGCGAGTTTCCGTTCGAATTCGTCGTCGGTGCGCTCGTCGATTTTTTCTGAAATATCGTTCAGGCGCTCTTCGAGTGCGCGGAGAATTTTTCCTGAAAACTCTTCGAATTCGCCGTCGAAATCCGGCGCGGAATCGTCGAGTTTTCCGAGGATTTTTTTCTCAAGCGCGGTTCGCGCTTCGGCGAGCGCGTTGTGGCGTTTGATGAGCGTTTCGCCGAGCGAACGCAAGTCTTCGTGAATGACGCGCTGGTTGTCGATGATTTTTCGAACGTCGTCCGCGAGCTTGTCCTTCTGCGGCGTTCCCGTGCGGGAACGCGCCGCCTCGATGATAAACGGAAGCGTTGCGCAGATTTGCCCGACGAGCAACACTGCCGCGAGCAGCACGAGCGTTCCCGTGCCGTGATTTTCCTGACTGACGTAAAACAGTGCCGCGCCGACCGCGACGACGAAGACGAGGGGTAATGCCGTTTTTCGCATGCGTAAAACTTAGTGCTTCGCGTTCGCGGATGAAAGCCAAAAGAACGGCGTTCCCGCGATCAGCTCACGAATCCGACCTTGCGGTAAACCTTGGAAAGCGTGCGATTTGCCGTGCGTTGCGCGCATTCCGAGCCGGCTTTGAGCACCGCGTCCAAATAATCTTTTTCCGAAATCAGTTCTTCGTAGCGCGTGCGAATCGGCGCAAGCATCGCGACCACGGCGTCCGCGACCGCTTTTTTGAAATCGCCGTAGCCCTTGCCCGCGAATTCGTTTTCGACCGCTTCCGGAGTCGTTCCCGTGACCGCAGAATAAATCGAAATCAGATTCGTCACGCCCGGCTTGTTTTCCGCATCGCGGCGAATCGAGCCTTCGGAATCCGTGACCGCCGACATGATTTTTTTGCGGATCGCATCGTCCGTGTCCACGATGTAAACCGTTCCCGCCTGATTCGGATCGGATTTCGACATCTTGGACGTCGGGTTCTGCAACGACATCACGCGCGCGCCCGCCGCGCCGATGAAAGGCTCGGGAACGTTAAACGTCGGCGAATACGTCGCGTTGAATTTTTCCGCAAGGTCGCGCGTAATTTCGAGATGCTGTTTCTGATCTTCGCCCACGGGAACGACGTGCGCGTTGTAGAGCAGAATGTCCGCCGCCATAAGCGCCGGATAATAAAGCAGCCCGGCGCCGACGGAAATTTGCTTTTTCGCCTTGTCCTTGAACTGCGTCATGCGTTCAAGCTGACCCAGCGGGCAAATGCAACTCAGCACCCACGCGAGCTCCGTGTGCCCGATGACTTGGCTCTGCGCGAAAAGCGAACTTTTTTCGGGATCGAGCCCGCACGCCATATACTGCGCAAGGCAGGAATACGTGTTTTTGCGCAGCTCCGCGGGAACGGTCGGCACCGTAATCGCGTGCTGATTGGCAATCATGAAGAAACACTCGTAGTCGTCCTGCATGCGGCGCCAATTCAGCGCGGCGCCGAGATAATTGCCGAGGTGGAGCCGCCCCGTCGGCTGCGCGCCCGTGAGCACGACCGGTTTCTTTTCGTTTGCGGATGCTGTTGTGTTTTCAGACATGAAAAAAATAAATTGCGGCAGATGATGAACCGCCGACTCCGACTTCGCAACCGAATACGAAACGCGGGAACGCGAAGCGCGCGATGCCGCAATTCATTATGTCCTTGCACGTGCGCGGAATGCGTAGCATATTGACGATTCACAGTTTCGGGCGTTTAGCTCAGTCGGTTAGAGCATCTCGTTTACACCGAGGAGGTCGGGGGTTCGAATCCCTCAGCGCCCACCAAGGGTCTTTACACAGCATGAATAAGCACACACTTTCCGCTCTCGTCGAAAACAAATTCGGTGTTCTCGCACGCGTTTCCGGTCTGCTCAGCGGACGCGGTTTCAACATCGAAACACTCAATGTCGGTCCGACCAATGACCCGCGCTTTTCCCGCATTACGGCGACGGTGATTGCCGATGCCTCCGGGTTCGACCGTTGCGTGCGCCAGCTCGAAAAGCTCGTGAACGTCGTCACGGTGCAAAATTTTGACGGCGTGGATTTCGTTTCCCGCGAGCTCGTGATGGTGAAAGTGAAAGCGAATCAGGAAACGCGCTCGCAGGTTTTGGAAATTGCCGGAATTTTCCGTGCGCAGGTCATCGACGTTTCGCTGGAAAGCCTCGTGCTCGAATTCACGGGCAACGCAAACAAAATCACGGCGTTGCTCAAATTGCTCGAAAATTACGAAATCATCGAAATGGGCCGCACGGGAACGCTTTCGCTTGAACGCGGACTCAACGCCGTGCACGGCTGAACGCGCCGCACGCACCGCGCGTTCCCGTTTTTTCCCTTTCCCAATCAAAAATCATTATGGCTACGAAAAAAGCTACTGCTAAAAAAACTCCGGCGGCGAAAAAGGCCGCTCCCGCGAAAAAGGCTTGCGGAAAAAAAGCCTGCAACACCGCGAAATCCGTTCCCGCGAAAAAAGCGACGAGCGGAAAGAAAATTCCCGTCGGTTGCGTTAAGGTTTACCACGAAAAAGACGCCGACCTCGGCGCACTCGCCGGCAAAACCGTTGCCGTGCTCGGCTACGGAGCGCAGGGACGCGCGCAGGCGCTCTGCATGCGCGACTCCGGCGTGAACGTCATCATCGGCGTGCGCCCGGGAAAATCGTTCAAGGCTGCGAAAGCGGACGGCTTTGAAGTCATGTCCGTGGACAAAGCCGCGAAAAAGGCGGACATCATCCACCTCCTGCTCCCGGACGAAAAACACAAGGAAGTCTATGAAGCGCAGATCAAAAAATTCGTGACGCCGGGCAAAACGCTGTGCTGCTCGCACGGTTTCGCCTACGTGTTCAAAACGATCGTTCCGCCCGCCGGCGTGGACGTGATCATGGTCGCGCCGAAAGGTCCGGGAACGGAAGTTCGCCGCGTGTTCGAAGAAGGTTTCGGTTGCCCGGGGCTCGTCGCAGTGTTTCAGGACGCGTCGGGAACGGCGTTGCAGACCGCGCTCGCCATCGCGAAAGCGGAAGGTCTCACGCGCGGCGGCGTGCTCGAATGCACGATGGAACAGGAAACCTACGAAGATCTCTTCGGTGAGCAAAACGTGCTCTGCGGCGGGCTCGTCGATTTGATGAAATACGGTTTCGAAACGCTGACGGAAGCGGGCTACCCGCCGGAAATGGCGTATTTCGAATGCGTGCACGAAGCGAAGCTCATCGTGGACATCATCTACAACAAGGGCATCGCGGCGATGAACGCCGTCATTTCCAACACGGCGGAATTCGGCGAATACTACAACGGACCGAAAATCATCACGCCGGACGTGAAAAAACGCATGAAGGAATCCCTCGCGCGCATTCAGAGCGGCAAGTTTGCCAAGGATTGGCTCAAAGAAGCCGCCAAAGGCGCTCCGTTGCTCACGAAGAAACGCGAACAGCTCAGCAAGCACACGGTCGAAATCGTCGGAAACGAAATCCGCAAGATGTTCGAACGCAAATAATTCCGCGTTCCCGCAAACAAAAAAAAGCGTTCCCGCACGGGAACGCTTTTTTTGCGCTCACTTCTTTTTTTCTCCGGATTCTTTTTCGCCGGAATTCTTTTTGTAATTCGGATTTGTGAGCCGCGCGGGATAGTCGTCCAGATAATCCCATTTCGGGAATTTTTCCGCCTTGGCGATCGCGCGCTTGGAGACGTCGATTTTCCACGCCTTGAAATACGGCGCGAGGTTTTTGTTGGAGACCTCGGAAAGCGTTGTCAAAAGCCAATCCCAACGCTCCTGATCGGGCAGCCAGCCGAACGGTTTCGCCTGATATTCGACCCCGATCGCGCGAAAAGCCTCGAAGCCGAGTTCCCGCATGAGCTCGACGTAAAAATAAAGTTTCACGCGCGCATCTTCGAAAGGCGCGAAACGTTCGTCGCTCGTCAGAAACGCGGCAACGGATTCGCGCATATCTTTTTCGGCGATGCTCGTGCCGTCCCACGCTTTCTCGTAGGGAACATCGCAACCGACCACCTGCGCGATGGTGGAAAAAACGTTGACGGTGATTTCCGTGAGATTCGCGCTCGAAATGCAGAGATACGGCGTTTGTCCCTGATGGTTGTGCCCGACTTCGTGCCAAAGCCCCCAGTCGCCGTCGGTCGTCAGCTTGCCGGAATAAATGCTGTCGCCCCACGCCATGTAGCCCATGGCGGGATAGCCGGCGTGCCCCCAGCCGACGGAAATTTGCCGGTCGAGCACGAATCGCATCGGACGGTAGATTTTGTCCTCCGTTTTGTCCCACGCGACAATCCAATCCTGCATCGCCATGCCGCGTTGGAGACTTTTGCAGACGCGGCGCGGGATTTTCATTTTCTTGAGCATGTCGAGCGGGAGCGTGAAGATGAGGCGCGGCGTCTGGATTTCGCCCCACGGCGCCTTGTATTTTTCGAGCTGCGTTTTCCACTGCTCGGAAGTCGTGAATCCCTCTTTCTTGCTCGGCTGATCGCCGAAAACGTAAAGCGGCGCGGGAACGCCTCCGCGAATCGTAAGGCGAACGGGTTTGAGTTTTTTGTGCACGCCGTGCACGTCGATGTAGATGAGTCCGCCCATGGGATTTGCGAGCTCGAATCGGCGTTCCCGCGACGAATCGTCACCGGAAATTTTGATGGAATTCGTCAGCTTCGGCATTCGTTTGAGCATGCCTTTGTGGTGCTTTTCGAGCGTTTCCCACGGAAGAAAATCCGTCTGCGAACCGATGCGCAACGACATCGGCGCCTTAATTTTTCCGCCGAGTTTCACCGTGATTTTTTGTCCGGGCGGCGCCCAAAGTCCCGTGCTGTGCCAATCGCCGATTGCGGGATCGATTACGATTTGGCGCTCGACAAGCTCGACCTCGCCTTCGGGAACGCCGGGAAAATCTTCGGCGGCGGGAGCGGCTTTCGTTTTTTTCGGATCGCCGCAGAGAAATTCGTCCATCTCGGAAATCAGCTTTTTGATTTTTTCCGGATCCGTCCACGGTTTTTTCTCCGTAGGAAATTCCGTCATGTCGGATTTTTCCGCCGTCGCCCAACTCCACGTGCCGATGACTTTGTCCGGACGTTTTTTCGTCGGATTGATTTCGTCGCGATATTCGGGATAAAAGGCGGTGCCTTCTTTCAGCGAGGATTCCAGCGCTTCGGCGAGCGAAATATCCTTGCCCTTCTTAGGCGCCGCGAGAAGCGTTCCCGCGGCAAGCGCGCAGGCAAATACGACGAGGATTCGAAACGAAAATTTCATGGCGGTGTTTTTTGTTCGGGATAATTTTCTTCGGCGAAAAGGCTAACCGATGAGCCGCGCGGGAAAAAGACAAATTTCAGAACGCGCAACGGGAACGCAAAAGGAAAATTGCGTTCCCGCAGCCGCCGCAGAATTTCAATTTGACAACGCAGAACCGAAAGCAAATTTTTTTGCTCCTCTCTTTTTTGCGAAATGCGCGAGACTTTTTTCATTTCCGGACACCGAAATCCCGATCCCGACAGCATCGCAAGTGCTTACGCGCTGGCGGAGCTCCGGCGCACGCTCAACCCGGACGCCGACTACATCGCCGTCTGTCCGGGATTTTTTCCCGAACGCGCGGCGCACCTGTTTCGCCGCTTCGGCGTAAAACCGCCGCAACGCCGCAACGATGTTCACCTGCGCATGAGCGATCTCTGCGTTCCCGCGCCCGCCGTCGTCGCGGGAACAACGCTCCTCGAAGCCGTCGCTCGACTGCGGGAACACGGCGTTCAGCAAATTCCCGTGACGGACGGGAACGGACGATTCCTCGGAATGCTCTCCGCAATCGCGCTTCTTTCCCGCCTGCTCAATATCGGCACAAGCGACGAAGACAGCTTCGCCGGACGCCGAATCCGCAGCTCCGTCGCGCTGATGGGACGCGTGCTCGACGCGGAAATGCCCGCCGCGTTCGACGCCGATGCCGTCGCGGATTTTGACGTTTACGTCGCGGCGATGCGCGAAGCGAGTTTCGAAGATCACATCCCCGTCGAACGCAGAGAAAATCTCGTCGTCATCACGGGCGACCGCCCGGAAATTATCCGAAAAGTAATCGATCACCGCATCCGTCTGCTCATCGTTACGGGACGGCGGGAAATTCCCGGCGGCGCAGTTGCCGCGGCAAAACTGCGCGGCGTTTCCGTGCTGAAAACAAATCTCGATTCCGCCACCGTGACGCGGCGACTGAAATTTTCCATGCCCGTCGAATCCGCGGAAATGAGCGCTGCGGGAACGCTCGTGCTCTCGCCGGACGACCGTCTGCGCGATTTCCGCACGCGCATCCTGCGCTCGCCCTCCGAGCTTTTTCCCGTCGTGGATTCCGCGGGAACGCTTCGCGGCGTCGTTTATAAAAAAATGCTTTCGGAGCCGCCGCCCTACCGCATGATTCTCGTCGATCACAACGAACCCGAGCAACGCTTGCCCGGCGCGGAAGAACTGCCCGTGGTCGAAATCGTCGATCACCACCGCATCGGCACCATCGGCACAACGCACCCGATACGCTTCACGGGAGACATCGTCGGAAGCACCTGCACGCTCATCGCAAAAATGTTTCGCGAAGCAAACGTGCCGCTGAGTGCACAGACCGCCGGGATCCTGCTCGGCGGACTCGTTTCCGATACGCTCATGCTCAAATCGCCGACGACGACCGCGCTCGATCGCGAAACCTGCACACAACTCGAAGCGCGGTGCGGCGTTTCCGCGCGGGAACTGATGAAAGACCTCATGAGCATCGATTCTCCGCTGAGCGCAAAAAGCGCACACGACGTCATCAACGGCGACCGCAAAGATTACACGAGCGGACGCTTCCGTTTCGCGCTCGCGCAAGTCGAAGAATCCAATCTCCAACTCTTGCGCCTGCGTCTGCACGAACTCGAAAAAGAAATGCGCGACGCCTGCTCCGCGGGAACGCTCAATTTCTTCGGACTGCTCGTAACCGACGCCGTTCGCGAAACGTCCGACCTTTTTGCCGTCGGCGACGAAGCGATTCTGCGTTGCCTGCACTACGATCGCGACGAAGACGGAATTTTTTCTCTTCCCGGCGTGCTCTCGCGAAAAAAA
Source organism: Bacteroidaceae bacterium (assembly GCA_963620895.1). Classification (GTDB taxonomy): domain Bacteria; phylum Verrucomicrobiota; class Verrucomicrobiia; order Opitutales; family UBA953; genus Spyradosoma. The sequence goes on along the minus strand of CAVFCB010000040.1, from coordinate 5,580 downwards.
CAACTCCTCCCGCAAATGCTCGCCGTGCTCTCCGAGCTCGACGGCGCCGCATGACCGTTCCCGCGCGGGAACGGGAACGCCGAATAAGTTTATCTCTGCGAAAGCGCATCGATATTATCCACGCGCTTCAAGGCCCAACGGTAAAGGGCAAATAAAATCGCCGCTCCGACAAGCGCAGCGATGCTTCCGAAAATCACTGCGACCACGCCATCGGCAGCGCAACCTAATAAAAAGCCGATGCAGCTGAGGATCAACGAAACAACGGTTAATATGCCGAAAAACGAAATCCACGTTGCCGCTTCTCGCGTGTGGGCTCGCACCAAGAGAATTTGTTTCGAAAGAGCTTTCAGGTGTTCATTCGTTTCAGACTGCGCTCTTAAAATTTGCGCGAGCAATTCGGTTTGCCGTGAAGTCTCGCTCCCTCGGTTTTCCTGCGCAGTGTCCGGAACGACAAAGGACGTTCCGCAGGCATCGCACGTGATGGTTTGACCGAAATAGTCGTCGTTGACGGAAAATTGTTTTCGGCAGTTCGGGCAAGCGCAAATCGAGGGTGTATTCGTATTCATCGTTGGGAAAACCTTATCGTAGTGGAAGCCGATGAGGGAGCAATCACAAAATCGGCGGGAACGCGGAAACGGAAAATCGCGCTTTTCACGCTCGCGAACAGCTTCCCGGCTTGTGTTCCCGCGCGGGAACGGCATAAACTTTCGCCCGTTTTATGGCGAAGACGAAGACATCCGCTGCCGTTCCCGAAGAACGCAAAAAAATCGCGCACTACACGCTCGCGCTCGGCGCGCCCGAAATTGCGAAGCTGGGCGATTTTTGCGCGAACGCCTCCGCGTATGAACGCACGGAAACGCCGTATTCCGTATTTTCCTACAAATCGAAACCGCACGGCGTGAACGTTGTCGCCTACACGTCGGGCAAAGTCGTAATTTCGGGCAAAGGCACGGAAGATTTCGTGACGAACGTGCTCGAGCCGCAAATTACGGGCGTTGCGCGGCTCGGCTACGATGCGGAGTTGAATCCCGAATGGTTCGAGCTTCACGCGGGCTTGGACGAATCGGGCAAAGGCGATCTCTTCGGTCCCGTCGTTTCCGCGTGCGTGATCGCGGAAAAATCCGCCGTCGAAAAATGGCTCGCCGCAGGCGTGCGCGATTCCAAGCAAATCGCCGGCGACAAAAAGATTTTTGAACTCGAAAAAATGATTCGCGCCACGCCGGGCGTCGTCGTCAAAGTCGCTTTTGCCCGCATGGCGAAATACAACGAGCTTTACGCGAAATACGGCAATTTGAACGCGCTCCTCGGCATGTTGCACTTTCTCGCGCTGAAAGAAGCGCTCGCCGAAACCCTCGAACGCGGCGACGACTGCGTTCCCGCGTGGGGCTTGCTCGACCAGTTTTCGAAATCGCCCATCGTGCAGCGCAATCTCGCAAAAGCGGGAATAGATTTCGATTTGCGCATGCGCACCAAAGCGGAAAGCGATCCCGTGGTCGCCGCCGCGTCAATCGTGGCGCGGGCGGGCTACGTGCGGGAGCTTCAGAAAATTTCCGAGCTCGCGGGAACGCCGATTCCGAAAGGCTCCGGCGCAGAAGCAAAAAAAACCGCGACGGAAATTTTTCGGAAATTCGGCGCCTCGCGCTTCGGAGAATTCGTCAAACTTCACTTCAAAACCGCGCAGGAAGCGGCACGCGCCGGCGTGTAAAAAAAATTCGCCCGACGAAAATTTTCTTTTTCGAAAAAAAATGATGCGCGCCTACCATCCTTTTCCCGTTCCCGCCGAAGCGGAAACGCTCACGCTTTCCCGCGAGGAAAGTTTTCACCTCGTCAAAGTTCTGCGCGTGCGCAGCGACGAAAAAATCACCGCGTTCGACGGACGCGGGAACGCATGGACGGGAACGCCGCGCACGCTCGACCCGAAAGCGCTCACGCTCGCCGTCGAGTCGCGGGAACGCCGCGAGCCGCCCGCCTGCACGCTCGCGCTCGCACAAATGCTCCCGAAAGGTTCGCTCGCGGACGACATTCTCCGCGCGGCGGTCGAAATCGGAATCGCGGAATTTCATCCGATTCTCGGCGCACGCACGGAAATGAAATTCGACGATGCGCGCGCCGCGCACAAGCTCGAACGCTGGCGCGCCGTCGCCGTCGAAGCCTGCAAACAATGCGGAAATCCGTTCGTTCCCGAAATTTTTCCCGTAAAATCGGCAAAGGATTTTTTTAAGGAAATTTCCGCCGCGCCCGATGCCGCGGGAACGCTTCGGCTAACGGCGAGCCTTGAACCGGACTCGCGCTCCTGCCGCGAAATCGAAACCTCGCACCGCGGGAACGCCCCGCGAAAAATTCTCTGGCTCGTCGGTCCCGAAGGCGATCTCGCGCCCGAAGAATACGCCGCCGCGCGCGCCTGCGGTTTCCTTCCCGCGCGCCTCGGACGCTTCGTTCTGCGCGTGCCGACCGCCGCCGCCTATTGCCTCGCCGTTGCAGACCAGATGCGCGCAAACCTCACCTGAATTTCCGATTTTTTATGACGAATGCTTATCTGTTTTTGGGAACGCCGGAATGCGGCAGACGCGCGATCATCGCCGATCTGATCCGCGACGGGCTCGACGGCGAAACCACGCTCTACATCGCCGAACCCGAGCGCAACGCCGACGCCGAAAAACCGCTCGCCGACGTTCCCGCGCTCAAACTGCGCTCGTGGAAATTCGACGCTGACGGCGCCGTCGATCTCGGCGAAATGCACGACGCGGGCGACAACGCCGTTTTTCTCACCGACGGCGAGGACGATCCCGTCGATCAGGTCGAAGCGTTCGCCGCGCTCGCAAAACGCCTCGGCTGGCACGTTGCGCGCGTCATAACAATCGCGGACTGCGCGTTCGCGAGTGCCGTTCCCGCAAGCGCGGAATGGTTTGCCGCGTGCATCCATTTTTCGGATACGATTCTGCTGACGAATCGCGAAGGCGTTTCCAACAAATGGCTCAACGAATTTAAGGAACCGAGCGTCAAAGCCTGCTTCCCCTGCACTTTTGAACTCGTGAAGAAAAACCGCGTCGAAAATCCCGCGCGCGTGCTCGCGGATTCGCCTCGGCGCATGACGATGATTTTCGACGAACAGGATCCCATCGACGATCTCGAATTCGACGAAAACAATTTGCCCGAAGAGCCTTTCGACCTCGTTTCCGCGCCCGATCCGTATTTGGAAAAAACGGAATCCGGCGCCCGCAAAATCGCGATTCCGCACACGGGCGACCTGCTCGACGCCTACGATCGCGTTCGCGGGAACGCCGACGCCTGATTCGCCCGAAGCTCACGATTTTTTTCGCCTCATGAAAGTGCTCATCACAGCCGGCGCCACGCGCGAATTTTTCGATCCCGTGCGCTACATCTCGAATCCGTCCAGCGGGAAAATGGGCTACGCGATCGCCGCCGCCGCGCGGGAACGCGGCTGGGACGTCGTGCTCATTTCCGCAAACGTCGCGTTGCCTGCGCCCGAAGGCGTGCGCCTCGTTCCCGTGACGACCGGCGAGGAAATGCTCCGCGCCGCCGAAGCCGAATTTCCGAACTGCGACGTGCTTTTCAAAACCGCCGCCGTGTGCGATTTTCGTCCGAAAAATTACGAACCGCACAAACGCAAAAAAGACGGGCGCGGAATGGTCGTCGAATTCGAACCCGTGACGGATATTCTGAAAACGCTCGCCGCGAAAAAAACTCCGCGTCAGACGCTCGTCGGATTCGCCGCGGAAACGCGCGACATCGAAGACTACGCGCGAAAAAAACTCGTCGAAAAAAATCTCGATTTCGTCGCGGCGAATCTCGTCGGACGCGGGAACGTCGGAGCTTTCGGCGCGGACGACAACACGCTCGTTCTGCTCGGTCGCGACGGTTCCCGCAAAGTGCTCGGTCCCGCGTCGAAACTCGACGTCGGGAAAATGCTCACGGCGGAAATCGCGAATTTCAGAAATAATTTTTCCGCAACATGAAAAAATCTCCACGCTTATTACTCGCCGCCGTTGCCCTGCTCGCCTGCACCGCCGCCGTTCCCGCGAACGCGTTCGAACCCGCCGCGGAACCGCCGCGTGCGCTCTCCGCCGCAGATTTCATGCCCGCGCCGGGCGAATACGTCGTGCTCGTCTCCGAAAAAACTTTTGCGAAAAAAGATTGGCGCGCCGCCGCCGAAAAATTTCGCGCGCACTACGCGGGAACGCTCGTCACGTGGAGCGGGAACGATGTCGAAAGCGCACGCGATGCCCTGAAAGCGGCGCATCCGCGCTACGTCGCCGTCGTCGCCGAACCGAGCGAAATCGATCGCGTTTTCGTCGCGAAGCTGCACCGCATTTCCCGCGCGATGAACGATGATCGCTGGGGCGATTTTCTCTGGGGAATCATCACGGGCAAGGACGGAGAAACCGCCGCCGAACAGCTCGCGGGAACGCAACCGTTGCGACTCGAACGCGCGATGGGCACAACGAATTTCGACCAAAACCGCTTCCGCGAAAGCTTCTTCATCACCGACTGGGGCGCACGCGAATTCATCGAAACGAAAAACGGCGTTTCCGGCGGAAAACGCACCGCCGCGCCCGGCGTCGAAATGACGGAGCTTTTCGCGAAGCACTGGAAAAATTTGCGTCCGCAATATTTCATCTCCTCTTCGCACGCAACGCAGTTCAACCTCGAAATGCCTTTCGGCGAAGGCTTGCTCGCGTCTGCGGGAACGCATTTTTTCCGCGTACCGAAAGCACTGATGCCCGCGTTCGCGGCAACGCTCGGGAACGCGCCCGCGACGCTCGCATTCGAACGCGAACACAAACTGAAAAAACTTCCCGACGCTCCCGGCGATAAAATCTGGATCGCCGCCGGCAACTGCCTCGCCGGCGATGTTTTCGGCTCGCCATATTCGATGGCGTGCACGGCGATTTCCGCCGCAGGCGTAAAGCAACTCGTCGGCTACACCGTGCCGAGCTGGTTCGGAGAAATGGGCTGGGGAACGCACTCGCGCTTTTTCGACGGTTGCCGCGCAGAAATTCCCTACGGCAAAGGCGAGTTGCGCGCGAGCGTGGCGCAAGCGTGGTTTTTTACAAATCAGCTCCTGCTCGCGGCGTTGCCCGATGCCGCAACGCGCGTTCCCGTGCCGCTTTCGGCAAAAGATTCGCAAGGCGCCGACCTTCGCAAAATCGGCGCAATGCTCGCCGCAACCGGCACCGAAATTTCAAAAGAAACGCTCGGACGTTTTCACGACCGCGATGTCGTCGCCTTTTACGGCGATCCGCTCTTCGCCGCCGAATTCGCGCCGAATGCACCGACGCCGCCGAAAAGCTGGATTTTCAAAAGCGGAAAAACCTCCGACGAGCTTTTCCTTTCCGTAAAATCCTCCGACAGAGCGGCGCGTAAGGCGGAGCTTTGCCTGTGGTTCCCGCGCCGCATTCGCCCGGAAACGCTGACGCTCAATCGAATCGACCGCAACGTGCGCTTCCCCAAAAGCGTTCCCGCGAAACTCGTTCCCGCGGCGCTGACGGAAAACTTCGTCATCTTCCGCGAGCTCGATCTCGCCGCCGGCGAAGCGCTCGAACTCCGCGCTACCCTCGC
>CAVFCB010000039.1:0-14562 GCA_963620895.1 Bacteroidaceae bacterium | reverse complement strand
ATTCTCCGCGTCTCGGCGTCCCCGCGAGAGATTTTTTGCGAGAATCGCTCCACTTTTATTTATTCTTTCGCAGAAACACAGAGGCGCAGGGAATTTTAGTTCTCTGCGCCTCCGCGTTCCCGTGAGGGACTCGATTATTTCTTAGCGGCGTCGTATTTTGCCCAAGCTTCGGCGGCGCCGGCTTTTTGCGCGGCGGTGTATTCCGCGGCGGCTTTTGCGGCGGCGGCTTCGTCTTCCGGCGATGCGAACGCGTGTTTGTAGCCTTTTACAACGTTCCAGTCTCCGCGCGTGAAGTCCGGGAACGCGACGGCGGCGCAATTGTTGTCCATGGAAATCGCGCCGAGCTCGGCGAGACTGCACCATTCGGCGAGGTCATAGACGTCCATATCGAGCGGAAGTCCGTTTTGGAGGCAGTAAATCATGCGGGCGTCCATGATGTAGTCCATGCCGCCGTGACCGCCGACTTGCTGCGCCTTTTCGCCGAACTGTTTGAGCACGGGATGGCGGAACTGCGCGCGAAGCGCTTCCATTTCCGCCGCCGGCATGAAGCCGTGGGAATTCAGATTGTCCACTTTCGGCTGATGCCCGGCGCTTTTGAGTTGCTTGGCGTCCACGGCGATTCCGGGCGTCGGATACTTATTCGCGAAACCGCGCGTTCCCGTGAGCTGGTAAAGGCGGTTGTAGGGCTGCGGCGTCATGACGTTGTGCTGAATTTCGATGACTTTTCCTTTTGCCGTGCGAATGAGCGTCGTAGTGTGGTCGCCGTTGCGGTAAGTTTCGCAAGGTTTTCCGGTTTTCGCTTCGACGTATTCCTTGCCGTGGAAAGAATCCGTATCCATCGCGACGAGCGTGGTCATGCGGTCGCCGCGGTGAATGTCGAGCGCCTGCGCGACGGGACCGAGCCCGTGCGTGGCGTAAACGTCCCCGCGGTTTTCCTTGTTGTATTTCATGCGCCAACCGAGTTTTTCGGGATCGTTTTCGGGATTGCTCCAGTAGTAAGGCCAAAAATCGTCGAGGTTGTGAATGTAGGCGCCCTGCGCGCGAATGATTTCGCCGAAAACGCCGTTTTGCGCGAGGCTGAGCGCGTCCATTTCAAACCAATCGTAGCAGCAATTTTCGAGAATCATGCAGTGCAGACGATTTTTTTCGGAAAGATTGATGAGCTCCCAGCATTCTTCGAGATTCATCGCGGAGGGCACTTCGATTGCCGCGTGCTTGCCGTTTTCGAGCGCGAATTTTGCCACGGGGAAATGGTGATCCCAGTCCGTCGCGACATAGACGAGATCGATGTCGTCGCGCTTGCAAAGGTCTTTGTAGCCGTTGGCGCCGGAATAGATATCGGCGGGCGGGAGTCCGGCGGCGCGAAGATATTTCTGGCAATCTTCCGCGCGGGATTTTTCATAATCGCAGAGCGCGACGATTTTCACGCCGGGAATGTGCGTGAAACGTTCCACCGCGCCGGGACCGCGCATGCCGAGTCCGACGAAAGCGACGCGCACGCCCGCCATCTTCGGAACCGTCAGTCCGAGCACGTTTTTTTGTCCGGCGGGACGCGCCGGCGTGTTCACGACAATCGTGCCTTTGTCCCACGTCCACGTCGTGGAGGGCGAAAGCGAGCCGGCGCCTTCCTGCGGGACGAGCGAGGGATCGGGGCGGCAGATTTCCCGGTTGCAACCGGCGAAAACGCTCAGGGAGAGGGCGGCGAGAGCGCCGACCGACAGGATTTTGTTCAGCGTTGTTTTAGTCATAATGTTTTTTTTGAATTTTTTTTGAAAAAAATGCGTTCCCGCGAGACGACGCGTTCACGCGCCGAAAGCGAGAATTTCCTGCGGCGAAACGGTCGCCGTGCCGAATTTGCCGACGACGATTCCCGCCGCCGTGTTCGCGAAATGCGCGGCGGTTTCCAGATCCGTTCCCGCCGCGAGCGCGAGCGTGAGCGAGGCGATCACTGTGTCGCCCGCGCCGGAAACGTCGAAGACTTCCCGCGCGTAAGTCGGAATCACTTTTTCGACTTTTCCCTCGCGGGAAAGCAGCATGCCGTCGGCACCGAGCGTGATGACGAGCATTTTCGGGTGATGTTTTTCCCAAATTCTGCGGCAAATTTCTTCCGCTGGGAACTCCGTTCCCGTGATTTCGTTCCCGATGTCGGCGAGCTCGATGGCTTCGTTGCGGTTCGGCGTGATGAGCCCGATATTTTCGAAAGGCAAACGGCGGCGCGGCTTCGGATCGAGCGCAACGAGCGCGCATTTTTTTTCGGCTTCGGCGAGAAGGGCGGAAAGCAACGGCATGTCGATCGCGCCCTTGGCGTAGTCCGAAACGATGACGGCATCCGCGCGGGCAACTTCCTCGAAGAGCGCGGCGCGAACGTCTTTCGCGTCGAGCGCGTAAGCGGCGGCGGGCTGTTCGCGGTCGATGCGGCAAAGTTGCTGATTGCGCACGACGACGCGGGATTTGATGATGGTCTGCACGTTTTCGCGACGAAATGCCGGCGGGAACGCGATATCGCCCGCACGCAGAATTTTTTCAAGATTTTCTCCGGCGGAATCCGTCCCGAAAAGCCCGCAGAGCGTTGCTTTTGCGCCGAGGGAACGAATGTTCAGCGCAACGTTTGCCGCGCCGCCGGCGACGAAGCGGTCGCGCATCACGTTCACCACGGGAACGGGCGCCTCCGGCGAAATGCGGGTCGCATCGCCGTGAACGTAGTGGTCGAGCATGACGTCGCCGACGACGAGGATGCGTTTCTCGCAAATTTTTCGAAGCAACTCTTTCATTTCTGCGCGAAGCATAACATTGAATTTGCCTCGGCGCAAAGCCCGATTTCGCGAACCCGCGGGAACGCTCAACGCGCCTTGCGCCAGCGGCGATTGCGCAGGTAGGCGGAGAGGAAAAGCAATCCGCAGAGCGTGACGAACCAGTCTCCGTGTTTGGCGTAAAATGTGCGTCCGCCGACGCCGAGCGCGTTCCCGTCGTCATCCGTGCGACGAAAACCGTAAACGTCGAAAGTTTTTTGTCCGCGAAAATAAATTGAACCGTCGTCTTTTCCGTCGGCGGTCATTGCCGCCATGTGTCCGAGCGGATTGATTACGCCGCTCCAACCGGCGTTCCCGCAACGAATTACGGGCAAGCCGAGATTCACCGCCTGCATGACGGAATGCGCCGCGTGTTGGTAGGCGCCGGCTTCGCGTCCGTACCACGCGTCGTTGGTGACGACGGCGAGAAAATCCGCGCCGTTGAGCGCGAGCTCGCGTCCGAGTTGCGGGAACACGTCTTCGTAGCACACGAGCACGCCCATCGCGAACGAACCGTTTTTCAGATAAATTTTCAGCGGTTCGGCGGACGTTCCCGCGATGCAGTCCGCCGCCATGGGAACGATTTTTCGGAACGGAAGAAAATCCGCCAGCGGCATGTATTCTCCGAACGGCACGAGGTGGCGCTTGGCGAAAAATTCCGGCGCGAGTCCGGATTTCGGGTAAACGATGTGCACGGAATTGAAATAGCGATCTTCTGCGAGATCTGCGGGATCGCCGCCGATGCCGCCGAAAACGAGCGGTTTGCCGGCGGTCGCCGAAAGTTCCTCGATCCAGCTTCGATAGCCGGGCGCTTCGACGGCGAGGGGCAAAACCGCCTCCGGAAGCAAAATGAAATCCGGCGCGGGAACGTTTTTCGCCGCTTCCGTCGTCAGCCGCGCAAGCGTTTCCGCGGCGGCGGGAATGCGTTCGGCGTCCCATTTTTCCTGCGGATCAAAATCCGTCTGCACGGCGGCGAAAGAAAAATATTTTTCGTTGTCCTTTGCAAAATCAAGGCAAGCGTTCCAATAGACGAACACGGCGGCGAGCACGGGCGCGAGCGCGCAGTAAAATTCCGGACAAAGATTGCGCAACGCGCGAAACATCGATTGGTCGCCGCCGGCGGGAACGCCGCCGCGTTGCCGCGTTTCCGTGACGAGGTGGCGAATGTAGCGCGCCGCGCCGAGATTGAAGAAAATGATGATGAAGCTTGCGCCCGCCGTTCCCGCCCACGGGCAAAATGCGAGCATCGCGGGGCGTTGCCACTGCGTGGCGCCGAGCGGCATCCACGGGAACCCCGAAAGCACCCACGTCAGCATCCATTCAAGCAACACCCAAAAGCCCGCGAGTCCGAGCAGATTGAGCAGGCGCGAAAAAAATCCGTGATCGTTCCCGCAGGCGGGGAAAATGATTCTCAACGCGATGAACCAGAAAAACGGGAACGCCGAATACGCGAGCGGAAGCAACAAAACGGCGAGCCAACCGAGCGGCGGATAAAGATTGCGCAACCAAATCAGCGTCAGCACGCCGCCGAGCCACGCGCACACGGCGGAACCGATGATCCAGCGCTTTCGGCTCGGGCGCGTCGCCGCCCAAAGCGCCATCGGCACCGCCCAAACCCACGCGAGCGAGGCAACGTCCGCGCCCGGCATCGACAACGCATAAAACAGCACGGAAAATCCGACTGCCGCCGCCGCACGCAGATTTTCGCCCGAAATTTTTGCGAAAAACTTCACGACAAAAAATTTTTAGCCTCGTCGCGGGAACGGGAACGCGCGCGTTCGGAGAAAACTCGCCGCGCCGCGAACCCGATTCGCCGCCGACCGTTCCCGAAAATCATTTCAGGGAATCCGAGGAAACGAATTCGATGTTTTTGATTTCGATGCGCTTGGTCGGCTTGCTGTTTTCGCGACCGGAGGAAACGCAGGGCGTTGTCGCGATTTTCTCAAGCACGTCGTCGCCCTTGATGAGTTGCCCGAACGCCGTGTATTGCTCGTCGAGAAAACGCGCATCGCCGTGGCAGATAAAAAATTGGCTTCCGGCGCTGTCCGGATGCATGGCGCGCGCCATGGAAATCACGCCGCGCACGTGCGGTTTTTTGTTAAATTCCGCCTTGATGGTGTAGCCGGGACCGCCGGTTCCCCATTCCGCTTCGAGCGAAAGATCGCGCGTTTTCGGATCGCCTCCTTGGATCATAAATCCGCGAATGATGCGGTGGAAGCAAGTGCCGTCGTAAAAACCGCTCTTGGCGAGTTTTTTGAAATTTTCGACGGTCTTGGGCGCGACGTCCGGCCAAAATTCAATCGTCATCGGGCCTTCCGTGGTGTTGATTACTGCGACTTCTGTGGCGTTTTTGTTCATGGGTGTTTGTTTTTCCTGATTTGTGGAATTCTGATTTTCCTGAAAAAAGTGGCAGGCGGCAACGGCAAGCAACGCCATTCCGAACGTTCCCGCGAGAAGATATCGCCTGAAATTTGAAAAATTCATGGACGAACGATAACAGCGCACGCCGTTTTTTTTCAAACGAAAAACAGCCGATTTCACGCCGATTCGCGGGAACGCTCGCGAAAAATTATTGCGCGGGAGCGCACGCCGACATAGCATTCCGCGGCAACAGGATTTAATTATGGCATCGCACATCGACAATCTGTTCTACAAAAACTCGGACGACTTTTTCGCCGCAAACGCGGGAACGGGTCTCACCTACGACGACGTTTCGCTCGCGACTTGCTTCTCCGACGTCCTCCCGCGCATGACGCGCTTGGACACGACGATTTCCGACAAAATCGCGCTCTCGCTCCCGATTATGTCCGCGGACATGGACACCGTCACCGAATCGCGCATGGCAATCGCGATGGCATTGCACGGCGGCATCGGAATGATTCACTACAACATGTCCTCCGCCGACCAAATCGACAAAGTGCGCCGCGTCAAAACCTACATTCACGGCATGATTGACCGCCCGGCGACCGTTCCCGCGGACATTTCCGTCGGCGACGTGTTGGCGATGATCGAAGCGCACGACTACAACTTTTCGACGTTCCCGGTCGTGGACAAAGCCGGAAAACTTCTCGGATTGCTCCGCGGCGGCGTTGTCAAAAGCCGCCACGCCGCGCACAAAGTGAGCGACGTGATGATCCCGCGGGAAAAGGTGCTCACGATTCAGGAAAAAGATCTCGGCGGCGACCCGATTGCGACCGCAGACCGCATTTTCCTCGAACACATCGGCACGAACAAAATTCTCGTCGTTGACGCAAAGGATCATCTGCGCGGGCTCTTCACGCTTTCCGACATCGAGCGCATTCGCGACGAGTCGGGAACGGACGCCATTCGTCCTTCCCGCGACGAAAACTTCCGCTTGCGTTGCGGCGCCTCCGTTGCCGTGCCGCGCTATCCGGACGGACGCGTGAACTACGATGCGCTGAACGAGCACGTGTCGAATCTCGTCGCCGTCGGCGTGGACGCGATCATCATTTCCACGGCGCACGGGCATTCCGCCGGCGTCGGCGAATGCGTGCGTTTTGTGCGCGATCATTTCAAAGCGTTGACCATCATCGCCGGGAACGTGACCAGCGGCGAAGGCGTGGAATTTCTCGCCGATGCCGGCGCGGATTCCGTAAAAATCGGGCAGGGGCCCGGCTCGATTTGCTCGACGCGCATCGTCGCGGGCGTGGGAATTCCGCAACTCACGGCGCTCTACGTTTCCGCGCAAGCCGCGAAGAAAAAAGGCGTGCGCATCATCGCCGACGGCGGGATCACGAAGTCCGGCGACATCGTGAAAGCGCTTACGCAGGCGGATTGCGTGATGCTCGGCGGCATGCTCGCGGGCTGCAAGGAAGCTCCGGGAAAAATCATGGAAATCAACGGAAAACTTTACAAGGAATACCGCGGAATGGGCTCGATGGAAGCAATGCGCCACGGTTCCGCCGCGCGCTACGGGCACGATCTCCGCAACAGCAAGGTGACGAAGGTCGCCGCGGAAGGCGTCGAGGCGCTCAAAGAAGTTTCCGGCAGCGTGGATCGAATTCTGATTACGCTCGCGGGCGGCGTGCAAAGCGGGCTCGGCTATCTCGGCGCACCGGATCTGAAAACGCTGCGGGAACGCGCTCGCTTCATCCGCGTGACAATGGCAGGGCAGCGCGAATCCGCTCCGCACGACATCGTCGAAATCAAAACGACGCCCGGCTCAAAGTCCTGACCGACGCCCGGCGACAAAAAAAGCGTTCCCGCACGGGAACGCTTTTTTTCGTCGAAACGGTTTTCTTCAAACGCTCTTCCTTCGGCGACGCGTTGCGCAAAACGCGAGCGCAAGCGTTCCCGCGAGCAAGCCGAACGCCGACGGTTCGGGAATGACGCTCCAACCCATCGCCGACAAAAGCAACAGCTCGTCGTCGAGAAGTTCCCGCCGAATTTCTCCGTTGTCCAGGCTCTTGTACATCAGCGCGCCCGAAGAATCAAAGTGCGACATCGAAGAGCCGTCTTCGAATTCCGACGGATTATAGACGAGAAGATTGCTCAGCGTTCCCGATTCGTCCAACTCCAGCGCGTATTCCGTTCCCGTGGAATAGCCCGTAAGATTTTCGAGCTGCGTCGTGTTGAAAATCGTTTTTTCGGAGGATTCGGAAATGACTTTCACGTAGTCTCCGTTTTCGTCTTTTGTCACCAAAAGCGTGTCAAACGTCGAGGCTTGGAGAACCTCTGCGGTCTTGTAGCGACCGTCGATGTAGTCGGAAATTTCCAGCGTGCCCCAGCCGGTGCTTTCGCAGGACGAATCAAACCCCATCGCGTGCCCGATTTCGTGCGTGAACATGCTTTGGAAATCCCATTGGTCGTAAGTAATTCCGGAGACGGATTTTCCGTAATAAAAATTCGTTGTCGGCGAAAGCAAAAACGTGACGGCGTAATTGCTATCGGCGTCCTTCGCGACGGTCGCTTCCGAAATTCCGTCGCGCCAAATCGCTTCGGTCGCCGTGAGCGTGACACCGGTGTCCCGATTGTAGTAATACTCGCTCATAGCGCCGCCCAAAGTGTCGGAGGGAAGCGTCGAGTCCCAAATGCACGCGACTTTGATCGTTGAGGCGGATTTCGTCGTGATGACGCTGTTCCAATAGTTCACGGAACGCTCGACGCCGGATTTCATCTCATTCGTCCAATCGAGAGAACCGGTATGTTCCAATGAATCGGTGTCTCCGATCCCGAAATAGGAAATTTCGAAATTACCGTAAGTGACGGTTTCGATTACGGCGTGCGCGGTCAGCGGGAAAATCGCCGAGAACGCGGCGGCGAGGAAAAACGGGAATCGGGGAGGGGGAAACCTTTTCATCGCGGAAAATTCTACCCGCCGTTCCCGAAAATGTAAAAGCCGTTTTTAGTCGATTTCGTTTTATTGCGTTCCCGCGCTCTGCGACGCTAATTTCCCAAGCGTCGGCGAAATTCGTTTTCGTCGATGATTTCGATTCCGAGTTCCCGCGCTTTTTCGAGCTTGGATCCGGCGTCTTCTCCGGCGAGCACGCAGGAAGTTTTTTTGCTTACGGAACCGGAAACCTTTCCGCCGCGAGCCTCGATGAGCGCTTTTGCCTCGTCGCGTTTCAGCGTCGGGAGCGTTCCCGTGAGCACGAAAATTTTTCCTTCGAAAATCTGCGCGGGCGCGGCGTCTTCCGTTCCCGCGGGAGCGGCTTCGGTATTGAGTCCGGCGGCGACGAGCGCGTCGCAGAGCGCGCGGTTTTCGGGATTGAGAAAAAAGTCGGCAACGCTTGCGGCGACGATTTCGCCGATGCCGTCCACCGTGGCGAGATCTTCTGCGGAAGCGGTTTCGAGCGCGGCGAGCGAGCGGAATTTTTTTGCGAGATCCTTGGCGGTGGCTTCGCCGACGTTGGGAATTCCGAGTCCGTTGATGAGGCGCCAAAGCTCGCGGGAACGCGATGCGGCGATGCCTTCGAGCAGATTGCTTGCGGATTTTTCCTTGAATTTTTCGAGCGTGAGCAACTGTTCGAACGTAAGCGCATACAAATCCGCCGGCGTGCGCACCATTCCGCGATCGACGAGTTGCGCGGCGACGGCTTCGCCGAGATTCGGAATGTCCATGCAGGTTTTTCCCGCAAAATAGATGAGGCGGCGGCGGCGCAGTTCCGGCGTGTCTTTTTCTTTGACGAACCACGCGACGGCGCACTCCGAGCCTTTTTCCGGCTTGGCGGGATCGATGAGCCGCAGCGGGCGTTCCGCCTCGATTCCCTGTTTTTTCAGCGCGTCTTCAAAGGAAAAAACTTCGGCGTCGGGTCGGCGTTTTTCGGGAACGAACCGAACGACTTGCGGAATGATTTCGCCGGCTTTTTCGACGATGACGCGGTCGCCGACGCGAAGATCTTTGCGCGCGATTTCGTCTTCGTTGTGCAGAGTGGCGCGGGAAACGGTCGTTCCCGCGAGCTCGACGGGAGCGAGCTCCGCCACGGGCGTGATTTTCCCGGTGCGTCCGATTTGAAGCGTGACGGCGAGCAAAGTCGTTTCCGCCTGTTCGGGCGCATATTTGAACGCGATCGCCCAGCGCGGCGCGTTGGATTTTTCGCCGAGTTTTTGCTGAAGCGCGAACTCGTCGAGCTTGATGACCGCGCCGTCCGTCGGGAAATCAAAATTTTTTCGCAAATCGCCGAGCTCGCGAATTTTTTCGGCGGCGGCGTTCCCGCCGACAACTTTTTCGCAGTAATCCGTGAGCGGAAATCCCCATTCGCGAAGCGTGTCGCGCAATTCGGAAAGCGAGGCGAATGCGCTTTCCGGCTCGCAGGCGCCGATGCCGTAAACGAACGTGTCGAGCCGCCGGCGCACGGATTCTTCGGGATCCTGAGATTTGATCGTTCCCGCGGTGAGATTGCGCGGATTCGCGAACGGTTCGAGCCCGGCGGCTTCGCGAGCGGCGTTGATGCGCAAAAATTCCGCCGTCCGCATGTAAATTTCGCCGCGAATTTCGACGATTTTCGGAAGCGTTTTTCCGGGAATCGGACGAAGCTCCGCGGGAACGCCGGCGATGTTTGCCACGTGGCGCGAAATGTCGTCGCCCTCCGCGCCGTTCCCGCGCGTGACGGCGTGCGCGAATTTTCCGTTTTCGTAAGTGTAGGAAACGGAAACGCCGTCGATTTTGGGTTCGACGAGAAAGCGCATTTTTTCTTCGGGAACGTCCTTGGCGATGCGCGCGCAAAAATCGAGAAATTCGCCCTCGGAATAAGTATTGTCGAGGCTTTGCATCGGCACGCGGTGCGAGCGTTTTTCGAAGCCGCGGGAACGGTCGTCGCCGACGATGTTGGTGGGCGAATCGGTGCGTGCGAATTCGGGATGCGCGGACTCGAGCGCGCGGAGCTCGGATTTCAGCAGGTCGTATTCGAAATCCGAAATGACGGGCGCCGCGTGGCGATAGTAGCGTTCGTCGTGTTCGGCGATTTCCTTGCGGAGATCTTCGATTCTGCGTTCGGGTGAAATAGGTTTGCTCATGGAAAAAACTGCGCCGCAAAGGTAAAGCGAAACGGCGGCAAGGTAAAATGAAAAGCGGGGCAGGGGAAACGGAGGCATCGCGTTTCAGAAAACGGGAACGCGGCGCCCGAAGCAAGCCGAAAGCGGCGTTCAGTGCGTTCAGATGATCGGACGCCACTCGACGACCGTTCCCGCGGAAAGCGAGGCGGGAACGTCGATTATCCGCTGATTCGAAGACCCGCGAAAACGCAGATTTTTCACATCGCGCAACGCGAGCGCGAACGGACCGTCCACGAGCACGTCGATTTTTTCGAGCAGTGCGTGCATTTTTTCGTCGGCGAGAATTTCTTCGAAAGAAAAACCCGTGTAGCACCAAATCGTCTTGCGCGGATTTTCCGCTTTGATGAGATTCGCGAGCTCGGCGAACGCTTCCGCTTGGTAAAACGGATCGCCGCCCGAAAACGTGATGTTCGAATCCGGAGATTCGGCGATCACGGCGTCGAGCACTTCGCGCGGCGTCATCGGCGTTCCCGCCTCAAAGCTCCAACTCTGCGGATTGTGGCAACCCTCGCAATGATGCGCGCAACCTGCGCAGTAGATGCTCGTGCGCAGACCGGGGCCGTCAACGATGGTGTCGGGAACGATGCGAAGAACGCGGAGAAACATAGCGAAAACGGGAAATGAAAAACGGGAAGCGGAAAACGAAAATTTCCGTTTTCCGCTTTCCGTTTTCCGGTCTTATTCATGAACGACGCGATCCCGCAGCTCGGCGAGCTTGGCGGAATTCCAACGGGACGTTGTGCCGACCAAATAGCCGGTGATGCGCTGAATCGTGTCGATGTTTTTGCTGCCGCAAACTTTGCATTGCGTGTAGTTTTCCTCGACGTTTTCGTCGCCGCAGTCCATGCAACGATTGCGCGTGTGGTTCACGGACGCGTAGCCGATGTTGTATTTGTCCATCAGATCGACGATCGAAGAAATGGACTCCGGATTCTTGGTGGCGTCGCCGTCGATTTCGACGTAGAAGATGTGCCCGCCGCGCGTAAGGTCGTGGTAGGGCGCTTCGATTTTCGCCTTGTGCGTCGCGGAGCATTTGTAATACACGGGAACGTGGTTGGAGTTCGTGTAATATTCGCGATCCGTGACGCCGGGAACTTTTCCGAAAGTTTTGCGGTCGATGCGCGTAAAGCGTCCGGAAAGCCCTTCGGCGGGCGTGGCGAGCACGGAATAATTGTGTTTGTAAAAATCCGAGTAGCTGTTCGCGCGATCCCGCATGTGCGTGATGATGCGCAAGCCGAGATCCTGCGCGCCCTGATCTTCGCCGTGGTGTTTGCCGACGAGCGCGACGAGGCATTCCGCCAGCCCGATGAAGCCGATCCCGAGCGTTCCCTGATTGATTACGGATTCGATGGAATCGTTCGGCGAAAGCGCGTTGGAGCCGACCCAGAGCGCGGACATCAGCAGCGGGAACTGCTTCGCGACTGCGGTTTTCTGGAATTCGAAACGTTCGTGCAACTGTTTCGCCGTAATGTCGAGCACGGTGTTCAGTTTTTCGAAAAAGTTCGTGATGCGTTTTTCCTTGTCGGTGATTTCGCGGCATTCGAGCGCCAACCGCACGAGATTGATCGTCGTGAACGAAAGGTTCCCGCGCCCGATGGACGTTTTTTCGCCGAAACGATTTTCAAAAACGCGCGTGCGGCAACCCATCGTCGCCGTCTCGTAGAGATAGCGTTGCGGATCGTCGGCGCGCCATTTTTCGTGATGATTGAACGTTGCGTCGAGGTTGATGAAGTTCGGGAAAAAGCGATGCGCGGAAACCTTGCACGCGAGCATGTAAAGATCGTAGTTGCGGTCGGTGGGCAGGTAGCTTACGCCGCGTTTTTTCTTCCAAATCTGAATCGGGAAAATCGCGGTTGCGCCGTTCCCGACGCCGCGATCCGTCGTGAGCAGAATTTCGCGAATGATGCAGCGACCCTCCGCCGACGTGTCCGTGCCGTAGTTGATCGAGCTGAAAACGACTTGGTTCCCGCCGCGGGAATGGATCGTGTTCATGTTGTGCACAAACGCTTCCATCGCCTGATGCACGCGCTCGACCGTGCGGTTGACGGCGTGCTGCACAAGGCGTTCTTCGCCTTCGAGCCCGGTCAGCGGGCGGGAAAGGTAATCCTTGATTTCCGCATTGAAGAGGTGCGAAAGATCTTTGCCCTCGAACGATTCGAGCTGCTTCACTTCTTCGATGAAACTCCGGCGGACGAACGGCGCGAGATAGAAGTCAAACGCCGGGATCGCTTGCCCGCCGTGCATTTCGTTTTGCGCGGTTTCCATCGAAATACAAGCGAGGATGCTCGCCGTCTCGATGCGTTTTGCCGGACGGGATTCGCCGTGCCCGGCGACCATGCCGCCGCTCAGAATTTTGTCCAACGGATGCTGCACGCAGGTCAGCGACTTCGTCGGGTAGTAATCCTTGTCGTGAATGTGAATGTAGCCTTTGCGCACCGCGTCCTTGACTTCGGGCGAAAGCAGATAGTCGTCCACAAAGGGCTTCGTCGTTTCGCTGGCGAATTTCATCATCATTCCCGCCGGCGTGTCCGCGTTCATGTTCGCGTTTTCCCGCGTGACGTCGTTCGCTTTCGCTTCGATGATTTCGAGGAAAATGTCGCGCGTTTTCGCCTTGCGGGCAACGTTGCGCTGCTCGCGATAGGCGATGTATTTGCGGGCGACATCCTTGCGCTCGGATTTCATCAGCTCGTTTTCGACGAGGTCCTGAATCGCTTCGACGGACATCGATTCGTCCCCGTGGTAGGCAATGCGCTGCGCAATCTGCGTCGCAAGCGCAATGTCTTCGCCGAGCTCCGTTTGGAACATCGCCTTTTGAATCGCGGCAATGATCTTGTCCGTGTGAAATCCGACCTTGCGGCCGTCGCGTTTGATAACTGTAAGAATCATGGTTTGTTGAATATTCGTTGTTTATGTGAAATGTTGTGTGTGACGTTCGCGGCGTTCGTCGGGAACGACGCAAACGAACCCGAAAATTTGTATCTCGCGTTTCGCAAATCAACAAAAATTTTTGAAGCCTTTATTTTACGAGGAATCCGCGGGAACAGAAAAGAAAACAAGGGCTTGATATTTGTTTATTGATATATTTTTATAATTAAATATCGACGATGAAAAAAACAGAAAACGAACAGTTTGTATTCGACGAACTTCTGACGGAAGCCGCCGAGCAATTGAAGACGTTGGGGCATCCGCTGCGCCTGCGAATCCTTGATTTTTTGCGGGAAAACGGCGAGTCCAAGGTCGGAGAAATCGTCCGCCGCGTCAAGGCGCCGCAAGCGATTGTTTCTCTGCACCTGAACAAAATGCGGCGCGCGGGAACGGTGATTGCCCGCCGCGAATCCCGCGAAGTGTATTACTGGATCGCGTCGGAAATCGCGCAAGTCGTCGCCGACGCGCTGAACAGAAAGCGGGATCGCGCACTCGGTCGCGATCCGCTGACGTGATTTTTTTTCGCGGGAACGCAAAAAAATTTCGTTTTTTCGCTTCCCGTTTTCCGCTTTTTTCGGGGCATTTTGAATTGAACGCCGGCGTTTTTTCTGCGAGAATTCGGACTCATCAGAAATTCCCCTTTATAATTTTCGGATATGTTCCCCGCTGTAAATTCTTTTCGCCGGCGTTTTTCTTCGCGCCGCGGGTTTTCGTTGGTCGTTTCTCTGGTGATGATGGCGCTGATGCTCCTCGTCGCGATTACGTTGGTGTCGTTCGTTTACGTGCAGAGCAAACTCACGGAAGGCAGACTCAAACGCGCACAGGCGCAACTCAACGCAATCAGCGGAATGCGCATGGCGCTCGGGCAATTGCAGCTCCTCAGCGGGGACGACCAACGCGTCACGGCAACGGCGGACATTTTCGGCGGGAACGACAACGCCTCGCTTCCCTCCGGGAAAGCCGTTGACGGGAAACGCTTTTGGACCGGCGTTTGGGCGACCGGCGGGCTCGACAAATCGAAAATTCGTGATTGGAGCGTGTATTCACCCAACAAAAAACCGTTCTTGGGTTGGCTCGTTTCCGACTACAATTCGACCAAGGAAGTTTTTTCTCCGTTGGAACTTCCGCTGAACCGCGAATCCGCCGCCGGGAACACCGGAAAAACGCTGTTGGGCTCGGCGCAAAAAGCATTTGAGGCGGACGACGAAAAACTCGATCTCATCACGCTCGTCGGCGCGGGAACGCTCGGAAGCGACCGCGATGCGGCAGACACGCTTTCGCTGAAACAACGCGAAGTGCGCGTGCGCCGCGTCCCGATCATGCGCTTTTCCGC
>CAVFCB010000038.1:0-16354 GCA_963620895.1 Bacteroidaceae bacterium | reverse complement strand
AGCGTTCCCGCCTCGCGGAATCCGCCGCCGAAGAAATCAAAAAATAAAGGAACTGCGAAAGACCGCCGATCAATGCGAATGATTTTTAAGATTACGACATAGCGACCAAAAAATCATTCGTGAACATTTGTGTTTGTTCGTGGTTTCTCGAAAATAAATTAAAAAACTATGGCGAAGAAAGATAAGAATTTGCAGAGAGTTGCGGCGCGGCTGACGGAGCTTGCGCGCGGGGCGGACGGGCGCGTTGACGCGGAGCGCGTGCGGGCGATTCTTGCCGAGGTGCCGCGTGCGTTCCCGTTTGCGCAACTGCGTCCGTTGCTTGAAAAATTTTACGCGGACATCGCGCGGGAGCTGCGTTTTTCGCAAGCGCGAATCGAGTTCGCGGGAACGCTTTCGGCGGGAACGGCGGACGCGATTGCGGCGCATTTTTCTGCGCTTTTCGGACGTGCGATTTCGCCCGTTCCCGAGGAAAATCCGGCGTTGCTCGGCGGCGTGCGCGTGCAGGTCGGCGACGATGTTTACGATGCTTCGCTCGCGGGAACGCTCGCGCGGCTTCGCTCCGAGCTCGCCGTGTAATTTTTATTTGAATTTAACAACAAAAACTAAAACAAAATCATGAGTCAGATTCTTGAAGATATCCGGGCGGCGATTGCATCGCTCGACACGAAACCCGAGAAGGCGAACGTCGGCACGATCGTCGAGCTTGCCGACGGCGTGGCGAAAGTTGACGGGCTTTCCGACACGATGATGAACGAAATGCTCGCGTTTGAAAACGGGCTCGAAGGAATCGCGTTCAATTTGGAGCAGGATGTCGTGGGCGTCGTCGTCATGGGCGATACGGGAACGCTCAAAGAGGGCATGACGTGCAAAACGACGGGGCGTTTGCTCAGCGTTCCCGTGGGAAAAGAATTGCTCGGGCGCGTCGTCGATACGCTCGGAAATCCCGTGGACGGCAAGGGCCCGATCAACGCGAAAGAACGTGCGCCGATTGAAAAAATCGCGCCCGGAATTATGCCGCGCGAGCCCGTCAATCAGGCGCTTCAAACCGGCATTATGCCGATTGACGCGATGATTCCGATCGGGCGCGGACAACGCGAGCTCATCATCGGCGACCGCTCGACCGGGAAGACGACGATTGCGACGGACACGATCATCAACCAAGCGCGCATCAACCGCGAAGGGTTCGCGTCGGGCGATCCGAATTTCCGTCCGGTGTATTCGATTTACGTTGCCGTCGGACAAAAAAATTCGAGCGTGGCGCGTCTGATTGCGACGCTGGAAAAGGCGGGAGCGCTCGAATACTGCGTGATCGTCGTCGCGGGAGCGTCGGAAAACGCCGCGAACCAGATGTATGCGCCGTTCGCGGGAGCGGCGATCGGCGAATGGTTTATGGAAAACGGCATGGACGCGCTTGTCGTCTACGACGATTTGTCGAAGCACGCGGCGGCGTATCGCCAGATTTCGCTGATTCTGAAACGTCCGTCCGGGCGCGAAGCTTATCCGGGCGATGTTTTTTATCTGCATTCGCGTTTGCTCGAACGCGCCGCGCGCCTTACGGGAAAAGGTTCGCTGACGGCGCTCCCGATTATCGAAACGCAGGCGGGCGACGTTTCCGCGTATATTCCGACGAACGTGATTTCGATCACCGACGGACAGATTTTCCTGCAAACGGACTTGTTCAATCAGGGCGTTCGCCCGGCGATTTCGGTCGGGCTTTCCGTGTCGCGCGTCGGTTCTTCGGCGCAGATCAAGGCGTTCAAGCAGGTCGCGGGAAAGGTCAAGGGCGAGCTTGCGCAATATCGCGAAATGGCGGCGTTCGCGCAGTTCGGGAGCGATCTCGACGCGGCGACGAAGGCGATTTTGGACAAGGGCGACCGCTTCGTCGAACTTTTCAAACAAGGGCCGGGCGAGCCGAAACCCGTCGCTTCGCAAATCGCGTTGATTTGGGCGATGCAGCACGACTTTTTCGCGGATATTCCGAAAGAAAAAACGCTCGCCGCATCGCTCGCGCTTCAGGAATTTTTGGAAACGTCCGCCGCGGGAACGCTTTCGGAAATCAAAACCAAAGCGAAACTCGACGACGATTTGGAAGCAAAGCTGAAAGCCGCCTGCGATCAGTGGAAAGCGGCGTATTCCGCATAAAAAAGAAACCACGAATGAACACGAAAAAACACGAATCGGGGAAATTAATTTTTCGCGAAGAAGTTTACGCTATCGTGGGATGCTTTGAAAAGATTCGAGTTCATTCGAGTTCATTCGTGGTTTCCTAAAAACGAAAATAACTATGGCTAAGGGTCTGAGAGAAATTCGAAATCGCATTCGTTCGGTGACGAACACCGGGCAGATTACGCGCGCGATGCAGCTCGTCGCTTCGTCGAAAATGAGGCGCGCGCAGGAAGCCGCAATGTCCGGTCGCCCGTATGCCGTGCTGCTTTCGCGGATTCTTGCGACGGCGTTGCGCGGGCTTGATTTGTCGGGCGATTTTTCCCATCCGCTCATGCGGGAACGCGCGGTGAAGACGCGCGGGATCGTCGTCATCGCGACGGACAAAGGGCTTTGCGGCGGACTCAATTCCAATCTGTTCCGTTTCCTGAGCAAAAACGTTCCCGCGGGAACGCCGGCGAAGTTTTTTACTGTCGGGAAAAAGGCAACGCAGTTTGTCGCGCGCACGAAACGCGCACTCGTCGCGGATTTTTCCGTGAGCGATCACGTGAATTTTTCCGAGGTGCGTCCGATCGGCGATTTTTTGATTCGCGAATATCTCGCGGGAACGATCGACACGATAGAGCTCGTGTTGTCGCAGTTCAAAAACACGATTGTTCAGGTGCCGACGCTTGCAACGCTCGTCCCGCTCGGCAACTTGGAAGCGCGCATGCAGGAACAGTTTCGCGCACGCGGGGAAAAAGAGGAATTCCGCCTCGTCGAAGATGACCGCGAGATGAATTTCGCGCCCGATGCGCAGACGATTCTCGACGGGCTTCCCGCGCTGTTTTTCAAACAAATGCTTCATCAGGCGATTTTGGAAGCAAAGGCTTCCGAGCAATCCGCGCGCATGGTCGCGATGAAAGCGGCGACGGACAACGCGAAGAATCTCGTCGATTCGCTTTCGCTCGAATACAACAAGGCGCGACAAGCCGCAATTACGAACGAAATCAACGAGCTCGCCGCCTCCAACGCGGCGTAAAAAAAAGATTTAGAGCTTAAAGAATTTTAAAGGAAACGAAAATTTATGAACAAAGGAACGATTACCCAGATTATCGGCGCGGTCGTGGACGCGCAGTTCGACGAAAAGAACATTCCCGCGATTTACAATGCGCTGGAAGTGAATTACTCGCTCAACGGCGCACCGACGCGGCTCGTGCTTGAAGTGCAACAGCATCTGGGCGGCGGCGTCGTTCGCGCGGTCGCGATGAGCACGACGGACGGACTCGTGCGCGGAATGGAAATTACGGACACGGGAGCGCCGATTCAGGCGCCCGTCGGCGAGGGCGTGCTCGGGCGCATTTTCAATGTCACGGGCGATCCCGTGGACGGCAAGGGACCGGTCAATTTCACGAAAAAATATCCGATTCACCGCAACCCGCCGCCGCTCGTCGAACAAAGCACGGGAGCGGAGCTGCTCGAAACGGGCATCAAGGTCATCGACCTCATTTGCCCGTTCGTAAAAGGCGGGAAAGTCGGCGCGTTCGGCGGCGCGGGCGTCGGCAAAACCGTGCTCATCATGGAGCTGATCAACAACATCGCGAAGGCGCACGGCGGTTATTCCGTGTTCGCGGGCGTCGGCGAGCGTTCCCGCGAAGGCAACGACCTTTACCGCGAAATGTGCGAGTCCGGCGTCATCGACACAAAAGATATTTCAAAATCCAAAGTCGCGCTCGTGTACGGGCAGATGAACGAGCCGCCGGGAGCGCGTATGCGCGTCGCGTTGACCGCGCTCGCAATGACGGAATATTTCCGCGACGAAAAAGGGCAGGACGTGCTGCTGTTCATCGATAACATTTTCCGTTTTTCGCAGGCGGGATCGGAAGTTTCCGCGTTGCTCGGGCGTTCGTCGTCCGCCGTCGGTTATCAGCCGACGCTTGCGACGGAAATGGGCAACTTGCAGGAACGCATCACTTCGACGAAAAAAGGCTCCATCACGTCTTTCCAAGCCGTTTACGTTCCCGCGGACGACTTGACCGACCCCGCTCCCGCGAACACGTTCGCGCACTTGGATTCGACCATCGTTCTCGATCGAAAAATCGCCGAGCTCGCGATTTATCCGGCGGTCGATCCGCTCGCCTCGACGTCGCAGGCGCTCACGCCGCAAATCGTCGGCGAAGACCATTTCCGCGTCGCTCGCGCCGTGCAGGCGGTTTTGCAAAAATACAAAGATTTGCAGGACATCATCGCGATTCTCGGTATGGACGAGCTTTCCGACGAAGATAAACTCACGGTTTCGCGTGCGCGAAAAATCCAGAAATTCCTTTCGCAACCGTTCCACGTCGCCTCGCAGTTCACGGGAATGGACGGCGCATACTGTTCCGTCTCGGACACCGTGCGCTCGCTCGATACGATTCTGAAAGGCGATGCGGACAACATCGCCGAACAGCACTTCTACATGAAAGGCTCCATCGACGAAGTTTTCGCGTCAGCGAAAAAACAATAACGAGTGGAGAAAAAGGAACCACGAATTTACACGAATACGTCGTTTTTAATAGTTAAAAGATCCTTCCCCAAAAACGATTTGCGTTAATTTGCGAAAATTTGCGGTTAAAAGACCGATTCGTGAACATTCGTGTTTATTCGTGGTTAAAAAAAGGAAAAGACAATGTCATTGAGTTTTGAAATTGTGACGCCTACGGGCGTGGTTTATCGGGCGGAAGACGTTTCTTCCGTTACGTTGCCGACGACGGCGGGCGAACTGGGAATTTTGCCCGGGCACATTCCGCTGACGGCGGAGGTCGAGCCCGGCGAAATCGCCGTCGAAACCGCCGCGGGAACGACGCTTCTCGCCGTGGACAAAGGCTACGCGCGCGTCATCGCCGACCGCGTGAGCGTGCTCGCCGAAGCGGCAATCGACGTGAAGGCGATCGATTTGTCGTCCGTCGAGGATGCGCAACGGCGCGCGGAAGCCGCGTTGGAAGCCGCTCGCCGGCAAAAGGAAATCGATCCCGTCGAGCTCGAAAAGCTCGAAGCGATTGCGCGTTTCGCCATCGCGCAAAAACTCGCCAAGGGCAAAAAGTAGGCACGGGAACGCGTTCCCGCGATTTTTTGAGATTGAAAAAATGCGGATTCGGGGCATATTGCAGAGACCATGCAAATAAGGAGAAACAGCAAGCCGTCCGGGACGAAGCCCGTATCGCTTCCGCGAAAGCTTGTTCAGGCGGTTGCGGCGCAGTCCAGCCTGTATCGCGAAGTCGTCGCCGAGCGCGAGGAAATCATGCGGCACAAATGGTTTTTGAGCGAGCGCGCCGGGCGCGATGTCGGGTATTCTCGCGCGATGTTCGATTGGATCGCCCATCATCGGGCGGGTTGGCGAAAATCGTGGCGACAGAAAAACGGACTCCTCCCGGAAAAAATTTGAGCGTCGCCCTTGTTCTTTTTTTTTGAAAACGTTCTTTCAAATTCGCAGAGTTTTTTAAGGAAACAAAATATTTTTTATGAGCAAAAACAAACCGACCCACAGACCGGAAGCGCGTTCCGACTTGCGCTTTGCGATTGTTGCTTCCCGTTATAATTCGAAGCACGTCGATCACCTGATTTCCCGCGTTCAGCAGAAACTCCGCGAATCCAAGATTCCCGCGAGCGGAATCGATGTTTCCCGCGTTCCCGGCGCGAACGAACTTCCCTACGTCGCCAACATGCTCGCGCTCACGGGCGACTACGATTGCATCATCGCGCTCGGCGTCGTCATCGCCGGCGAAACGCCGCACCACGAAATCATCGCGCACGCCACGGCGGGAGCGTTGCAGGCGATCGGGCTCGACACGCAGGTGCCCGTGGTCAACGGAATCATCGTCACGAACAACGAAGCGCAGGCGGACGAACGCGTTTTCGGCGAGACCGATCGCGGCGCGGAATTTGCGCTCGCCGCGCTCGACATTGCCGCGACCGGCTTGCGGCTCGCGCGCTATCTCGAAGAGCTCGACCGCAACGACTTCGAGCGGGAACGCAACGAAGAAATTTTCGGGAGCAATTTCTTGCACGACGAAGACGAAGATGACGACGATGACGGGTTCCCGCTCGGCGGAGACAATCCGTTTCACAAAAACTGAGCGCACGAAAGAAAGAGGATTTTTGTTATGTCGTCCGACCCGAAAGACGCCGCCGCGGGAACGCCCGCTCCCGCGAAAATTTCCCGCCGCCGCGCAAATCGCATCGCCGCGATGCAGTTTCTTTATGCGTGGAGCATGAGTCCGTGCGAGCCGGAAAAACTTCCGGAAGCGCTCTTTGATTTTTTCGAACAACAGCAACAACAGGCGCCGCGCGAGTATTACGCGTTTGCGGAGGAGCTCATCGCGGGAACGCTCGAACACCTTGCGCGCATCGATGAAATCATTTCCGACTGCGCGAAAAACTGGACGCTCGCGCGCATCGCGCGTTGCGATCTTGCGATTCTTCGCCTTGCGATTTTTGAATTGCTCTACCGCACGGACATTCCGCCGATCGTCTCCATCAACGAAGCGATCGAGCTTGCGAAAATCTTTTCCACGGAGGATTCGCACCGATTCGTCAACGGCGTGCTCGATCGCGTGAAAGCGCATCTTTCCCGCCCGCTTCGCGAGGCGAAATAATGCCGTGCGCCTCGCGCAATTAGGAATCCGTAATCGTCCTAATTTCCAATTCCTGATTTTTCATTTCCCTAATGTTCGGTTCGTTCATTCAGAAGTTTAAGGACGGTTTCAGGAAAACCGCGAAACTCTTCGGCGCGCTCGGCGGAATTTTTTCCCGAAAGCTCGATGCCGCCTCCATCGAAGAGCTCGAAGAAGCGCTCTACGGCGCGGATTTCGGAGTTGAGACGGCGCAGGAAATTCTCGACGAAATTCGCGCCGCCTACGCCAAGGACAAAGAGCTTCACGGGCGCGCGGCGGCGGAAATCGGACGTCGCGTGCTTTCCCGCGTGCTCGAAGGCGCCGAGGCAAAATTCGTTCCCGCGCCCGAACACGTTCCGGAAATCATTGCGCTTGTCGGCGTGAACGGCGCCGGCAAAACGACGACCGCCGCGAAGCTGGCGCACCTTTTCGAGGCGAACGGCGATTCCGTCATTCTCGGCGCGTGCGATACTTTTCGCGCCGCCGCCGGCGAGCAGATTGCGGCGTGGGCGGAGCGGCTCTCGCTCGACATCGTTCCCGGGCAACACGGCGCGGACGCCGCCGCCGTGGCATTCGACACCGTGCAGGCGGCGCGTTCCCGCGGAAAACGCATCGCGATTTTGGATACGGCGGGACGGCTTCACACGAAGTCGCACCTCATGGAAGAATTGAAAAAACTTTCCCGCGTCGTCGCGAAGCTCGATCCCGCGGCGCCGCATCATCGGTGGCTCGTGGTGGACGGCACGCTCGGTTCCAACTCCATCGAACAGGCGAAGATTTTTAATGAAGCGTTCGGGCTTACCGGGCTGATAGTAACGAAGCTTGACGGCACTTCGCGCGGCGGCGCACTCGTCGGAATTTGGCGCGAGCTTCACATCCCGATTTACTACGTCGGACTCGGAGAAAAGCCCGAAGACCTTCAGCCGTTTTCCGCAAAAAATTACATCGACGCCATTTTCGGCGTCGAGTGAGCGTTCCCGCCGCGTTCAATTTGCGCGGGCGACTGACCAAGCGATTTCCGTTCCCGCGAAAAGCGGAACAATGCGCGCGCCGTCGTCGCATTCGAAAAACGCGGGAACGCGCATCGGCGAATTTTCGAGAACGATTTTTTCCGTTGTCTCGGGCAAATTCCAGATGCGGCGGGCGTTCCCGCCGACAAACGCGTTGAGTTTTTCCGCGGCGTTATTTTCGGCGAAAAATTGCGCAAGCGCCGGCAACGCGACCGGAGAGCTGTAAATTCCGCCGGCAGCGGCGGCGCATTCTTTTTTCGCGACGGCGTGCGGCGCGGAATCGCTCCCGAACATAATTTTCGGATGCCCGCCGAGCACCGCCGCACGCAACGCGGCGCGATCTTCGGGGCGTTTGACGATCGGTTTGCAGAAAAGGTGCGGCGCGAGCAGCCCGCCCGCAACGTCGTCGAGCGTGAAAAGCAGATGGTGCAACGTGACGGTCGCGAAAAGATTTTCGCATTCGTCGAGCAACGGGAGCGCCGCCGCCGTCGAAATGTGTTCCATGCAGATTTTCAGTTTCGGAAAACGTTGCGCCAAGTCGCGATAAACGGGAAGAAATTCCGCTTCGCGATCCATGACGAAGCCGGCGCTTTCGCCGTGAACGAGCAACGGGATGCCGAGTTCTTCCATCGCGCGGAGCGTCGGTTCCGCTTCGCCGAAATCGCGCACGCCGCCGTCGGAATTCGTCGTCGCGCCGGCGGGATAAAGTTTCATCGCGAAAAAACCGGGTTCGCGCTTCGCGGCTTCAAGCTCGGCGCGCGTCTGGTTTTTCAGAAAAATCGTCATCAGCGGCGAAAATTTTTCTTCGGGCGTTCCCGTTGCCGCGAGCACGCGGGAACGGTAGGCGCGCATCGATTCTGCGGAATCGACGGGCGGAACGAGGTTGGGCATCACGACCGCCCCGGCGAAATCGCGTGCCGCATGCGGCGCGGCTATGCGGAGAATTGCTCCGTCGCGCAGGTGCAGATGCATGTCCAAGGGGCGCTCGATTTCGATTTTCATAGGCGGAATTTTCGCAGTTCGCGGGAACGCTTTCAAATTGAAATTCGGTCGCGCGAATTTCAATTTGTCGCACTGCGGGAACTCAGGTATAGTGCGCCGCGTCATGAAAATCGCGAAAAATACGGTGGTCGCCTTCGACTACACGCTTACGAACAAGGACGGGAACGTCCTCGACACGTCCGACGGTCGCGCTCCGTTGGAATATCTTCACGGCGCGGGCAACATCATTCCCGGATTGGAAAAGGAAATGGAAGGGCTCGGCGTCGGCGACAAAAAGCGCGTGGAAGTGGCTCCCGAAAACGGCTACGGCGTCGTCGATCCCGCGCTGATTATCGAAGTGCCGCGCTCCGCCGTTCAATTCGCGGGAACGATTGAGCCGGGAATGCGTTTTCATGCGCAGGACGGGCAGGGCGGCGTTCACGCGTTCACGGTCACGGGCGTCACAAACGAAAAAATCAAGCTCGACGGCAATCATCCGCTCGCGGGCGTGACGCTGTTTTTCGACGTGGAAGTCAAAGGCATTCGCGCGGCGACGGACGACGAAGTTTCCGCCGGGCGCGTCGGCGCTTCGGGCGGCTGTTCCTCCTGCGGCGGCGATTGCCATTGCGATTCCGGCGAGTGCGATTGCCACTGAGCCCGGAGCGTTCCCGCGGTTGGGAATAATTTCTCGTCGCACGGCGGGAACGGAAGTATTATCGTTCCCGCAACTATGATTTACTACCTTGAGGACGTCCGCAAAGTTTACAATCTCCCGCTCCCGGCGCTGATTTATTACGCGCAGGAAATTCACCGGCAAACGCAAGTGCCGGACGCGGTGCAGATCAACATGCTGCAGTCGATCAAGACGGGAGCGTGTTCCGAAGATTGCGCGTATTGTCCGCAGTCCGCGCGCGCGAACGCCGGGCTGAAGCCCGAACCGCTGATGGATACGGAATCCGTCGTCGCCGCCGCGAAAAAAGCGAAAGCGGCGGGAGCATCGCGTTTCTGCATGGGCGCGGCGTGGCGCCGCGTGAACGACGGTCCGCAGTTCGAGAGCGTGCTCGCGTCCGTGCGCGGCGTGAAAGCGCTCGGTTTGCAGGTGTGCTGCACGCTCGGACTCATCACGGAAGCGCAGGCAAAACGCCTCAAAGACGCCGGTTGCGATATTTACAATCACAACCTCGACACTTCCCGCGAATATTATCCGGAAATCATCACTACGCGCACTTACGACGATCGGCTCACGACGATTCGCAACGTGCAGGCGGCGGGCATGGGCGTGTGCTCCGGCGGAATTCTCGGCATGGGCGAAACGGTGGACGACCGTCTGAAAATGCTCATCGAGCTTGCAAATATGGAAACGCCGCCGGAATCCGTGCCGATCAACGCGCTCGTTCCTTGTCCGGGAACGCCGCTCGAAGGGCGCCCGCGCGTGGATATTTTCGAATTTGTCCGCATCATCGCGGTCGCGCGCATTCTCATGCCGAAAGCGATTATCAGAATTTCCGCCGGTCGCGCGCAAATGACGGACGAAGGGCAGGCGCTTTGCTTCGCTGCGGGCGCAAATTCCATTTTCCTCGGCGACAAATTGCTCACGACGCCGAACGGTCCCGCGTCCAAGGATTTCGCGTTGCTCGCGAAACTCGGTCTGCGTCCGCTCGATCCGGAAGAATTTCGCAAAAAAATGATGGGTTGCAAGGGCGACGGCTCGTGCGGCAAATGCGACGGTTCCTGCGGGCATGATCATTCGCACGACGAGCAGCGTTCCCGCAAACATTCCGCGGGTTCCGTTCCCGCCGCTCCCGCGCTGACGCCCGCCGAGGAAGAACGCTCGCCGTCCGCCGTCGTGCCGAGCGCTCCCGCGCTTGCGCCCTCGGAAGACGGAGGCGTTCCCGAATTTGCGAAAAAGCACGCGCACGAGCTCGACGAAAACGGCACGTGGGCGCGCGGTTGCAATTGCGACGACCACTGAGAAAATTTGCGGCGTTGAAAAGGAGGGATTGAAAAATGTCCGAAGCCGAAAACGACGTTCCCGCCGTGCCGTTCAGCGATTTCGTGCACCTGCACGTGCACTCGCAGTATTCGCTGCTGGACGGCGCGACGAACATCAAAAAGCTTGCCGCAAAAGCGAAAGCGGACGGCATGGCGGCGGTCGCGCTGACCGATCACGGGAACATGTTCGGCATCAAACTTTTTCACGACACTTGCAGAAAGGCGAAAATCAAACCGATTCTCGGTTGCGAAGCCTACGTGGCGCGGCGCACGCGTTTCGACAAAGGCAAAAACATTCCCGTGGGCACGGACGAAAAAATCGACCGATCGGGAAATCACCTGATTCTGCTCGCGAAAAATCTGACCGGCTATCACAACCTCGTGCGACTGATTTCGCTCGGTTGGACGGAGGGCAACTATTATCGCCCGCGCATCGACAAGGAAATCCTCGAACGCTATCACGAAGGGCTGATCGTGTGCTCGGCGTGCATCGCAGGCGAAATTCCGTCGAAAATTCTCGCCGGAGACGAGGCGGGAGCGGAAAAAGCCGCGCGTTGGTTTCAACGCGTTTTCGGCGAAGATTTTTATCTCGAAGTCATGCGGCATCCGAACAACGTTTGCGAAGAAACGCGCAACGTTTACGAACGCCAAATCGTCGCCGAAAAAGGAATTTTTCGCCTTGCGGAAAAACTCGGTATCAAGATCGTGGCGACAAACGACGTGCATTTTCTCGATGAAAAGGACGCTCCCGCGCACGACATTTTGCTCTGCATCAATTCCAACAAAAAGGTGACGGACGAAAAACGTCTGCGCTACACGCGGCAGGAATGGTTCAAAACGACGGCGGAGATGAAGTCGCTTTTCCACGATTGCCCGGAAATTTTGCTGAACACGCTCGAAGTCGCGAACAAGGTCGAAGAATATCAGCTCGATTCGCCGCCGATTATGCCGGTGTTCCCGATCCCGGAAACGTTCGGCACGGAAGCCGCGTTGCGGGAACGCATTTCCGAGGAGGAATTGCGCGCCGAATTCGGCGATCGCTACGAAACGCTCGGCGGCGCGGAAAAAGTTTATCGCATTCGTTTCGAATACGATTATTTGCGGCATCTGACGTTGGCGGGAGCGCGGCGGCGCTGGGGCGAAACCATTCCGGAGGACGTGCAGGAACGCATCGATTTTGAGCTGTCCACAATCAAGACGATGGGATTTCCGGGCTACTTTCTCATCGTGCAGGACTTCATCGCGGCGGCGCGCGAGATGGGCGTTCTCGTCGGCCCCGGGCGCGGGAGCGCGGCGGGCAGCGTCGTCGCTTACTGCCTCGGCATCACGGGAATCAACCCGATGAAATACGATTTGCTGTTCGAGCGCTTTCTCAATCCCGATCGAATTTCGATGCCCGATATCGATATCGACTTCGACGATGCCGGGCGCGGGAAGGTGTTGGAGTGGGTTTCTCAAAAATACGGGCAAGATCACGTTGCGCACATCGTCACGTTCGGAAGCATGGCGCCGCGAATGGCGATCAAGGACGTTGCGCGCGCGCTCGATTTGCCGCTTTCCGAGGCGAACGCGCTCGCAAAGCTCGTTCCCGCGCGTCCGAAAATTACGATGGCGGAAGCGCTCAAGGAAAGTCCGTCGTTGCGCGATGCGAAAAATTCTTCCGAACAGCTTGTCGCGGACACGTTGCGATTTGCGGAAACGCTCGACGGTTCGATTCGCAATACCGGCGTTCACGCTTGCGGCACGTTGATTTCGCGCGATCCGCTTATCGAGACGATTCCCGTGATGCCCACCGCCGGCGAAAATCTGCTTACGACGCAGTATGACGGGCATTTTGTCGAGCCGATCGGCTTGCTCAAAATGGATTTTCTCGGACTGCGCACGCTCACGATTTTGAAAAACTGCCTCCAAAACGTGAAGGCGGCAAAGGGCTTGGATTTGGACATCAGCGCGATCCCGCTCGACGACGAAGCGACTTTCGGCGTGTTCACGCGCGGCGAAACGACGGGGCTTTTCCAGTTTGAATCCGGCGGCATGAAAAAATATCTGCGCCTGCTCCGCCCGAATCGTTTCGAGGATCTCGTCGCCATGAACGCGCTGTATCGTCCGGGACCGATGGAATACATTCCGCAGTTCATTCGCCGCAAACACGGCGAGGAACCGATCGTGTATGACCATCCGCTGATGGAGCGCTACCTCAAGGACACCTACGGGATCACGGTTTATCAGGAACAGGTCATGTTGCTTTCCCGCGAGCTCGGACAGTTCACGCGCGGCGAGTCCGACGTGCTTCGCAAGGCGATGGGAAAAAAGCAGTTGGACACGATGGCGAAGTTGCAGGAAAAGTTTCATCGCGGTTGCCTCGAAAATCCGCGGTTTATGGAGCCGCTCAAAGGCAACAAAGCGCGCGCCGAGCAACTTATCGAAAAAATTTGGACGGACTGGAAAGCGTTTGCCGAATACGCGTTCAACAAATCGCACTCGGTCTGCTACGCCTACGTCGCGTATCAGACGGGCTATCTCAAAGCGCATTTTCCCGTGGAATACATGGCGGCGGTGCTCGATTCCGAAATGAACAATCCGGAAAAAATGCTCGGCGTCATCTCGGAATGCGAGAGCATGGGCATTCGCGTGCTCGGGCCGAACGTGAATTCGTCGAACGAACGCTTCACTCCCGATCCCGCGAACAACGCGATTCACTTCGGCTTCGTGCCGCTCAAAGGTCTCGGCGAAAAAGTTTCGCAGGCGATCATCGAAGAGCGTTCCCGCGGCGGAAAATACAAGGGATTCGTCGATTTTATGGAGCGCCTCTGCACCAAGCGCGTTCTCGTGAAGAACGAAGAAACAGGCGCCATGCGCGAGGGTCCGCTCAGTCTCGGTCGAAGCCTGTCAACGCTCGTCGAAGCGGGCGGTTTCGACAATTGCGAGCAGTATGAGGATCGCAATCACATTTTGGCGTCGTTCGGCGCCGTGCGCGATTTTTTGGCGAAAAACGAAGCGGCGTCCGGCGGCGACGGGCTTACGATGGAGCTCGGAATTCTCGACGAGCGTCGCTCCGCCGAAGATTTCATCGACCGTTCCGGCGCGCCGATGTCTCCGCTGGAAAAACTCCGCAAAGAAAAAAAATTGCTCGGAATTTATCTTTCCGGGCATCCGCTCGACGTTTATGCCGGGCTCGATCAGGCGGTTTCGACATTTTCCGGCGCGCTCGAAGATTGCACGCTTTCCAAGAAAGCGAAAAGCCACATGGTGCGAATCTGCGGGATCATCGAAAACGTGGAAGTGCTCGACACCAAAGGCGATACCGATCGCCGCAAATACGCGAAGTTTTCCGTCGAAACGCGCAAGGACAAATACGGACTCATTTGCTTTGCGACGGATTACGCGAACTACAAGGAGCTCATCACGGACGGCGCGCAAGTCGTGCTCGATTGCGAATTGCGTTTCCGCGAACAGCAGGCGGAATGGGGCATGCAGGTCGCTCGCATTTTGCCGATGGCGGAACAGTTGCCGCGCTTGCTCAAAAAAATCACGTTCGTGCTCAATCCCGACGAAAACGTCGCCGAATTTTTCGAAAAACGACTGATGCCGCACATCGGCGCGAATTCCGGCGGCACGGCGCTCGCGCTCGCCGTGCGGCGCGACGACGGCGGACTCGTCGAATGCGATTTGCCCGAAGACGTTCGCAGCTTTTTCCCGCCGGAAAAATTGCTCGCGTTGCTGAAAGATCCCGCCGTTTTCGGTTATCGCGTCGAGACGCTCCCGCCGTATCGCCGCCCGTCGCGCTTCCCCGAACGCCGCTGATTCTCGCAGTCGGCGGGAACGCGCGTTCCCGCCGCGCAATTTTTTTTAGATGCAAAAAAAACTCCGCCGGGAACTACGTTCCCGACGGAGCACTCTGATTTCTCTCTCTAACTTTAACTAACCTAACTTATCTCTATATCTCTCTCTATTAACCTCTAACTAACTGAAAAAAAGAGCGTTCCCGAAGGAAAAATTTGTTTGTCTCCGCTTAAATTTTTTCAAGCGCCTGTTCGAGATCGGCGATGAGGTCGTCGATGTTCTCGATCCCGACGGAAAAACGGATGAGATCCGGGCGGATTCCTGCGGCGATGAGCTGTTCGTCCGAAAGCTGGCGGTGCGTGTGGCTCGCCGGGTGAAGAACGCAGCTGCGCGCGTCCGCCACGTGCGTGACGATGCAAATCAGTTTCAGCGCGTCCATGAAGCGGATGGAATTTTCGCGTCCGCCTTTGATGCCGAACGTGAGCACGCCGCAGGGCAAGCCGCCGTCAAACTGTTTTTGCGCGAGCGCGTAATATTTGCTGTCGGGCAATCCCGCGTAATCGACCCACGCGACTTTCGGGTGCGATTTCAGATATTTCGCGGCGGCAAGCGCGTTCTCGCAGTGGCGCGGCATGCGCAAATGCAACGTTTCCAGACCGAGATTCAGCAGAAACGCGTTCTGCGGCGACTGAATCGAGCCGAGGTCGCGCATGAGCTGCGCCGTGGCTTTCGTGATGTAAGCGCCTTTGCCGAACGCCTTCGTGTAGGCGAGTCCGTGGTAGCTTTCATCCGGTTCCGTAAGCCCCGGGAACTTGTCCTTGTGCGCTTCCCAATCAAAATTCCCGCTGTCCACGATGACGCCGCCGACGGCGCACGCGTGCCCGTCCATGTATTTCGTCGTCGAGTGAATCACGATGTCCGCGCCGAATTCAAACGGACGGCAGAGCACGGGCGTCGCAAACGTGTTGTCCACGATCAGCGGCACGCCGTTCCCGTGCGCGATTT
Organism: Bacteroidaceae bacterium; assembly: GCA_963620895.1. GTDB lineage: Bacteria > Verrucomicrobiota > Verrucomicrobiia > Opitutales > UBA953 > Spyradosoma. The sequence goes on along the minus strand of CAVFCB010000038.1, from coordinate 789 downwards.
TCGCCATCTTTTCAATGTCGAGCACCGCTCCCGCAGGATTGGCGACCGTTTCGGAAAAAACCGCTTTCGTGTTCGGGCGAAATGCTTTCTGGATTTCTTCCGCGGGAGCGTCCTGATCGACAAACGTCACGTCGATCCCGAGCTTTTTCATCGTCACCTGAAACAGGTTGAACGTGCCGCCGTAAATGCTCGACGAGCTGACGAAATGGTCGCCCGCTTCGCAAAGATTGAACACGGCAAAAAACGATGCGGCTTGCCCGGACGACGTGAGCATCGCGGCAACGCCGCCTTCGAGCGAGGCGATTTTCGCGGCAACGGCATCATTCGTCGGATTTTGCAGACGCGTGTAAAAATAACCCGCCGCTTTCAGATCGAACAAATCCGCCATCTGCTCGCTGGTGTCGTATTTGAACGTCGTGCTCTGATAAATAGGCAGAACGCGCGGCTCACCTTTCTTCGGCTTCCAGCCTTCCTGAACGCATTTGGTTTCGATTTTCATGATCCTGAAATTTGAAAAATTTGTAAAATTCGAGACACAGTCTGAACTTTCATTTTCTCCGAATAAACAAAAAAATTGCGTTTCATAAATTTTTTTGCCGATGGCAGAAAAAGCTTGCGAATCGTTTTTTTTTTTGCAAAATGGCTTCCAGAAATTGAGACGAGTTTGTGGGAAACGTTCTCGCAGGTCCGATTTCCTCTAAAGTTAACTGAAAAGGAACCCCTAAAAATGAAAAATATCCTCGCTGTCGCCACCCTCATCGCCGCGGGAACGGCGCTTGCAAACGCGGA